>CAVGZQ010000059.1:0-13533 GCA_963633515.1 Bacteroidaceae bacterium
GCTTTCTCATCTTCGGTTTTCATCGCGCTGCGGGCTTGTTTCATCCCGTCGGCGAAGGCGGCTTATACGCGTGCCGAACATGTCTGTCAAATAATTTTTTTATTTTTTTTCGTTTTTCATTCTTCGGACGCAATTTCTTCTTTTCGCTGTCCCATATTTGCCTGACGGCGTCTTGCGATCGCAGATGCGCAACATATCAAAAAAAAGCGCGGCGTATGCTCGTAAAGCGGCTTGCAAAGCCGCTGAGAACATAGCCGCGCATGAGGCCGCGCGTATGCTCGCACCTGCCGCAGGTCTGCCGGCAGGCGGGCAAGGCAGGGAGAACATAGCGCGGCAAGCCTGCCGTATTGCGCCGAAGGCGAAATAGGCAGGCAACAACCGAAAAAACTGTTTTTCGGGCGTTTGATGCCGAGGCAATGATGCAAGCCGGAAAGCGCGTGTTGCGCCGTCCGTTTCGTTCTTTATTCGGCTTTTTTTGCCCGTTTGATGCGATGGCAAGGCCTCCGTAAGAAGCGCGCATGAGCGCAACGGCAAGCGCCGGCTCAGATGCGCAAAATATCGAATAAACGATCTGCCGGCAGCAGCTTGTGCATAACGCCGATAATGCGTACTATTCGGCCGCTGCGCGTCGCATCCCGGACGCCGCAGCGTTTATCGGCCGGCGCGCCTGCGGGCGCGATTCGAAGATATCGGATAACTTTATGATTTGCGATAATTGCGCGTTTGCAGCGGCGCTCGGGCATACGCCGCTCGTCCGGCTCCGCAGGATTTCTTCCGTCATCGGAGCCAATCTCTTCGTCAAACTCGAGCGCGCCAACCCTGCGGGGAGCATCAAAGACCGCGTCGCGTGGCGCATGATCAAAGACGCCGCCGATCGCGGCATCCTCGTCCCGGGCAGCGGCGAAGTCGGCATAATCGAGCCCACGAGCGGAAACGCCGGCATCGGTTTGGCGGCTGTCGGCGCGGCCTTGGGCATTCCCGTCACAATTGTCATGCCCGAGACGGCAAAACCCGAGCAGCGAAAACGCATTTCGCTTTACAATGCCCGCATCATCCTCACCCCCGCCGCCGAAGGCATGAAAGGCGCCATCCGGCGCGCCCGGGCGCACGCCGATAAATCGCCGCATAAGTATTTCATGCCCATGCAGTTCGAAAACCCGGCCAACGTATGGGCGCACCGCGATACGACCGGACCGGAAATTCTCGAAGGCATCCGCGCCGCCGGCGCGGCGAAAGCCGACATCTTCGTCGCCGGCGTCGGCACAGGCGGAACGCTCGCCGGCGTCTCGCAATGCTTGCGCCGGCATAACCCCGATCTCCTTTCTTACGCCGTCGAACCGGCCGAATCGCCGGTTCTGTTTCAAACATTGCGCAACGCGCCGATTAAACCCGGACCGCACGGAATACAAGGCATCGGCGCCGGATTCGTCCCAAAACTCCTCGATCTCTCCCTGATTTGCGACGCCGTCGGCATTCGCACGCAAACCGCCGCCGACGTCGCAAAAGACGTTCTCCGTCACGACGGTCTGTCGGCGGGCATTTCGGGCGGCGCCAACATCGCGGCCGTCGTCGAACTCTTCCGGCGCGGCTGCCTGCGCCCCGGGCAAAATATCGTCACCGTCATTCCCGACGGCGCCGAAAAATATCTCTGCGCAGGGCTCGCCGATTAATTCGGCCGCGCGCGGCGGCGCCGCCGAACTATTCCCCGCGGCGCCGCGGCGGCGCCGCCGCATG
Source organism: Bacteroidaceae bacterium (assembly GCA_963633515.1). Taxonomy (GTDB): domain Bacteria; phylum Myxococcota_A; class Bradymonadia; order UBA4248; family UBA4248; genus UBA4248. The sequence continues at coordinate 1,735 of CAVGZQ010000059.1, forward strand.
CTCAACTTCTTCGACACTGCCGCGCCGATGTGATATAATGCCCGCCGGCGCGTTTTTTTTTGCGCGCGCGGCATCTTTTTTCTCCGTATTTCTGAAGGCAATCATTCATGGAACAAGTCCGAACGATGATGCACCAATTGCTCGCGCTCATGGTGGCGCAAAATGCGAGCGATTTGCATGTCTCGACAAATTCTCCCCCAAAACTCCGCATCGACGGAAACCTCATCCCCATCAAATCCGACATCCTCACTTCGGCGCAAACCCGCGCGCTCTGCCTGAGCCTGTTAAGCGACGAACAGCGCCAAAAATTCGATGCCGAAAACGAACTCGACTTCTCGTTCGGAATCGATAACATCGGACGTTTCCGCGGCAACATCTTCGTCCAGCGCGGCGCCGTCGCCGGCGCGTTCCGCTACATTCCCAATCGGATCCGATCCTTCGAAGAACTCGATTTGCCCCCGATTTTGCGCGACTTTTCGTCGCTGCCCCACGGTCTCGTGCTCATCACCGGCCCCACCGGGTCGGGCAAATCGACGACTTTGGCCACGATGGTCGATTTTATCAATCGCAATTTCAAAAAACATATCATCACCATCGAAGACCCCATCGAATACATCCATCAAAACCGCCAATGCCTCGTCAATCAGCGCGAAGTCGGCACCGATACCGCAAGCTATCATCACGCCATGCGCTATATCTTGCGCCAAGACCCCGACGTCGTGCTCCTGGGCGAGCTGCGCGACAGAGAATCGATCGAAACCGCGCTCACCCTCGCCGAAACCGGGCACTTGGTCCTGTCGACGCTGCACACGAACAGCTGCGCGCAAACGATCAACCGAATCGTCGACGTTTTCCCGCCGACCCAACACGATCAAGTCCTGACGCAGCTCTCGTTCGTTCTCGAAGGCGTCGTCTGTCAGCAGCTCCTGCTTAACGCCTCCGGCCGCGGACGTTCCGTCGCCCTCGAAATCATGGTCGCGACACCGGGCATCCGAAACCTCATCCGCGACGAAAAAATTCACATGATTTATTCGACGATTCAGCTCAACCGCGCAAAAACGAGCATGCAGACGATGAACCAAGCACTCGTCGATCTCATCATCAACAACAAAGTCACGCACGAAGAAGCCATGGCGCACACGAGCGATCCCGCCGAACTTCAAAAACTCCTGGGCATGGCTTAAACCCTAATCCGATGCGCGCGCCGGCGCGCCGCTTTTTTTAACTTTCTGCAATCAAACCGTCGGAGTCCCCTCATGACAACGTATAAGTACAAGGCCAGATTTTCGAACAGCGGCGCGTCGAAAAACGGCGAAATCGATGCCGACAGCCCCGAAGCCGCCCGCCAGCGCCTCGTTTCCAACGGGCTCACCGTTCTCAGCATCAAACCCAAACCCCAAGATTTGGTCCTCCCGCCGTTTCCCCCCGGATCAAGCGGCGTCTCAAGCCGCGAACTCGTCGTCTTTTCGCGTCAGCTCTCGACCATGATCGACGCAGGTCTGCCCATCGTGCAGGCCCTCGACCTGCTCTCGGGTCAAGAACCCAATCCGCACTTCAAACGCGTCCAAATCGCCATCAAAACCGACGTCGAAACGGGCATGACGTTCGGCGACGCGCTCAAAAAGCACCCCGGCGTCTTCCCCCCAATCTATTCGTCGCTCGTCATGGCCGGCGAAGCCGGCGGCGTCCTCGACACCATCTTGGCGCGTCTGTGCGTCCAAATCGAAAAATCCGACGCCATGAAGCGAAAAATCAAAAGCGCACTCACCTACCCCGTCGGAACGCTCATCGTCGCCATCGTCATCCTCATCTTCATGCTCCTCAAAGTCATCCCGACTTTCCAAGACATGTTCTCGTCGATGGGCAGCGAATTGCCCGGATTGACCCAAATGCTCATCGATACCTCCGACTGGGTCGTCAACAACATCGCCTTCATCGTCGGCACCCTCGTCGCCGTCCCGACGATTTTCTGCCTCGGGCTGCGATCGCCCAACTTCCGCCGCGCCGTCGACACCGTCATGCTCTTCTTCCCCGGCATCGGCACCGTCATCCGAAAATCCGCCGTTTCGACCTTCACCCGAACTTTGGGCACCATGCTTTCGTCCGGCGTACCCCTCTTGGACGGACTCAACATCGTCAGCGACTCCATCTCCAACACCGTCATCCGCGACGGCATCCTCTACGCCCGACAACGCCTCTCCGAAGGTTCGACCCTCGCCGACCCGCTCCTCATCACCGGCATATTCCCCAACATGGTCGTCCAAATGATCCGCGTCGGCGAAGAAACCGGCGCGCTCGACACCATGCTCAACAAAATCGCCGACTTCTACGACGAAGAAGTCGACGATGCCATCGGCAAAATGATGGCGCTCATCGAACCCGCCATGATGTGCCTCATCGCCGTCTTGGTCGGCGGCATGCTCATCGGCATGTACCTGCCGATCTTCTCCATGAGCAGCGCCGTCAAAACGTAATATCGCCCGAAATCCCCGGCAATTGCCCCCCTCCGCTGCGGGCAATTCCCCTGCGCAAAAGCGCCTGTCGGCTGCCGCCGATGAAGCGCTTTTTTTTTGCGCCGCCGCTTTTGCCCCTTTGGGGCAATGCGCTCCGGGCTCCGGCTATTTCGGCTGACGCCTCAATACGCCTGCGCGGCTCCGGCTATTTCGGCTGACGCCTCAATACGCCTTCGCGGCGCGCGGTTTTATGCATATTCTGCATTTGACGGCCGTTCCCGCGCGTTTTTTCGGGTATGCGGCAAATCTCGGTTTTCGATAGCGCAAACGCCGCGAAAGCCTCATGCTTTCGCCCGGTTATGCGGCAACACGCCGATGAGAATCGTGCACGTTATCGTAATCCCGCACCCGACAAGCGCCCAAAACGTCGGCAATTCGTTCCAAACAAAAAATGCGATGAGAATGCTCGAAAACGTCGAAAGATAAATAAACGGCGCGACGATCGTCGCCGGCGCATAGCGATAAGCCGAGGTCATCAAAAGCTGGGCGATGAACGCCGTCAGACCCGCGCCGATCAAAAATAGCCACGTCGCGCCTCGGGGCATTGTCCAAGGCACAAAAAACGCCGAACACGCCGCCGCTATCGTCGACACGCCCAAAAGCCACATCACGATCGTTTCCGAGGTGTCGGTCTTTTGGAGCACGCGCACGCACGTATAAGCAAGCGCCGAAAATACCCCCGACCCGAGCCCGACGGCTGCCGCCGGATTTATGCCCCCGAAATCGGGGTTGACGATGAGCGAAATCCCGGCAAATGCCGCCGCAACCGTCGCATATATCCGCCAATTGAAGCGCTCCCCGAGAAATATCGCCGCAAACAGGCATACGAATATCGGCGATGTCTGATTCAGACCGTTGGCAAGCCCAAGCTCAAGACGCGAAATCGACCAAATGTACGAAAGCGCACCGACTGCCCCCAACAGCCCCCGCAGCCCGAGCAAACCGACGTTGTTGCCTATCGTGCGCTGACGAAGCCCCATCGCCGTCATGACGATTAATATAAAAAAACCGACGCCCGTGCGAAAAAATGCGCACTCAAACGGATTGACCGTTTCGGTGCATTCTTTGAGCAATGCCGAGCTCACCCCAAACGTCAGACCCGCCCCGCACATGAGCAAAATGGCGCGCCGCGGATTGTCGCGCCCGGGCGGCGATGCCGCCGCATTCGTATGCGGCGCATGAATAAAATTATGCAATACAGGCATGGATCGCGATTAAAAACGCCGAAAAACGCCGATTATTTGCACGATTTGCACGATTTGCACGAACCGCCGCACCCGCTGCCGCATTTGGCGGCAATGCCTTCCTTGTAATGTGCCATGATAAACGGTTCGCCCAGCATCGTCCGCGCCAATTCCGGTTCGACGTCGAGCAGCGTTTTCATCCAAAATTGCGAAATCGGCGCCGTATCGTTGCGCTCCAAAAGCGCCTGAATGAGTTTTGTCGCCGTTTCGCGATCGTAAGCATCCCAAAGCGTCTTGATATAAGAATTGTATTCCGTCGGGATGTCGCTCGTTTTGTCGGCATCGATCGCGGCAATCAATCCCGACGGATCGTGCGTTTTGCGCACAACTTTAAACGCTTTCGATTTGGGATTGCCGCTCACGGCGCTGAACACAATCCACAAAACGACCAAAACGAGACACCCGATGATAATATACTGGCTATCCATGAACCCAAAACCCTGAAATCGCAAATTCTGAAAAACAAAAACAAACGAAAAGAACGAAACATGCGGCGCGGCGCGCCGAAACGCTGCGCGCAAAATTGGCGCATCCGCAAAAATTTCTTTGCCTAATCTCTGCCCCCCCCCAATGTCAAGAAATCTGTATTTCTCCGCATTTCCGGAAATATCTGCGCGCAAGCCTCAAAACACGCGAGTCGCGCGGCGCATCGGCCGCGCCCGATAGCCGCGCGTATTGCCCCTCTGCGGGCAATAGCGCGGCAAGCCTGCCGTATTTGCCCCGCAAATAGGCAGGCTGCGAAGGCGTATTTCGCCCCCCCGGGGGGGGCGAAACAGACGAAGCCCCCAAAACAATGCTGCGGCGCGCAACCGGCGATCTCGGCGCCCGGCGCGCGATCCTGCGCATTCAAATGCCTGCCGATGACGCCCGATATCCGGCAAGCGGCAGACAATTGCTGCACCGACCATTTGCGCTTTGGACATTTCATGACTACAATGCATTCCCCGGCGCAGACGACGGACCGAGACATCTTGCGATTGCGCATGCATTGTGTTTACCCTCGATTTGGAGCACCCATGAAAAAGACGATTACCGCCGAACAGGCGCGCGAAGTCATTAAAGTCATCGACAAACTCATTGCTTCCGACGAAGCCATCATCAAAGTTTGCAAAAAAGCGCAGAATTATGCCGAAAAACTGACGGCAGATCCCGAAAAACGGCAAAAATACGCGGCAAACATGATCATCATGCGATACTCCGATCTCACGGCCGTCGGCGGCGGCGCAAGCGCAATCCCCGGCATGATTCCCTTCGTCGGTCCCATCTTTTCCGTCTTCGGCGTCGCCGCGCTCGACGCCGTCGTCGCGCTCAAATTCGAACTCGAAATGGTCTTGGCGCTCTCGCATTTGGCGGGCTTCGACATCGCCGACCCAAAAGAACGCAAACTCGGGTTTCTCCTCGTCTGCGCTTCGCTCGAAGACGCCTACGACAGCGAAAAAGAACCGTCTGTGCTCCAAATCGTCGACCTCGCCATGAGCGAGTTTTCGACGCGGGAATTGAGCAAAACATTGGCAAAAACAGTCGCGCGCGTCATCGTCATGATGAGCTGCAAACGGCTGACGCGTTTCATTCCCGTCGTCGGAATTGCCATCGGCGCCTCGGTCAACAAAATCCTCAGCGCGCAAACCGGACGCGAATGCTGGCGCGCGCTCAAACATCGAATCAATGCCGCAAAATCCGAACATTAATCCTCTCTGCGCCCTCGCGCCGAAGATTATTCCTTTTGGGAGCCCTCTCGATGAAAAAATCATCCGTTATATGTTTGTTCGCAATTGCAATGTGCATGCAGGCGTGCGCCGATTCCGTCGACGCCGAAAAAGACGCAAAACTCTATCAATCGTGCACGCACAACAACGCCGTCTTTCAATGCCGAAAAAGCCAGCTGTGCGGCGAAGGAGTTTGCGTCGATCAAACCGAACGCAACTGCGGCAAATACGGAAATGCATGCGGGCAATTCGAATCGTGCAAATTGCAAAATCCCGACACCGCCGAATCGACGCAAGACTATCGCTTTGCATGCCTTTGCACCGACGAAAAACTCTGCTCCGGCGGCGAATGCTGCATCGACGGATGCAAAGATACGGCGAACGATGCGGCAAATTGCGGCGCTTGCGGCAACGTATGCAAAACGAACATGCGATGCGCAGCCGGCAAATGCACGGCAAATTGCCCGACGGCGACGCAGGCCTGCGACGCCGAAAACGGCGGCGTCGAATGCATTCAGACGTCCATCGATCCCGACAACTGCGGCGGATGCGGCCGCGCTTGCCCCGATAAAAGCAATCCCGAACTGAATCTTTCGGATTCGTACTGCGAAGATTCGAAATGCCGCATCGTGTGCAAACCCGGATATTTCGACATCGACGGAAATTCGGAAAATGGCTGCGAAAACGCCGAAAAAGCGTGCGGAAACGGTCGTTTGGATCCGGGCGAGCTGTGCGACGGAGAAGCGTTTGCCGTCGAGAGAAAGTGCGAAACGTTCAACGGAAAGGGGTCTGAAGCTTTGGGCGAAATCAAATGCAACGCCTCATGCGACGGCATTGCCGAAGGTTCGTGCTCAAAACCCGACATCGACGCCGACAAATGCGGCAACGGTTCGCTCGACGCCGGCGAAGAATGCGATTTCAAATCGGCGGCAGCTTTGCCGACATGCGCCGATAAACTCGGCGCCGGCGCAACCGGCACCGTCTCTTGCTCGCAATCGTGCACACTCGACACTTCGGCGTGCGCCGTCTGCGGCGACGGCAAAATTTCCTCCGGCGAAGAATGCGACGCCGCAACATTCCCGAACAGCAGCGACGCTTGCGCCGCTTACGACCCCGACGCCTATGTTTCGGGTTCCCTCGCTTGCCATAATTGCAAGATTTCGACGGAAAATTGCACGCAAAAATGCAAAGAAAACGCAAAGAAATGCTCCGCATCCGCCGTCGAAACGTGCATAAACGGCAGTTTCCGGGCGCAAGAATGCCCGTCCGCCAAACATGTATGCGCAGAAGTGTCGGGCGTGCCGACGTGCGTGCAATGCACCCAAGACGGCGACTGCGCCGCCAACCAAACGTGCCAAAGCAATCAATGCGCCGACAGCAGCCGGCCGGCTCTGACGTTTTCCGACGATTTTTCTTGGATAACCGATACGAAATCCACCGATTATGCCGCGGAACTCGTCCCGGACACGTATTCTCCCGCAGGATATAAGATTTCTGTGAAAGCGCGTCCGAGTCTGGAGATAAGCGCAAGCGGAAACTGCACGGTTTCCGGCGAAAACGGCGTAGTTTTTAAAAACACAAGCAGCATAACCGTTTCCGATTTTTCGGGCGGTTTGGCAACGGTATCGCTCGAATACAAATCTTACGACGCATCGGCAAACGTCACCGTCTCATGCACTAACGGCAATAAGAATGCCGACACGCAAACAGCCGACAGCCAAAAGAACTGCGCATCAACCGAACTCAAAACATTGAGTTTCGCACTCAACGATGAAAGTTGCTCATCTTACACGGTGAAATCCGACAAACGCATTGCGTTCTATTCGTTAACATGGATGACGGTGTCCCAATAAGACAGCCGCCGGCGGGCGCGCAAATTGCCCGCCCGCCGGCGCGATTCTTTCGGATAATCCCCGCAATTCTGCGAAGCTTAAGCATCCGTCAACCGAATAAACTGAATTTTATTCAATCGATTTTTCGCTCCCCGCAACCGCTTTTTTCGGTTTTCACCATTCTGCGTGCCTTGATTTGCGGCGTGTTTTGACTTTTTTGTTCACTTTAAAGCGTGAAGCGAAAATTTCTGAAACAGTCAGACTGTTTTGAATTTTATTCATAAATTTGCCTAATTTCTTTGACTAATTCAATCTTATCCTTTAGACGGCTATTTTGCCTCTCAAAGAATATTGCTCACTATTGGCAGAGGAAAAGGAGGAAGGCTATGAGCGAAAGAAAACGACGCATTATGCTCGTCGAAGACGACGTAGATTTGGCGAATGCCACAAAAGAGTACTTGGAAATGCACAACTTCGAAGTGCTCGTCGATTATCGCGGCGATTCTGCCGTCGAATGCGTGCTGCGCGAAAATCCCGATTTCGTCATTATCGATTACATGCTCCCGTACCGCGACGGAAAAGCCATTTGCCGCGAATTGCGCGCTCAGTTCCAAGGTCCGATCGTCATCGTCACGGCTCATGTCGACGAAATCGACGAAATCGTCATGCTCGAATTGGGCGTTGACGACTATTTGGTCAAACCGATTAAACCCCGGAGTCTATTGGCGCGCATCACAAACTTGCTCAATCGCTACGAACGCATCGCGCAAAATGCCAATGCCGAAGTCGCCCATCGCATCAACACCCACGGAAGCTTGCAGCTCGACGTCCAAAAGCGAATCGCAATCGTCGACGGACGCGTCGTCAATCTCACAAGCTGCGAATTCGATTTGCTCAGCTATTTCTTCGCAAATCAAGGCGTTATCCTCACGCGCGAAGAAATTTATCGCCAAATCCGAGGAACCGATTGGGACGGAAACGACCGAAGCATCGATTTGCGCGTCTCCAGACTGCGAAATAAAATCGACGATAACGGAAAATCTCCGCGTTTCATTAAGTCCGTGCGCGGAGCCGGCTACATGCTGATCAGTCAGGATTAATCCTTGCCGAAATGACAAATCCCGCACCCAGGACGCAATACAGACGCAATTTTATCAGGATTTACGGCTTTAAAGCCCTTGTCGCTTGTTGCGTGACATTCGGCGTCTCCGTCATCGTCGCATGCGCGCTCATGAAACCGAGCGTCGGCGTCGACAGCATTGCCAATCACATCAATCCCGCTTTTTTGCAAAGCGTGCTCAACGCGCGATTGGCCGGGTTGACGAAAGACAAAATCGGCGCGTGGCTGCGCGCGCAGTCCGATTCATTGCTGCAAAACGCCGAAATCATTTCGCGCGACGACTTTATCCGAAGGCAAAATGCCCAAAACGGAAACGATGACTTGTGGCGTCCCACGCCCTGGCGCGTGCATCACGATGCCCGCGGATACACCATCGAAATGCCTGCGCGCCCGTTCAGCAACCAACCGTTTTTCGGTGACGAAGCTGCCGACGCCGGATCCGAGACAATCGCGCCGCTCTCTGCCCCCCGCAAACGGTTTCCGCCCGGACCGCCGCCGCCGCGGCCGAAACTCGGCTTCGCCTCGTTCTACGACACCGTCACCTATCGCCAAGTCGTAAACTACGTCCGAAACTATGCCGACCACGTCCACAATACGCCGCTTGCCGCCGACAAATCCTATTATATCATCATCCCCATAAGCCGAACCCCCTACGCCGTGCTCATTCAGTGCAGCATCCGAAACATCCCCTATTTTCGGCTTTCTTCGGCGCTCATTACGATTGCGGTCGTCATTCTCTTGCTGTCCCTGGGCGCCGTCGGAATCATTGCTCCGGGCATTAAACGCATCTTGCGCATCGAAGACGCTTGTCTGAAGATTTCCCGCGGCGATTACGCCATACGCATCGCCGACAAACACCGCGATTCCATCGGGCTCCTGGCCCGGCACATCAACAACATGGCCGAAGCCATCGACAAGAATTTCGACCGCCAAAAAAGTCTTCTCCAAGCCGTCTCCCACGAGCTGCGAACCCCGCTGGCGCGCATTCGGTTCAAACTCGAAATGCTCGATATCGACGAAGAAAACGAAAAAAACGCAGAACGCCTCAGCTCCATCGACGAAGACTTTGACGAAATCGACGCGTTGCTCAAAGAACTCGGCTACTTTAACTATCTCGACGCGCAAAAAGAAAACACGTTCATCGAAAATGCCGATATCTGCGCGCTCGTCGGCGAAGCCCTCAAACAGCGCAGCGTCGCCCTCAAAAATAAAGATGTCAAAATTATTGCCCCCGACGGCGCTCTGATGGCGCAAGCCGACCCGACCGCTTTCAAACGCGCCGTCGGAAATCTCCTGTCCAACGCCGCGCGCTATGCGCAAAAAAATATCGAAATCCGAATCCGGCCCGCACTCTCGGGCGATGCCGCCGAAGTAACCGTCGAAGACGACGGCCCCGGAATTCCGCCCGACAAACGCCAATTCGTCTTCGAACCGTTCGCAACAATCGACAAAAGCCGTTCGAAAGCTTTGGGCGGCGTCGGATTGGGGCTGGCCATCGTCCGGCGCATCATCGCCATTCATCGCGGATCTATCGAAATCGAAGACTCCGCCTTGGGCGGCGCCAAAATCGTCACGGTTTGGCCCTGCATTCATCATTCCGAAAACTCTTCCGACAACGATATCCCTTCGCAACCCAATGCCTGATCGCAGCTCGCTTCCCATCGACCCTTGGCTCAACGCCATCGTCGGCGCCCAAAACAAAAACATCATCGTTTCCGCACCCCCGGGAAGCGGAAAAACGACGCGCATCCCGCCGGCTTTCCTCGCTTCGCGCCCTGACGGCGGCGACAGACGTATTTTATGCGTCCAGCCCAAACGCATCGCATGCATCGCCGCAGCCAAACGCGTCGCCGCCGAAAATAACGCCGCCTTGGGCGATGATGTCGGCTATCACGTCCGACTCGAAAAAAAATCGTCCGAAAACACGCGCTTGCTCTTCGTCACGACCGGAATATTGCTCCGATATTTGTGCAACGATCCCTTCCTCGAAAATGTCTCTCACGTCATTTTCGACGAATTCCACGAACGATCGATCGAAAACGACTTGGCGTTTGCCATGGTCCGCACACTCCAAGACGCCTGCCGCGACGACCTCCGAATCACCGTCATGAGCGCCACAATCGATGCCGATCCCGTCGAACAATACCTTTCCCCGTGCAGCGTCTTCAAAATCGATGCCCCGATCTATCCGCTCCGACTCCGATACACGCCGATTCAGCCCGACAAACGCTTCGCCGTCTATATCGCTCCGCTCATCGATGCCGTCAAAACCGCGCTTGCCGAAACCGACGGCGATTGCCTCGTTTTTCTCCCGGGCACCGGCGAAATCCAAGAAGCCATCAATATCGCCGCCCCGATCTTCCCCGACTGCATGCTCTGCCCATGCCACGCATCCCTGCCGATCGACCGGCAAGCTCAAATACTCTCTTTGCCAAGCGATCGAAAACGACGCATCATCTTCTCGACAAACGTCGCCGAAAGCTCTCTGACCGTCCCGGGCGTCAAAGCCGTCGTCGATTCCGGACTCGTCAAACAAAAGTTTTTCGATACATTTTCAGGGCTCTCGCGGCTCGAAACCCAATGGATCAGCCGCGCTTCCGCCGATCAGCGCGCAGGCCGCGCCGCGCGCACCGCCCCCGGGCTCTGCATCCGGCTTTGGCCGCAATCGATGCAAAACGCATTAAACGCCCAAACAATCCCCGAAATCGATCGCCTCGACTTGTCGCAAGCCGTCCTGCAAATCTCCGCTTGGGGGCTCCAAGCCCCCGAATCCCTCCGCTTCCTCTCGCAGCCCGCGCCCAACCGAATCGCAGAAGCAAAAAATTTGCTCCGAAAACTCGGCGCCCTCAAACACGCTGCGCCCAATATCCTATCGCGCCGGAAAGATAACAATTCCGCCGATCCCGAATATATAAACATCGATGCCGGCGGCAGCGATAATATAACTTCGGATTGCTGCTGCAAAAACGGCGGCAATGTTATAAATCAAAATATTGCAAATCCGAATGATGATAATCAAGAGATTTCTGCCCCGAATGACGATAATCAAGATATGCCGGACGCCCCCCCCCCCGACATCATCACGCCGCTCGGCCGGCAAATGGCGGCCATCCCCCTCGAACCGCGGCTGGCGCGCTGGATGATCGAAGCCGCCGACCTCACTATCATCCCCGATGCCGCCCTCTTGGCCGCTTTTCTCTCCGAAACCCCCTACCGCCGAAATCAAAAATCCGAATGGGCAAAACCGAACCTTTGCGACGACTTTTTCGAGCTCAAAAAAAATATCCGTAAACCCGAATTCGCCCAACTCAAACGCATCGCCGACGATATCGCAAATGCCGCCGAAAATATCCGCCGCCGTTCAATGAAAGCCCCCCCCGGCAT
>CAVGZQ010000060.1:0-13518 GCA_963633515.1 Bacteroidaceae bacterium
GAAGGCTTTGAGCAAGGCGAGGCGCGCGGCAGAATCGAAGGCAAAATCGAAGGCAGTTTAAACCGTCTGCTCGATATGACGAAGCGCATAATGACGCGTATGGGCAAGACGCTCGAAGATGCGATGATCTACCTGCAATTGACCGACGATGAAAAACAACAGGTTCGGCAAGCGTTTTAGCAACCCGCTGTCAGCAGCCGGCTATGGGTTTTCTGCCGAACGCAGCGCCCCCGTCGCGTGTTTTTCGCTGTCTGCCGGACGAACTCAGAGCTTTGGACACTTCGTTGTGTGCCGTTTCAGCGGGGATTCTCCGATATCGGGCAGCCGGTTTTAATCGCCGAAGCCGATGATTTTAATGAGCCATCCAATGCCGATCCAGGCGCCGAGCGCCGATCCGAATGTCGTGAGCACGCAGACGATGAGCACGTGAGTGAAGGAATTTTTATAAAAACCTTTCAGGGTGTGAACGTTTGGGAGATCTTCGCAGTCTTCGACGGTCGGTTTGCGAAGCCATGCCTCGAGCAGTCCCAGAACGATGCCCGCGCCGATGACGGGCGTCGTCGACGTAATGGGGGAGACGACGATGGCGCATAAGGCAGTGAGCGGATGGGCAAGCGCCAAAATGGCCGTCAGGAAGCAGAAAACGGAATTGGGCAGAACCCAAGCGACGAGGAGATCATAAAGCGTGTCAAACCCTTGCCGGCAGATGCCGATGGCAATTCCCCCAATGAGGATGAGCGGGATGATCCATTTGGCGGCTTTGAGGAAAATGCCGGGTTTGGGAAGTTGTTCGAGGGATTCGGTGTCGATTTTTTCGTTAAAATATTTTTGCATCCCGGCGACGTGACCTGCGCCGACGACGGCGACGACATTTTTTCCGCCGCATGCCCGCATTTTTGCGACGAGATAGCGATCGCGTTCGTCGATGAGCGGAGCGTGGACTTGCGGCAGTTCTTTGGCGAAAACTTCCATCATGCTCGAAATATTGGCATCTTCTTTGAGGCTTTCGATTTCGTTCGAAGTCTCTTCTTTTGATTTATCGTCGGCGCCGAAGAGCGAAAAGATGATTTCGCTCAAGAGCTCGCATTTTGTCCAAAATCCCAAGTTTCCCCAAACGCGTTTGAGCGTGATGTGGATGTTTCGGTCGATGAGGACGATGTCGGCGCCGGCGCGTTTCCCCGCTTCGGCCGCCCCGATGAGTTCGGCGCCCGGTTTGACGCCGAGTTTGGCGCCGATTTTACGCTGAAATGCCGAAATGGCGATATTTGCAAGCAGATAGAGAAATTTTCCTTTCCGGATAACGTCGAAGATATTGAGTTTTTTCCAGCGGTTGACGTCGTAGAAGCTGTCGTATCGTTCTTGGCAAAGCTCGATGCAGACTTTGTCGGGGCGGATCTTTTCGATCCATTGTTCGACTTCGGCTCGGCTTGCTTCGCTGACGTGAGCCGTCCCGATGATGCGATAGATCGCGCCGGTTTCGGGATCGGCGATTTCGGCGCAATGGTTTTGCGCAGATTTGTCGGCAGACGTTTGTTCGCAGCTTTGCGAATCGGCCGAAACACCGCCGTCCGCCGGCAAAGAATCTTTCGGCGAAGCGCCGTCAGTGCGCGAATCGGCCGAAACACCGCCGTCCGCCGGCAAAGAATCTTGCGGCGAAGCGCCGTCAGTGCGCGAATCGGCCGAAAATCCGGCGTTTGATGGCGGAACTTCGGCGGTTTGTTCTTGTGTCGTCATGAAATCGTTCGATGTATTGAGTGTATCCACGGCCGTATCTCGGGAAATGACGGAGAATGCGTTTGTTTCGGGCGCCGTTTGATCGGCTGACGGGGCAAATTCAGAGCGATATCGCAACGCAAAGCCGGCTGAGCCGGAGACTGTTTTGCGCCCGCACTCGCGCGAAAAACCGCGCAAGCATAGGCATTTTGCCCGGCGCGTAAAGCAATTTTTAGCATATTGACGGATAAAAATAGAGGGATTTCCAAAAAACGGCACGATCTTTGCGATTGACGGCAAAAAGCGCGGCCGTTCGGGGCTTTCGCCGCGAAACGCAATGTTTTTGCCGCATGCATTTTGTCCGGCAATCGAATCGATTCCGCGCATGCTGAGCCTTCTATTTTTATGCAAAGAAGAGAATTCGGGAACTGTTGCGGCGCGCCGAATGGAACAAGGGAGAAGCAGATGAACGTCATAATCGTAAACAGGAAATTAACGTCGGGCGCATTTGGGCTGTTTTTCGGGCTTTCGGCGTTTTGCGCGGCGCCGGCGGCGTTTGCGCAGACAGGCGTCGGCGAAGCTGCGGCGCAGCCCGCGCCCGCCGCCGAAGCTGCGCCGCTCGATTACTCGGCGCTGCCCGAGCCGATGGCGTTTGCAAAAGAAAAATATGCCGAAGCCCTCAAGCTTAACGGGATGGCGCCGTCAAAAGAACGCGACGATTTGATTCGCGCTTATGTGAGCGGTCTCATCGATTACGATGCTTATGCCGTGCGCTGTTTGGGCGACAAATGGGAAACGATATCGGGCGATAAGCAGGCGGCGTTTCAAAAACGGTTTCGGGAGCTGCTGGAGCTGACGTATCTGAAGCGTTTTTCGGATAAATCGTTCAAAGAGAACTACAAAATCGATTGGGATCGCGTCGTCAAAAAGAAGACGTCGGCGGTTGTTTCGTGCTTTGCGCAGCAAAAAGACGTCGAAACGGAATTCGAGCTTGTGCTTCATGCTTCGAATAATCATTGGCAGATTTACGATACGCTCGTAGACGGCGCGAGTTTGGTGCAGACATACCAAAAAAAATACGCGAAAAAGATCGAAGAGCGCGGCATTGACGATATCTTGTCGGATATGAAGAAAGAAATCGATCGGCTGAAAAATATGTAAATATCGGGGCGAATTGGCATATGCTTTCAAATTTCCCTCAATTCGGCAGTTTTCGGATTGAGGGATTTTTTATTTCGGAGGGAAGGCGATGCAGATAATCGTTCGATCGGCGTCTTTGGGGCGTCCGTTGTGTCTGACGCTCGACGGCGGCGACAGCCGCGCGCCGGACAATCTGTTTTCCGTGCTTTGCGCGGAGTCGGTGACTTCGCTCGAAATCCGCGATTGGAAAGGCGACAGGCTTTCGAAGAAAATATCGCGGTTGTCGGAGCTCAGAGAAATATCTTTTGTTCGATGCCATGCGCTGGCGTGCGTGCCTGCGGCGCTGCGGCTGCTGCCCCGACTCGAGTCGGCGTGTTTTTCCGATTGCGCGGATTTTTCTGGCTTAAAAGGGTTGGAACAATGCGAGCATTGCCGCATGGCGCGCGTGAGCCGGTGCGACGGTTTTGAGGCGATCGATGCCGACCTGTCGCAGATGAAAAATCTTGTTGCGCTCGATTTTTCGCATTTGCCGAATTTGGGATATGTCGATTTGGACAAATTGCCGCAGCAATTGGCGATACTCGATTTGCACGGGTCGGCGCGGGCGTCGTTCGACCCGGGCGCATCGCTGCTGCGCACGCTTCGCTCGGCGCAAATTCAAGACTATGCGCGATTGGCGGCGGGAGAGGTATTTGAGCCGTCTGCCGACATCGCGTCGGCGTTAAAGCTCGCCCTGTCGTCGCGATCGTCGGCGGGATATGACGATTGAGCGCGGCGACGGGGCAAAAAACGCGCCCGAAGAAGCCGTTTGAGCGCGGCGCAGCCCGTCAAACATCGTCGAAATGGCGTGCCGTTTATCCGGTCAGGGATCATTTTGTTGCGGAAAATAGGGTTTGCAACGTGATATGATATCAAAATGCGCGCCGGACGGCGGGGCTTTGCTCCGTGCGGCGTCATAAGCATGACATTTTTGTCGCGGTTGTCCGATTTTCTTTTGTCGGATTATGGCAAGGAAGGAGTCTTCGGCAGAAACATCGGATTGTGCGCGTCAGAACCGAGGCGGACGGCGTGTTTTCATGGATTGGACGAAAGATCGCCGTTTTTTGGACAGGGCAGAAGAAGCTCACAAGCGCGGCGTATGCTCGCACCTGCCGTCAGCCTGCCGCAGGCAGGCTGACGGCAGGGAGAACATAGCCGCGCAGGCCGCGCGTATTGCCCGTCGGGCAAAAGCGCGGCAGCGAAGGCGTATTGAGCCTGCGGGCAGGCGAAATAGCCGAAGCCCCGGCGCATTGCCCCGCAGGGGCAAAAGACGGCGCGCATAAAAAAGCGCCGGCGTTTCGGCGCCGCGCTGAATTTTTGAGAGTGAAATTATTGAGCGGAATGCGCGATTGAATCGCCATAAAATTAAAGCAATTTGATTTAATGCGGAATAAAATTCAAAAACTGCGCAAATCAGCGATTAAGTCGGCAAAACGTCGATTTTTCGACAAAAAATCCATCTGTGGCAAACTCTCCGTCAGATGGTTGTCATCCACAAGGAGATTGCGATGGCTAAGGGTAAATTATTGCTGGGATTGGATATCGGCTCGAACAGCGCGAAGATATGTCTTTTGCGCGAGCAGCACAATACGTATTCGATAGAGATTGCCGACAAAGAAGTCATTCCCTCCGATGCGATAGTCGACGGGGCGGTGCTGAACCGATCGGGCGTCGTTTCGGCGTTGCGTCGGATGCTGGCGCGCAACAAAGTGAAGCAGAGGCAGTGCGCGATTGCGATATCGGGCTACAGCGTCATCGTGAAGCGTTTGCGGCTTGCGAACATGTCGGACGACGAGTTGGCGGAAAATATCGGCTGGGAGGTGCAGCAGCATATTCCGTACGAGTTTTCGGAAGTCGTGTTCGATACGGTCGTTTTAGGGCGCAATCCCGCGCAGAATTCGATGGAAATCCTGCTCGTCGCCAGCAAGCGCGACGTCGTGAACGATTACATCGCGGTCGCCCGCGAAGCGGGACTCGAGGTAAAAGCCGTCGATGTGGTGAGTTTTGCGCTTCACAACATGGTCGAGACGATATACGGCAGCGCGAAGACGTCGAAATGCGTCGGGATTGTGAACATCGGCGCGTCGGTGACGTCGATATCGATGATGGTCGGAGGGATTACGCAATTTACGCGCGACATCACGATAGGCGGCAATCAGATTACCGAAGAAATTCAGAAGAAATTGAGCGTGACGCGCGAAGAAGCCGAAGCGTTCAAGACGGGCGAAACGATGGGCAATGCGATCATTCCGCAAGACGTGAATGAAATTATTTCGCAGGTAAGCGAGCAAATTGCGAATGAAATTCGGCGATCGCTTTCATTTTTCTACGAAACATCAGGGCGTGATACGGTCGACGAATTGATATTGTGCGGCGGCGTGCTCAAGAATGAAACGACGCTTCGGGTCATAGAAAAGCATCTCGACGAGCCGATAAAAGTTGCGGATCCGTACGGCAGCCTGAAATTCGACGAAAAACTGTACACGCGGGAAACGCTCAGGGCGATATCGCCCGAGTCGGCGGTGGCGCTCGGACTTGCGTTGAGACGGACGGCGGAATAGGGCAGGAGGAGTCAGACCATGATGATTCGAGTGAATTTAAATCCGTCCCGAAAGGCTCATGCGAAGACGAGCAAGGCGCCGATAGCCGTTGCGCTGACGATTCTCTGTTCGATCGTCATCGTTGCCGCCGCGTTTATTGCGGCGGGAGCGGTCGAAGACGAGCGGATTGCCGTCGACAATCAAATCGCGCAGACGCAGGAACGGATAAATGAGGTGAACAAACGGATTGCGGGGATTAAACGCGCGCAGGAAGTGCGCAAGGAGCTCGAAACGCGCGAAAAGATGCTGGCGCGTCTTGCGAGTTTTCGTCGCGGACCGCAATTCGTGCTCAACGAATTTGCGCGGATATTGTCGAATCCGCGCGATATCGTGGCGCGCAAAGTCGCAAGCGAGAGCGGTTGGCTTTTGGCTTGGGAACCCGACAACATCATCATCAAATCGCTCAAGGAACAGGGCAACAGCGAGATCCAAATCGAGGGCACGGCTCGCGCCATGGACGACGTGTACGAGTTTTGGACGCGGATGAAGACGAGCAAGATATTTCGCAATGTCGAGCTCGTCGAGATCAAGGGCGCCCGGGAGTCGGTGACCGGGGAACAGGCGCAGTCTTTTGTCTTCAGAATGGGCGCGAACTTCAACTATCAGACGAAAGAAGGTTTGGCGTTGCTCGACATGCTGACGTCGGAGCAGCCGGGCGACGGGGACGGAGCTCAGAACGGCGCCGGGTCTGACGCGAAAGCGGCGCAACGCTAAGGAGAATTGCCATGGCAAAAGAAAAAGCGAAACAAGTCCAAAGCATTTCTGACGCGATCGTCTATGTCTTCTGCGTTGCCATTGTCGCCGTCGCGTCTGTCGTCGGGTATGTGGCAATGTATTTGCCCGCAGTCGACAAATTGTCGGAATCGCGCGCGCAGCTTCGCGAGAAAGAGGCGACGTACGAGTCGCTCAAAGCCCAAGAAGACGAGTACAACGTCTTTCGCAAAGAAAACGAACGTCTCGAAGCGCGATTGGCGATTTTGCAAGATAAAATTCCGTCGACGACAAACGAATTGAACCACTTTTTGGACAGCGTCAACCAGCGCGCGCGGTCGTCGCGGATAACGAATTGGACATTGTTCAAACAGGAAGGCATCGTCGCCGACGGCGAGGTGTCGCGCATTCCGATTCGGATGGAATTTACGTCACCTTACGATGCGGCGATTCAGTTTTTCTGGGATTTGGCGTCGATGGGCGACGGCGGGCGCGGGGGCAACCGCGAGCAGCTTATCAACATCAGCGATTTGAACATCACGCGCGAAAATGCGCGCGCCGAGGGCACCGAACCGCAAGTCAAAGTCATTTGCGTGGCAGAGACGTACCTCTACACGGGGAAAGCGGGCGCGGCAGGCAAAAAGGCGAAATAATCGGAGCCGCACACATGAAAACTCATCCCAAACGATATTTATTCTTGGCGCTGTCGGCGATTGCTGCGATTGCGTTTTCGTCGTGCGCGCCCGATACGGGCGTCGAAGTGACGACGGTAAAGCGCACGAGCGATGTCAGCGTCAAGCGGACAACGCTTAATCGGGCGGATCTCGAAATGACGGCCGACAACTGGAAACCGGTGCAGGCCTCGGAGCAGACGATTTATCCGCGCAATCCGTTTCGCGGTTTTTCCGACACGATAATGGCAGAAAATTTGCGCCGCCTGCGTGCGATGGAAGAGCAGCGCGAGGCCGACATTCTGTTGCCCGAGCAAGTGTATCCGACGCGCGACTACAAGGTTATCAGCGTGATAACGGGCACGGCCGATCCGAAAGTCTTTGTTACCGACCCGGCGGGCAATCGCTTCGTTTTGCGCCGCGGATCGATGCTCGGCAACAACAACGGCAGCATCTCGAGCATCCGCCGCGAGGGCATCGAAGTGTATGAACGCGTCGCCGACAAAGGTCAATATATCGAATTGCCGTTGTTCGAAAAACCGGCGAACGAACGAAGTAAAATTCAAATTAAGCTGAATTGATTGCATAAAATTCGCAAATCGTTTTTATTCATCTTTTTTAATAAAGGTGAGGGGGAAGTCTCCCCCTGAGCGCCTCTCTCGCGCTTTCGCGCTCGACGGCGCTACCCCCTCGACGTACCCCCCCAACCCCCCTTGCGCAGGGGGGCAGACCATCCCTCACTCTCGTATCTTGTTCAAGGAGTTAACATGAAACGGGCATCTCAAATGACAAAACGCGCATCGCTGATATGCGCCGCGTTTTGCGTATGCAGCTCTATCGCTTGGGATTCGCCGAATTCTCGCAAAGACAACAGCGTCACGAGCTTGAATTATTCACAAGACAGTGCCCGAACGCATGTCGAAATCGGAGTGTCGGACGATCCGACCTTTTCGGTTTATGCGCTTAAAAATCCCGATCGCGTCGTCGTGGAAATATTGGATTGCGAATCGTCGCAAAAGATAACGCCGATACAGGTCCGAAACGGCGTCGTCGATACGGCAACGGTGAGCATGACGCAGTCGGAAGATTACCGGGCATGCCGGATAATCTTGGGTTTGGATCGGGAAACGACATATGCCGTCGATTCGACGAAAGACAAGATCATCGTCTCGGTCGACGGCGCGCCGCAGCTCAGCCCGACGCAGCTTGCCGATGCGTATGCCGAGATGCAGAAATCGCGCGACGAAGCGCTTGCCAATGCGCGGACGATCGTCGAACGCGAACAGGCTGCTTCGAAGATTGCGCAAGAAGAAGCGCTTAAAGCCAAATCGGATGCAGAGCAATTGCTCGAACGCGAAAGAAAAGAGCATGCACGGATCGAACAGGCTTATGCCGAAGCTCAAGCCAAGCTTGCGCAAATCGAGTCCCGGCGCCGAGCCGATTTGGCGCAAGCCGCGCGCGACGGCGCCGACATTACGGCGAAACTCGAAGCGTCGAAAAACGAGCAAATGAGGGCGCAGAGCGAATCGGACGCGCTTAAGCGCGCCAAAGACCAAGCGATCGAACGCGCGCATTCGGCCGAAACGCAATTGGCGCAAGCCAACGATAAACTCGCGCAATTGGAACGCGTCGAACGCGAGCTCGATAAGATGCAGCAAACGGCGCAAGCGCTCGACGATCAAAAGCGCGACGCCGAAGCGCGCGCCCAAACGGCCGAAGCCCGGCTTAAAGAAGCGCGGGCAAAACTCGCCGAATTGTCGCAGGTTCAGAGCGATTTGGGCGCGAGCCGCCAAAATGCGCAAGCGCTCAACGATCAAAAGCGCGACGCCGAAGCGCGCGCCCAAACGGCCGAAGCCCGGCTTAAAGAAGCGCGGGCAAAGATTGCCCGTCTCGAGACCGAGACGACGGATGCGAAGCGTTCGGCGTCGGATGCGTCGGATCGGTATCGCGAGATTGCCGCGCAAAATGCGGCGCTTATGTCGAAACTCGAAAGTCAAAACGCCGAAATGGCAAAGCTTCAGAAGGAAGTTTTGTCGGGAGGCGCGGCGCGCGAAAAGCTCAAAAAACTGGAAGCGAAGCAAAAGTCGCAAAACGAAGCCCTATCGCAGGAGCAAGCCGCGCTCATGGCCGATCTCAAATCGCAGGCGCGCCAAGGGCGTCATGCGCTTGAGCAACTCAACAAGTTAAAAGCCGAGAACGCCGCGCTCAAGGCGCAAATCGATGCCCGAGCCGAGAATTATCAAGCCGTTGCGACGACGGCGCCGATTGATTCGACGGTCGGCGCGGCTCAAAACGCGCCGGCAGCCGAAAGCCGCGCGCAGGCTCCGGTCGACGATGATGCGGCGGCGTTGGCGAGCATTCGCGACATTCAGTTTAAAAATGACGGGGACGGCATGAAAGTCGTCGTGAAACTGTCGTCGCCCGTGAGCAAAGTTCAATCGATCGACGGCGGTCTGCAGAAGAGCATTTTGCGCATCGACGGCGCGGTTTTGCCCGATGATTTCAACAAAAAATACGATACGTCGGCGCTGAACAAAGGGATAAAATACGTCGATTCGACGAAGACCCCGTCGGGGATTGAATTGATCGCGCAAGCTTCGTCGAAAACGGTCGATGCGTTTGAGCAAAATGGCGACACGATTACGTGGCGCATCAAACCGCTGCGAAGCGAGGGAAAATCGTACAGCGCGCCGATAGATCGCCGCAACGCGGCAATGCTTTCGGCGGCAGAGCCGAATTCGTACGAGCTGTCGTCGACGTTCGGCGCGCAGAAATCGCTCAAAGATTCGCCGCTTGCGAAGCGCAAAATAACGCTCGACATCCACGATGCCGACATCAACGATTTGCTTCGTCTTTTGTCGGACGAAATCAACACGAGCATCGTCGTCAATCCCGATGTTAAGGGCAATGTGACGTTATCGCTCAAGAGCGTTCCGCTCGATCAGGCGCTCGACATCATTTTGCGCATGCACAATTTGGGCATGCGTTACGAAGGGAACGTGATTTGGATTGCAAAGTCCGAAACGTTCCGCGCCGAAGAAGAGCGCCAAATCAAAGCCGCGGAAGTTCGCGAGCGTTTGGAACCGCTCGAAGTCCGTCTGATACCCGTCAATTACGCGACGGCGTCGGATCTTCAGACAAACGTTTCGTCGCTCTTGAGCAGCCGCGGCACGGTCAATATCGACACGCGGACGAACACGCTTATATTGAAAGACGTCGCCGCCAATCTCGATGCCGCCGAAATATTGGTCAGCAATCTCGACACGCAAACGCCGCAAATCCTTATCGAAGCGCGCATTGTCGAAACGCAGGCGAACTTTACGAAGGAAATCGGCATTCAATGGGGCGGCGACGGGATTGCAAGCGCTCAAACGGGGAATGCAACGGGAATAGTTTTCCCGTCGACGGTCGGCATAGCGGGCGGTTCGACGAGCGATAACAATGCGGGCACGTCTTCGTCGCCGAACTTTGCCGTGAACTTGCCCGCGTCGGTCGGCACGGGCGCCGGCGGCGCGCTCGGCATAACGCTCGGTTCGCTGGGCGGCGCGATTAATCTCAACATCCGTTTGAGCGCGCTCGAAAATAAGGGCTTTTTGAAGATCGTTTCGGCGCCTCGGATTATGACGCTCGACAATATCCAAGCGAGCATCCAACAGGGCACGAGCATTCCGATCAGCGTCGTGAGCGCGGCCGGCGCGCAAACGGTGTTCTACGATGCCAAACTCAATCTCGAAGTCACGCCGCATGTCACGCGCGACGGCAATGTTTATCTGAAGATCAACATAACGAAGAACGAGCCCGACTTCGGCAACACGGGCGCAAGCGGCGATCCGTCGATTATCCAAAAAGAAGCGCATACGGAATTGCTCGTTCCCGACGGCGAAACGACGGTTATCGGCGGAATATATACGCGCAATACGTCGCAGTCGATGGCGAGCGTGCCTTTTTTCGGTTCTATTCCGATTTTGGGTTACTTGTTCAAGAGCACATCCGAGACCGATAACCGGACCGAGCTTTTGATCTTTATCACGCCGAGAATTATCAACCGCGATGCATCGATTGCGGCGTCGGGACACGGATCGTTCATTCCGCCCGTCGAACGCGAAAACGAATCGAAGAAGTAATCATCACAGCTGCGCTCGCGGCGCAGCCGCGTTCGCCGGAACAAAAACATCGGTCAATGAGCGCTCGCGGCGCAGCCGCGGGCGCCGGAGGAATATCATCATGAAAAAAATACTGAAGCCGATAGTTGCGCTCGCGCTTTGCGCATGCGCATCGATGGGATGCGTCGAAAATAGTTCATACGTCATTTTGTCGGGCGTGACGACGGAAGAATGCGACACGACGAGCGACGATTTGAAGATGATCAATGTGATCAATTGCGGACCGACGGCGGCAATGATTGCGGACGCGCAGTTTTCGTTGCAGGTTCGCAGTTATATATCGTCGGATTCGGGGTGGTCGTCGAGTTCGGGGTCGTCGTCGGGGACTTCGTTTGAGCCCGAGCCGCCCAACCGCGGTTTGGTTTACGTGACGGAAGTCGTGACATCGTGCGGCGCGATCGACGGCGACGAAAAGGCGTGCAAAGGCAAAGAACCGATTTCGGTCAAGATTAATGCGCCGATTACGGCCGGCGGCGGCGCGTGCCTCGGTTATTTTATGGATCTCGATACGATAACGGGGTGGGGCGGTTCGAAAACGGTATCGTTTGATATTCGCATAAAATACAAAGATGCCGGCGGTTTGATGAAAGGCGAATCGAGCGCAACGCGCATTACGATGAACATTGCGACGGCGTGCGACAAGAGTCCGTTTGCAAGCCAAGACGACGATTCGGGCAGCTCGTCGGACTCGGGCAGCTCGTCGGACTCGGGCGACGCGTCGGCGGGCGGAGGTTCGACGGATTCGGGATCGGATTCGGGCACGGACAAAAAGGAATAAGTCAAAACATTTCGATTGCCAAAAGCCCCGATTGGCGTGCCAATCGGGGCTTTTTGTTTTTTTGCCGCGCATTGAGATGATATTGCAAATAATTGATATATTTATTTGCATAAATGCATTTTTTGAATTCAATGAATGCATTGGAAATGATTTATGTCCGAAAGCGGCGTCTTGCCGGAACGATATAAATATATAAAAGCATGCGGGCATGATGATATGGGAAGAATAATCGGATTGACGGGCGGAATCGGAAGCGGAAAGTCGACGGTGTCGCGTTTTTTGGAAAAACGATGCAATTTTTCGGTTATCGATGCCGATGCATTGACGCGGATCGCGCATGAAGATGCCGCCGCGATCGGCGCTTTAATCGATGCATTCGGCACAACCGTCGCGCCGGACGGCGCGCGCGTCGATCGAAAGGCTTTGGCAAGCATTGCATTTTCGCGCCCCGGCGCAATCGAACGGCTCAACCGCATTATGCTGCCGGTTTTGGAACGCTTGTTAAATGCGGAAATCGAAAAGATCGGAAAAGCCGGGAAAAGGCATGCGGTTATCGATGCGGCGCTTTTATACGAAGCGCGCTGGGATCGATATGCCGAACGCGTTTTGGCCGTCGTCGCGCCCGCGTCCGTCCGTTTGCGGCGCGTGATCGATCGCGGCGGAATAACGCCGGAACAAGCTCGGGCGCGGATGGCTGCGCAAATATCGCCGGGCGAAATGTGCCGCCGCGCCGACGATATCATTTATAATGTCGGCGATATCGGGGATTTGGAACGGCAAATTGCGCGTTGGGCGTCGGCAGCGGGCTTAGAACTTAGAACTTAGAACTTAGAACTTAGCGTTTAGCGTTTAGCGTTTAGCGTTTAGATGTGTCTGCGGTTATCCTGCAGGAGGCTGCGATGCGCGCAAAGATGGCTCAGCGATTCGGAAATCGATGCTTTGAGCGGCGCGCTTAAGTTTATCGCGCAGAGTTTGCGATGTTTCCGAAATCGCGGCTTTTGATTTGCGCCGCAAGGCACGGTGCGTCATCGATGCGAAGTTTTGACGCTTTTGGAACATATTGCGGGCGAATCGGCATATGCGGCAATGCGGAAAAAAGTCCAAAACGAGGCGGAGACGAATATGTGCGAGATAATGGAAGAATTCAGAGCGCATTGCAGAGCAGAAGGGGTTGAGCAAGGCGCGGCTTGGCGCGAGCGGCGCGGCGAAAAGCGGGGCATGGAAAACGGCGAGCAGCGCGGAGAAAAGCGCGGCAAAGCTCAAGGCAGTTTTAACCGCCTGCGCGACATGACGAAGCGCATCATGTCGCCTATGGGGAAGACGCTTGAAGGTGCGATGCGTTATTTGCAATTGACCGATGCGGAAAAACACCGAGTGCGTCAGGCAATTTAGCGATTGCTTCGTTTCTTTTCCGTCCGGCGGCAAGGCGCAGCGAACGATTCGCCGCTTTTTTTTGCAAAATGAGCGCAGCGCATTGCATTGCCGCCGGCAAAAGAATCCGCTGAGTTCAGAGAACCGAGCCTTGAGCTCTGAGCTGCGAGATCTGAAAAAAAAGCCGAATGCCGGTTGTCTTGTTTGAGCTTCCGGCAGGGCGCATGTTTGCATGATGCGAAAAAAAGCGCGGCGTATGCTCGCACCTGCCGTCAGCCTGCCGCAGGCAGGCAAGGCAGGGAGAACATAGCCGCGCCGGCCGCGCGTATGCT
>CAVGZQ010000061.1:0-13506 GCA_963633515.1 Bacteroidaceae bacterium
AGCGTCCTCCGAGCAGATTCCGACAACGCAGAAGCCATCGAAATCTTGCAGAAACTTCTCGAAAAAGAAGATTTGGTTAACGATGTTTCGGGCATTCTCATCCCGATTTACAGAAATAATCGCCGCGATTCCGATTACATGCGCATTTGCGAACGCAGAATTGAGGTCGCGCAAGATGACTTCGAAAAGCGCAACCTCTACATCGAAGCGGCAACGGTTGCCGACGAAGTCCTCAATGATCCCGACAAAGCGTTTGAATTCGTCGAAAAGGCGCTTTTGGCGAATCCCTCCGACGATGAAGTTGCGGCGCTCGCCGAAACGATCGCGGCGCGTCATGAACGTTATGCTGCGCTTACGGCTTTGTGCGAAAAGGTCATCGAGACGGCCGACGATCCCGATGCTTCGGTGAAGCTGTCTCTCATCGCGGCGAAGCATTGCGAACAGCAGCTTACCGATTTGGACAGGGCTGTTGCGCAGTATGAACGCATCTTGGACATCGACGGAATGAACGAATCCGCGCTTTCGAATTTGCATCGGCTTTATCGTCAGACAGGTCAATCCGACAAATTGGCGAACATTTTGGCGACCCTGATCGATAACGGCGCTCAGCCGATTAACGAATTGCGTTTTGAACGCGTCGAACTTATCGTAGAAAAAGATCCTGCGGCGGCTCTCGAGTTGCTCAAACAGATCTTGTGGGAAGAAAAAGACAACGAAAAAGCAGTTTCGGTCATCGAATCTCTTCTCGATCGCAAAGAACTCGTCGGCGATATCGCAGAAATCCTCGAACCGCGTTATGCGGAAAATGGCGAGGACGGAAAACTTGCGAAATTGCTCGGGGCAAAGATCGAAGTTGCCCAAGATCCCGCCGATGCATTGACCTATACAAAGCAATTGGCGCAAATTCAGCGCGACAAGCTCGGCGACGACGAAGCGGCGCTGACGTCGTATCGAAATGCGTTGACCTGCGATCCGGGCGATGCCGACGTTATGGCGGCTATCGAAGCTATCGCCGAAAAAATCGGGCATTGGGAAGATTTGGCTGCGGCGTATCAAAAAGCCGCCGAAGCGGCGACGGAAGACGGCGACAAGATCGTTCTCATGACGAAATTGGCAAAACTCTATGCTCAGAAATTGGATCGAAGCGACGACGCCGTTGCCGAGCTCAAGAGCATTCTGAAAATCGATGCCGAAAATATAGATGCGCTTCGGTTGCTTGAAACCATCTATGCAAAAGCAAACAATGCGGCCGAACTTCTCGAAGTTCGGGCGACGCTTGCCGCGCTTACGTTCGAACCCGAAGCGCAAAAGGCGATCCTCTTCCAGTGCGCCGATTTGGCGCTCAATGTGCTCAATCTCAACGAGCGCGGAACGGAATTCCTCGAGAAAATCGTCGAAATCGACGATACCGATCTCAATGCCATCGAACCGCTCGCTGTGCTCTACACAGAAGCCGGCGCCTATGACAAATACGTCGATCTGCTCAACAAGAAGCTCCTTTCGGCGAAAGACCCGCAGACGCGTTTCGATATCTGCATGACGATTGCCAAGACGGCCGACGAAAAACTTAACGACGTCGCTGCGGCTGTCGAAGCTTATAACGAAGCGAAAAGCATCCGTTGCACGCCCGAAATTCTTGCGGCCCTCGAACGAATCTACGAATCGCACGAACAGTATCAAGAACTCGATGATTTGTATTTGATGCAAATCGACGATGCTCAGTCGGCGGCGCAAAAATCGGCGCTTAAGGTCAAACGCGCTCGCATTGCCGAAGTTCGATTCCAAGACGAAATGGCGGCAATCGATTTGCTCAAAGATGCCCTCAGCGACGATCCGTCCAATGCCGATGCGTTCGGCGGACTCGACCGACTCTATTCAAAGAATGGAGAGTTCCAAGAATTGTACGATTTGATCAAAGAGCAAAAAGATGCGGCCGCAGATGACAATCTCAAATTGCTCTTCAATATCCGCATGGCAAAACTCGCTGCCGCGCACTTGGGCGATGCAGAAGCTGCCATTCAATCGCTCAAGGACGTGCTCCAAGTTCAAAGCGATAATGCCGAAGCTCTCGATTCCCTCATCGATATCTACGAACAGCAAAAATCGTACGATCTCGCGCTGAGCACTTTGCAAGCAAAACTCAAAACCGTCGCCGCGCCAAAAGACGAAGCGCCGATTTATTGTCACGTTGCCCGCATCGTGCGCAAAGCCAATTGGGAAATCGAAAAAATTGCCAAGAGTTATCAAGTCGCATTGGAACGCGATCCCGAATGCGAAGAAGCATTGACGGAATTGATGGCGATTGCCGACAATTCCGGCGATATCCAGGCTAAACTCCAGCTCCTGTCGCACAAAGCAAAGCTTCAGAAAGACGATGAAGGCAAGATTGCCGTCTTTGAACAAATTGTCGAAACGGCGTCTAAAGCGCCTGAGTTTGTCAAGGTCGTCGCAATCGCTTTGCAGCAAATCCACGACTTGCGCCCCGACGATATGGAAATCTCCGAAAAACTCGTCAATGCCTGCATCAAAGCCGACGATTTCGCTTCGGCGAAACCCATCTTGGACGGCATTATTCAAACCCTTGCCGAAACAAAACAGACGAAGAAGCTGCCGCCGTTCTACAGTCTCAAAGGCCGCATGCTCAAGATGAGCGGCGATTTGGACGGCGCGCGAAAAGCGTTCGAAGCGGCCAATGCCATCGACAAAAACAACATTCCCAATAACCTTGAACTCGGCATCATGCTCTTCGAAAGCGGGGATTATGAGGCTTCGCTTAAGATTATGCAGACGTTGTTGCTCCATCAGATGAACGTCAAAGACAAAGAGGTCAAGACGAACATCTTCTACTATTTGGGCATGTTGCGCATGAAGACGAACGACCCCAAACGCGCGAAAGATATGTTCAACCGCGCATTGGGCGTCGATCCGAACCACGCGCCGACAAAAACTGCATTGGCTGAGTTGGGCTAGAACGGATTCAATGCCGCAGATCGCGCAAAAGCGATCTGCGCAAGCGGTTTCGCCGGCGCAATAAAGCCCTTCATAGGTTTGATACGCAAGCTCTCCTTCGGGAGAGCTTTTTTTGTGTGTGTATTTGTCTTTAAGAAATTGCCCGTTTTTAGTATCAATCCGCCGAAAAATGCCGCCGTATGCCGCGCAAGCGCATAGGCGGCAGCGCAGGCGCATGACGCCCGCAGGGCGGCAAAGCCGAAGCCAAAAACGCCGCCGTATGCCGCGCAAGCGCATAGGCGGCGGCGCAGGCGCATGGCGCCCGCAGGGCGGCAAAGCCGAAGCCAAAAATGTTTATTGGGATAAAGGTGTTTTTTGGCATAAAATATGCTAGCATTTCTGCAGTGCGAAGCTCTTGGGGTTCGCTGTGCGTTAAAGGTGAGACGTTGGGTGCTGAGCACCTGAGGAGGACGATATGTTTAGAAGATTTTCGCTTTTGGGTGCATTGGTTGTTTCGCTTTTTACGGTGTCGGGGTGTTTTGTGATGTCGGGCAGCAGCGGTTCCGGCGCAACGTATGCCGTTGCATCGTATTCTTATTACGGACCGCATCCTGTGTTCGAGCTTTCGGGCAGTTCCGATTGGTGCTCGATATCGGGCGCGCATACCCACAGTTACGCTCCCGACGATGATACGTTCTTTGTCGTCGACAGCGGGCGGTATGTATTCGTGGGCGATCCGAGTTATTACGTTTCGAATATCAATTTTAATACATATTATTACATGGGCGTTCACCCGTTGCCGACGGGCAACAGCTGGTGTTATATCGACGGACCGCATCGGCACCATTGGGCAGCCAGCGGATATTACAACTACACTCGCGTCGGGTCTTACAATTATTATACGTATTACGGTTCGTATAATTCGTACTATAACTCGAATCACACGCATTATAATTTGCACAATTACTATGTAACCAACCCGCCTGCGCGTTATCGCACAACGTATACTTCGACCGTCGGGTACAGCCGTCCGTTGCCGGGATATAACAACAGCTCGAATTACGGATATTATAATAATAATTACAATGTCCGCCCGTCGAACGGCTATAATAATAATTACGGCTATAACAACAATAATAATTACGGCTATAACAACAATAATAATTACAACGTTCGCCCGTCGACGGCGACGTCCAACGGCAATTACAACGTCCGCCCGACGACGGCGACGTCTAACGGCAATTACAACGTCCGCCCGTCGACGACGACAACGACGACGACGGTGACAACGCGCCCGTCGGCGACGACGAATTCGGGCAACGCATACGTCCGCCCGTCGACGACGACAACGACGACGACGAATTCGGGCAGCGCATACGTCCGTCCGTCGACGACGACAACGACGACGAATTCGGGCAGCACCTACACGCGCCCGTCGGCGACGGCGAATTCGGGCAGCACCTACACGCGTCCGTCGGCGACGGCGAGTTCGGGCAGCACGTATGTCCGTCCGTCGACATCGGCAAGTTCGGGCAGCACCTACACGCGCCCGTCGGCTTCTTCTTCGTCTTCGCAGCGTGTTTATCCGACCGGCAAAGGGCAATACATCCAATCGGATGACGAAGACGATAACTCGCGGTCGACGCGCCGCCGCGCTGCCGGCACCGTGAGCGGCGGAGACAATTCGTCGGCCCGTCCGCAGCGTGCCATGCCGACACGCGGCCGATGATCGCGCAAACGATGATTTGATTTAACGAAGAAGCGCTCGGAAACGGGCGCTTTTTTTGATTCGCTGAAACGCAACGCCGCAAATCCGCGAAATCCCGGCCGCCCCCGGCTGTTTTAAGTCCGGGTTATTCTCTAAACCGCGCAATATCCGATGCATTGCTCGGTGTTACAATGTGGCATGTATGCTTACATTTGGATGTCAAGAAAAAAAAGATATATTTTAAGCAAATTTGTTGACACGTTTCTGTGGCGGCACTAAAGAGCAATGGCTTTAGGACACTGAAAAAGGGTTTTAAAGCGCGTCAGTAGTTTTTACACACATGTGTAATGGTTAATGAGCCGAAGCGGCTCATTTTTTTTCACTTCACAAAGGTGCGGAATGATGCGTGGTAAATTTTGGTTGATGGCAGGTCTGGCGGCTTCTTTTGCGTGTGTATCGTGCAACGAGAGCGATGATGTTTCCGATTCGGATTGCGATCCTGTCAATTTTCCGTTTTGCGTCGATAATGCGCATTATACGTGCGTCAATAACAAAATGGTTTCGGTCGCATGCACGGCGTCGCAAGTTTGCGATGATGCGGCGGGGTGCGTCGATCCGTCGGAATTGAAATGCGAAGGAAGCGAAAAGAAATGCCTCAACGGCATTCCGTTTGTGTGCAAAAACGGCGAATGGGCTCCCGGCGATGCATGCTCGGCCGGAACGGTATGCAGCGGCGGCGCATGCGTCGACGATCCTGATTTTGTTTGCAGCGATAACCAAAAATCGTGTCAGGACGGCGTGCCGGCGACTTGTTCAAACAATGCATGGAAAAAGGGCAATGCATGCGGCGCCGATCAAAAGTGCTCGGGCGGCGAATGCAAAACGTATAAAGCGTGTTCGCCCGCATGCGGCGCCGACCAAACGTGCGACACGGCGACGGGAACGTGCAAAGATCTTCCGAAACAATATAATATCGAATCGTGCGGATCGCTTTCGATTTCTGATGCAAACAATACGTGCGAAAGCGTCGGAACCGGAACAAACATTGCCATTCGCGGCGATATTCTGACAAAAGATACGCTGTACCAAGGCGGAACGGTCATCGTTTCGGGCGAAAAGATTACAAAAGTCGGCTGCCTGACCGAAGCCGATTTGGCAAATGCCGCTGTTATAACATGTCCCGATGCCGTCGTTTCGGCAGGTCTTTTGAACGGTCACGACCACGTCACTTATAACAATCAATCGCCCGACAGCTGGGGCGAGGAACGGTTTGATCATCGCCACGATTGGCGCAAAAGCAAAAATGGTCATACAAATCACAATGCAGGCAGCACGGGCGCCGTGGAAGTCACCGAATTGCGGCAGCTGCTCGCGGGAACTGTCGGCGTTTTCGGTTCGGGGGAATATGCCGGATTGATTCGCAACATCGACAAAAAGAATGCATACGGCAGCCACAGTTATCCCACATATAATACGTTCCCGCTCGGCGACAGCAGCGGAAAGCTTCTCGATTCGGGGTGCAGCTACAGTTATAAAACCGGAAATTCCGCATATTCGTTCGGACCGCATATCGGCGAAGGAATCAATCAGGCGGCATTGAACGAGCTGCGCTG
Organism: Bacteroidaceae bacterium; assembly: GCA_963633515.1. Lineage (GTDB taxonomy): Bacteria > Myxococcota_A > Bradymonadia > UBA4248 > UBA4248 > UBA4248. The sequence goes on from CAVGZQ010000061.1 coordinate 6,271, forward strand.
CCTGAGCGGCGAAGGTTCGGGCGCAAAGAATATATTTACAAACAAACTTGCCATTATACACGGCGTTGCAACGACGCCGGCGATTGCCCAAAAAATGGCAAAAGCCGGTTCGAAACTCATTTGGTCACCGCGTTCCAATATCTCGCTTTACGGCGATACGGCTCAAATCGCAATGTATAAAAACATGGGCGTGACCATTGCGTTGGGAACCGACTGGGTTCCCTCGGGTTCGGTCAATATCCTGCGAGAGCTTCAATGCGCCGATTTCCTCAATACATATTATTTCGATAAGCCGCTGACCGATTACGACCTTTGGATGGCCGCAACATATAATGTTGCCGACGCTCTCGGTTACGCCGATGTCACAGGCAATCTCGCGGCCGGCCGATATGCCGATATCGCCGTATTCAAGAAATCGGGCAAAGAGGCGCACCGCGCCGTCATCGATGCCGCCCTCAAAGACGTTGCCGCCGTCGTGCTCAACGGAAAACTCGTCTATGGCGACGCAAACATTATAACCGGCGCAAGCGCCGAATCGTTCTCGATGTGCGGCGTCAGCAAGAAAATCGATATAAAGGCGACCGGCGCAAGCGCATCGTTTGCAAATATTAAGAGCGCCGACAAGTACGAAACATTTTATTGCGACACGCCCGCAAAAGAGCCGACATGCATTCCCAGCCGCACGCGCCCGACCGATACGACGGCTCAAAAAACGACGCAATACGGCATGGAAAGTTATAAAACAAACAGTCTCTATTCCGATCCGAACGATATCGACGGCGACGGAATTCCGAACGATGCCGATAATTGTCCCAATGTGTTCAATCCGATACGTCCCCAAGACGTTGCAAACGGAAAGGCGGCGCAAGCCGATGCCGACGGCGACGGATTGGGCGATGCTTGCGACCCGTATCCGCTTTGCGCCGCAAACGACGATACATGCAAATAATATAATATAGGCATCTCACGCCGGCGTTTTTTCTTGAATGCATCTCACGCCGGCATTTTTTTCGGAGATTGCAAACAATATATTATATTGAAATTTCGCCGGCTGTTTGCCCTTTGGGCAAATACGCCCGGCGGCGCTCCTATTTCGGCATTCGCCTCAATACGTCGCGCTTTTTTTTTCGCCGGCTGTTTGCCCTTTGGGCAAATACGCCCGGCGGCGCTCCTATTTCGGCATTCGCCTCAATACGTCGCGCTTTTTTTTTCGCCGGCTGTTTGCCCTTTGGGCAAATACGCCCGGCGGCGCTCCTATTTCGGCATTCGCCTCAATACGTCGCGCTTTTTTTTTCGCCGGCTGTTTGCCCTTTGGGCAAATACGCCCGGCGGCGCTCCTATTTCGGCATTCGCCTCAATACGTCGCGCTTTTTTTTTCGCCGGCTGTTTGCCCTTTGGGCAAATACGCCCGGCGGCGCTCCTATTTCGGCATTCGCCTCAATACGTCGCGCTTTTTTTCGTTGCCGCCGATTGATGCGCGCATCAGAAGCCGATCCGCATAAGTCGTTTTAAAGCTCGCCGTTCTCAGGCGTTTTTCCGTCGATGAGATAATGGCAAAGTCCCGATTGTTTCAGAGCATTGAGGGCATTTTGTTTGTCGGCTTCGGGCAAAAAAAGCGGTCCTTGCGCATTGGGGCGGAAATCGTGAAACGTCGTCATGAGGTTGACGGTGATGTTCGGAATATGGGTTTTGCACCAATTTAAGACGGGAATCGTGCAGCAGCCGACGTGGCCGGGCATGACGAGATGGCGCAAAATATGAGGCGCATCGGGGCGATGTTTGACGGCAAGCGCGATATTTCGCGACGCTGTTTCGAAGTAATCGCTTGCGCCCGTGATCGTTTTGCTGCATTCGGGCATGCATTTCAAATCGAAGACGAACGCATCGATAACGTTGCATGCCGAAAGATATTCGGGATCGTCTTCTTTATTTGAACAAAATTCATCGGGAAACAGAATTTGCGCGACATCGCCCGAAAAAATCATATTCGAATTGAGATAGATCGGCGGCGCGTCGGGGCGGAGTTTTCGCAACAGGGCAGACGTTTCGAGGACAAATCGGATTTGCAGCGTCGGTTCGCCGCCGATCCATTCGATCGATCGCAATTCGGGGTGTTTGCCGATAAACCGCGCCAGCGCTTGGGCATAGGCGGTTGCATCGGAAATGGGCAGAAACGCATTCCATCGGAACCGTTCGGGGCATGTCGGACACGACAGATTGCAACCGCACATATTGATGACGAGTGCGGGAATGAGCGAACATTCTTCGCCGAGATGAATGAAATTTTGATATATTTTTGGGCGATCGTCCATTTTTTTGAATATCAAACAAAACTCGAAAACGCGATCGGCTCGATGCGGGATATCATCGGGTCGGGCGTCCGGCGCAAGCGCCGATCGGCGGCTGCCCGACGACGGGGAACAATATGCCCGATGCCGACGGCGGCGCAAGCGCCGCGCAAACCGAAGTTTCCGTTTTTTCGGCCGGCTCCCGGGTTATTTGACTTTTCTGCCTTCGCTGAAGACGGCGACGATATCGCTTTCTTTGGCGCGATAGACGGCGCGTTCAAATCGTTCTCTGACCGATAATCGGTCGGTATCGACGGCGCGGCGATCGTCGATGACGATGGCATGCAGCGCGTCGCCTGCGGCGAAGCCGTTGCCCGCGCCGAAGTACTTTGCGCCCGATGTCGTGCCCAAATAGTAGGCTTCGGCAACCGAAAGGAAATCTTTTGTCCATTGCGATTCGATGCGTTTGAATTTTGAGCTTTTAATCGCTTCGGCAATGACCCCGAGCATGGGAAGGACATCGCCGCCGGCGATGTCGCTTCCCAACGTGACCCATAAGCCTTCTTCGAGCATTGTCCGGATCGGGGCGACGCCGCTGATCAAATTGACGTTCGATGCCGGACAATGCGCGACGACGACGTTATGCGATTTAATCGCCTCGCGCTCGCGTTTGTCGGAGTGTACGCAATGTGCCATGACGGTGTGCGATCCGAATAATCCGAATTTATCGTAAGTTTCCCAGTATTGCGGGCAATCGGGGCAAAGCTCTCCGACCCAAGCGACTTCGGACGTATTTTCCGACAAATGCGATTGAACGCGAAGATTGTATTTCGACGATAATTTTCCGAGCGCCTCCATGAGCGCGTCGGAGCAAGACGGCGTAAAACGCGGCGTCAGGATCGGATGAATGTATTTGAAATCGCCGCACCGTTCGAGCCATCGTTCGGTTTCGCGGATCGACTCTTCGGCCGTTTCTTGCAGCCGTTCGCCGCCGTTTCGATCCATGTTGACCTTGCCGACGTATCCGGTGAGTCCGGCTTTTTCGAATTCTTCCATGAGGACGATCGTGGAATCGGCATGAAGCGATCCGAATGCAACGACGCGCGTCGTGCCGTTTGCGATGAGTTCGCCGGCGAGTTTGGCGTAGACCTCGCGAGCGTAGGCGGTATCGCAAAAACGGGCTTCGGTCTTGAATGTGTACGTATTGAGCCAATCGAGCAGCGGCAAGTCCATGCCCATTCCGAGCATGGCATATTGCGGGGCATGCAGATGCATATCGCAGAACGATTGCATGATGAGTCTGCCGCCCATATCGAGGCGTTCGGCATTTTGCCAAGATTGAGGAATTTCCGATCCGATGCGCGATATAATGCCGTCTTCGAGGCAAATATAGCCATTCTCAACGATTTCGAGCTTGCCCGATTCGGGGGCGTGGATGATGTGTCCGTGCAAAACCTGTTTCATCGATTTCTCCTCTTTTGCGAAAGCGCTTCGATTCGCGGCGGCTGCGCCGCAGTGCCGTCTTTTACGATCAAAGCGGCGAAATCGGTAGATTTTTTAGCGTCATGCATCGAAATCGGCGCGTTCGCGCATGCGGCTTCGCTTTTTTGCGCGCATGCGCAAATTTATCATTTCGGCGGACGGGCGAAAAAAACAAAAGCCGCCTTGCGGCGGCAGCACCGCTGCAAGCGGTTTTGAGCCGTTTCGCCCGGCGTTAACCGGATCAGGGATCTTCGCATTCGAATATCCAAGATTTATACGTTTCGACGTCTTCTGCCGCATACGATGCTTTTTGTCCGAATGCTTCGAGCGTTTCCTGCGGTATAGCGTTTCCGTCTTTGTCTTTTTTCGGAACGCATCGTTGCCCCGGCGAACAAACGACCGAGCTCGTTCCGCATGTGCAAGCATAACGCCCGTTTCCGGTATTTACCGTGTCCCAGGCGTTTTCTCCGACGATCAACTTGCCGGCATTTGATACAGGATTGCACATCATAAAGGGATTGCGCCATTTGGCGCCGACATCGGAATCGGCCAAACAGCCGCAGAGAAGTTTATTTTTCTCGTTGCAATTCTCTTCGCAAATATTGTTGCACAAGCTGCTGCGATCGTTTTCGTTTATATTTGCAAAACATGCATACGGATACTCTGTGCCGCCGTCCGATTTGAAAGACTCCGAATCAATATCAAACATCTGACAAATGGCGCTGCTTCCGCGATAACGGTTTCCGTTATTGTAAGCGCCGTACGTCGTATTGTATCCGTAACTTTTTGTTTTTTTCAAATCGCCGTCGCAGCTGTAATTGCATGCATTCCGTTCCGGATTGGGCAAGTATCCGTCTTTGCATCCGGAAACGCTCCATTTGCCGTCGGAATCTTTTTTGACGGCGCGGACGTGATCGGCGTTTATGCCGTTATCATGCAGATTTATGCATGCATTGTCATCGGCAGCCAAAAAATACCCATCGTTGCATGATTGAATGACGCATTTTGCTTCTGCGCCGGATTCTGAGTCAATGCATGCGATATCTTTCGCATTTGCAAGCGCCGAACATGATGCCCGGCTTTTGCCGTCATCGCCGGGCTCGCACCAATCAACGCTGAGCTTCAGGCATTTTTTTGTCTCAAAATCGAAGCCGTATCCGGCTGTGCATGTGATTTTGCAATTGTAATCTTCTGTGCATTCGTAACGCTCGGCGTTGGGATCGTTATTCTTATATTTTTTGCACAGCTCATTTGCGCCGGGCGCGCATTCCTTGCACACGCCCTCTTCGGGGTGACACACGGGCGTGTTTCCTTTGCAAGCGCCGCCGTCTTGTTTGCATACGCAGACGTTGTCGCTGCATGAATTTGTTGCAGCGTATTGATTGGCCGCGCCGAACGAACAGTCTTTTTTCGTTGTGCACGATGTGGAAACGCATTCGCCGCCTTTTCCTTCTTCGCCGGCTTTAAAAGCGTAACCCAAATGGCATTTTTCGGCATAACATCGCGCCAATGAAGCATCATTGGCATAAAAATAACACTGCCCGGAAGAGGATCCGATCTTATCGAGCGTGCAATCGTAACATGCCGTGTCTGCAGGACCGCAGCAATCATAGCTTGAATTAAGCGCTTCCATGCATCGGTTCTCTGCGGGATGCGGACGGTACGCCTGAGATGTGCATGTTTGCGCGACGCATTTGCCGTTTTTGCAAATTGATGCCATTACGTGATCGTCGATGTTCCCGTTCGGTTCGCATTTGACGCCGCATGAACCGCAGTCAAGCATCGACTCTTTTATGTCGGTTTCGCAGCCGTCGGTTTTGTCGTTGTTGCAGTCGTCCCAACCGGTTTCGCATGTGAGCGCGATATTGCCGTTTTCGTCGGTCTCGGCGGAGACAACGCGGATCTTTGAAAGCTCGGTTTCGCAGCCGTTTAAAACGCTTTCGTCGAAGTTTGCGTAACCGTTTGAACAAACAATCTTCAAAACATTGCCATTTGCGTCGTATTCGATGCTGTCGATGTTAAAATCTGCCAAAGACAGTTCGCATCCGTCGAGAATATCGCCGTTGAGATTGCCGAATCCGGCTTTGCATATAATATTGGATGCAATTCCCTGCGCATCGTATTCGGCGCTTTCGATATGAACGAGGGAAAGCTTTGTTTCGCAGCCGTCCGATGGGTCGCTGTTCAAATCGCCGTATCCCTCTTCGCATTTGACCGATGTTTTGCATCCGGAACCGGTATCTGAAAGGCGCAATGTTGCTTCTTTGACATGGACATCTTTGGCGTTTTTGCATCCGTCGGCAGCCTTGCCCAAATACACGTACCCGGCTTCGCATTCGAACGGATTGCATAATTCGCCGTTTTCTTTGCACGATGCAATATGAAGCGCGTCGATTTGTTCCGATATGCAATTGCCGTTGCACAGAATTTGCCCGTCCGGACACGTCGTTTTCGTTTCGATGCATCTTCCGTTTTGGCACAGCAAATCTTCCGGACATTTGTTTGCGCACCCGCCGCAATTGTTTCTGTCATTGAGCACAGAGGTGATGACGCCGTTGCACCTTGCCCGAATGCATTCGTATGCGTTGCCGATCGGGTAAACATTTTCTCCGTCGATGCCGATGATGTTTGAATCGCCGAGAAGGGCAATGCTATCGACGGTTTTGTCGCTGCCGAGCGTTTCTTGCACGCTTTCGGTTGCGCGATGCTCGTATTTTGCGGGGCATGCGTGATTTTGGAATGATATTTTGCAATACGCTTCGCTCTTTTTTGAGACCGGGTCTTTGCCGAGTTTCTCAAAACTCCCGTCAGTGCTGCATTCGAAATTGTCTTGAGCGATGTTGCGGCATGCTTTTTTGCGGCTTCTTCGCATGCGCGCTGCGGATCTTTTCGGGGCTTGAGCGTTGTGTCGGCTTTTGTGTCGCTGAACAAAACCGTATCTTCGATGATATCGCTTCGTTTGGCGCATGAAAACACGTACTTTCTGTCATCTTCGATGTTTACGATGCGAACGACATTGCCGATCGACGACGTGACATCGCAAATTTCCCTGCCGCCGTCGCATGGCTTTGAAGCATCCGATGTTGCGGCGCAAAAATCGGCGGCATTATTCTTGACGATTTTTCCGTCGGCTGTTTTGCACAGCTTTTCGCCGACCCAATTTAGTTTTCCTGCGCCAAGATTCTCTTCGTCGGCATACATGTCATGCGGCCGCGTTTCGCCGCAGCACGATGTCAGGGTTGAGGAAGCCGCGCAAAGAGCGGCAGCGAGCAAAGCGATGACGGAATGGGGTGTGTGAGTCATGGATATTTCTTCTTATGGGGAAAGAGTGGGCAAACGCATATTTCCGTTTCTCTGTTGTGACGCATCGAAAGCATAATTTCAACACCGCAATCAGCGGGCAGATCAGAGCTCGGAAATCAGAGCTCAGAGCTTAGACTCGGGCTTTGGGTTCGGGGGGGGGGGG
>CAVGZQ010000062.1:0-8412 GCA_963633515.1 Bacteroidaceae bacterium
GTTTATATTCCTCGAAGACGGCGACATCGCGCGGCTTGTGCCCTCGGGCGCCGAAATATTCGATGCCGACGGCCGCAAAGCCGATCGCGCCGAAAAAACGGTCGATTGGGATTATGCCGCCGCCGAAAAGCAAGGCTATCGGCATTACATGCTCAAAGAGATTTGCGAACAGCCGCAAAAGATTACCGACACATTGCGCGGGAGAATTCTCGAAGACGAAGCTTCGGTAAATCTCGACGATGCGATTGATGCTTTGCGCCTCGAAGCGTCGCCGTCGATTCAAATCGTCGCATGCGGCACGAGCTATCATGCCGGTCTCGTCGCCAAATACTATTTCGAAAAATACGCGCGCATTCCGACGCGCGTCGATGTCGCCAGCGAATATCGATATGCCGATCCGATACTGACGCCGAACGATGCTTTCATTGCCATCAGCCAAAGCGGCGAAACCGCCGACACCTATGCCTGCGTCAAGCTTGCGCGCCGTTCGGGCGCCAAAATACTCGCTGTGTGCAATGTGCAAGATTCGACGATACCGCGCGCAAGCGATGCGACGCTCTATACGCGCGCCGATCCCGAAATCGGCGTAGCTTCGACGAAAGCGTTTACGACGCAATTGGCGTCGCTTCTTTTGGTCGCCATTGATTTGGGGCGAAAGCGCGGCACGCTGCCCGAAGCCGACGCACGCCGGGCGCTTCGGGCTCTGCGCACGCTCCCGCAATTCATGGACGAAACGATTTCGCGCGCAAAAGATATCGCGCAATCGGCGCAAAAGCTTCTTCGCGCCAATTCTTTTCTCTATCTCGGGCGAAATGCGCTCTGTCCGATTGCGCTCGAAGGCGCGCTCAAGCTCAAAGAACTGACGTATATCCATGCCGAAGCTTACCCGGCGGGCGAAATGAAACACGGTCCGATTGCGCTCATCGACGATCGTTTGCCGGTCATCGTTTTGGCGCCGCAAAACGGCGTCTACGAAAAAACGCTCTCGAACCTGCAAGAAGTCAAAGCGCGCGGCGGTCGGATATTCAGCGTTGTGACAGACGGCGACGACAGCGTCGCCCGCATTTCCGAACATGCGTTTTTCATCCCCGTCTGCGACGAAATCATCCAGCCATTTTTGTGCGTCATTTATCTTCAGCTCATCGCCTATCATATCGCCGACATGCTCGGAAACGATGTCGATCAGCCGCGGAATTTGGCAAAATCGGTCACCGTGGAATGATGCCGTCCATGCTTTGGGCGAGGGAATCGGCATGTCAAGCCGCGCGATCGGCGCATGCCGATGCGCGCGGCCGAGCCTGCCGCAGGCAGGCCGCGAAGGCGTATTGCGCCCCGGGCGCAATAGCCGAAGCCGCCGGCGCATCGCGCAGCCGCGCGAAAGACGGCGCAAAAACGATTCATCATAATTATATTTGCAATTATATATTTATGTATATGGTTATAATTTTTGACAGCATCGGCATTGGGCATCGGCCGATATTGCGCTTCGGGCAGGGAGATTGAAAATGTTGCATACGCATAAGAAGTTTTGGGCGGCGCGTTTGGGGACGGCGCCGGTGCTCCCGATGACGCGCGAAGAGATGGATGGTTTGGGGTGGGATGCATGCGACATCATCTTGGTGAGCGGCGATGCGTATATCGATCATCCGTCGTTTTCGACGGGGATTGTCGGGCGATTTTTGCACGGCGAAGGGTTTCGCGTGGGCGTCGTCGCGCAGCCGCAAACCGACGGCGATTTTCTGGCGCTCGGCATTCCGAAGCTGTTTTGGGGGATAAATTCGGGCAACATGGATTCGATGGTGAACCATTACACGGCCGAGAAGCGGCGCCGGCACGACGATGCGTACACGCCCGGGGGCAAGGCCGGGGCGCGACCGGACCGCGCCGTGACGGTGTATGCGAAGACATGCAAACGGATCGCCCCCGACGTGCCGGCCGTGATCGGGGGGATCGAGGCGAGTTTGCGGCGGATGGCGCATTACGATTATTGGAGCGATTCGGTGATGCCGTCGATTTTGATCGATTCGGGGGCCGATTTGATAAGCTTCGGCAGCGGCGAATATGCGCTCGAGCAATTGGCGCACGGTTTTTCGTGCCGGTGGCCGGCCGAGCGGTTTGCGGGGATGCCCGGGGTGGCGATGATGGTCGATGCGCTCCCCGACGGGCTGCGCGTGCGCGACGACGATAAGCCCGGACATTCGGGCGATTATGACGTGCGCCGTTTGCCGTCGTTTGAAGAAGTCAGGCGCGACAAACGGGCATTTGCGCGGGCGTCGCGGCTGCAAATTCTCGAAACGCGCGTCGGCGGGCACGGGCTGGCGCAAAAGCACGGCAGCCGAGAGCTTTGGGTCGGTCCGCTTCCCGAACCGCTCTCGGAGCAAGACCTCGATTCGGTCTACGATTTGCCGTTTTCGCGCAAACCGCATCCGTCATACGGCGACAAACGCATCCCCGCCTATGAAATGATAAAGACATCGGTGACGGCGATGCGCGGCTGTTTCGGCGGCTGCGCATTTTGTTCGATTGCCGCGCACGAAGGACGCGTCATACAGAGCCGAAGCCCCGAAAGCATCGCCCGCGAAGTGCGGCAGATATGCGCCATGGATCCCAAAAAAACGTCATCAATCAGCGATATCGGCGGACCATCGGCAAATATGTACCGGATGACGGCAAAAAATCCGTCTGTCTGCGCCAAATGCGAAAGACCGTCGTGTCTCGTGCCGCAAATATGCAAAAATATGAATGCCGATCACGGTCCGGCAATCGAATTGTATCGCAAAATCCGAAGCATTCCCGAGGTACGTCATGTTTTCGTGTCGTCGGGCATCCGTTACGATTTGGCGATGGTTTCGCCCGAATATATCCGCGAAGTCGCCAAATATCATACGAGCGGATATCTTAAAGTTGCGCCCGAACATATCAACGATAAAGTCTTGAAACTCATGCTCAAGCCGAATGCCGGGATATTCGGCAAGTTTTGCGATATATTTGCGAAGGCATCGCAGGAATGCGGAAAAAAACAATATATCATACCGTATTTCATTTCGGGTTTTCCGGGGTGCGGGGAGCGCGAAATGCTTGACGTCGCGAAGTGGCTCATGAAACGGCGCATGTTTGTCGATCAGGTGCAAAGTTTCATGCCCACGCCCATGAGCGCCGCCACGACAATGTATTATACGGGGTATACGCCGTATTTGCCCATCGACGGCCAAACGCCCGTTGCGACGGCAAAGTCGCGCTCGGAGCGCGAAACCCAGAAGGCCATATTGCGTTATCACGATCCGAAGAATACGGCATTTGTCAAGCGATTGATGCGTTTTTACAAGGTTTGACGCACCGGGGGGCTTCGGCTATTTCGCCTTCGGCTCAATACGCCTTCGCGGCCGCGCTATTGCCCGGCGGGCAATACGCGCGGCGGCAGCGCGGCTATGTTCTCCCTGCCTTGCCTGCCTGCCGGCAGGCAGGCGGCAGGTGCGAGCATACGCGCGGCATCGGGCGCGGCTATGTTCTCGGCGGCTCTGCGCGCCGCCTTGCGAGCATACGCCGCGCTTTTTTCCGACAGATTGCGATTCGGAGCCGAAGGCGTTGCCGTTTGGGTTGCGGGAGCGCGCGGATCGGGGGCTTTCCTTCGGCGGGCGGCCGTTGCGCATTTGCATCAAACGATTGAAAAAAAGATATATTATTTGCAGTCCTCGCGCGCATGCGCCGCGCTTTTTTGGGGGCGGAGAACGGCGATTTGAGCTTTCGGACTCGGGGGGGGGGCAGGTTTTGCCGATGTTTTTTTTGTCAGCCGGCTTCCGGGCGTCAAACATGAAATATTGCGGCTGCGGCGCAATGGGGATATACCTTCGGGTTTCGTCGGGCGCGCCAAAGGCGCAATGGCTTGGCTGCTGCCCTTGCAACCGTTGAGAATTGAGCATTTTGAGGAGCCGGAGAAATCGAGATGAAGCTTGGATTAAAAGCCGTTGTGAGTTGTGCATTGTGTGCGTGCGTTGCGTCGTGCGGCAGCGATGACGGAGAAAAAACGCCGTGCGAAGCAGACAGTTTTGTGAGCGCATGCAGCAGCGATCTGACGCATGTTTATGTATGCGACGGGGGCGCCGTCGCGGCGAAAAAGTGTTCGCATTCATGCGACGCCGCGACGGGGACGTGCGCAAATCCCGACGGAAGCGTGACGATTTGCACCAACGCCGGTTATCCGCCGGCGTGCAAAGCCGGCGAAACATCGGTGCGCACGTATTGCAAGAGCGGTCTGAAAGCCGAAGAAACGTGCAAGGCCGGCGCGACGTGCATCGACGGGAACTGCGTCGAATTTTGCACGGAAACCGATTATCCGACGGCATGCAAAGACAGCTCGACGCTGACGTATTGCTCGGGCGGTCAAAAGTACGATCGGAAATGTCCGGGCAAATGCGAAAACGGCGATTGCGTCGCAATCGAAGCCGATTGCACGGAAGCCGATTATCCGTCGGCTTGTTTGAATTCGGCGATCCGCGTCTATTGCAAAGAGGGGAAAAAGGCTCAGGAAACGTGCGCGGCCGGCTGCGAAAACGGGCAATGCAAGAGCGCTGCGGACGCGTGCGGCAGCGATTATGCCGACGCGTGCGAAACGCCGATTGTGCGCAAGTATTGCAAAGACGGCGTCATTGCGCGGGAAGTATGCAAAGGCGGCACGGTCTGCAACGGTTCGCTCAAAAACAAAACATGCAAGACGCCGTCGGTCGGCGAAGCATGCACGGCGAATACATTCCCGGAGCGCTGCACGGGGACGGCAAGCGCGCTGATGTGCGACGAAGCGACGGGAAAAGTCGCCCGCGTCGATTGTTCGGACTTCGGCGACGGTTATAAATGCGACATTGCCGAGAATTTCTACGGCGTTAACGTCGATGCCGCCATTTGCTATGCCCAAACAGACAATTGCGACGACGAATCCGAAGGCGAGGAGACGTTCGATTATTGCTACGAAGACGACGATACGGGATATCGTCGGTTCTATCGCAACACGTATGTGTGCCATGCATTCAATACGGGGAAACACCGTTATTTGGCAGAAACGGAACCCTGCCCCGACAAGGGCAAATGCGGTCAATCGGATATCCGTCATGCGTGCAATTAGATGCCGGCGGCGCGATAAGGTTTAAGGATCGGGCGCAATCGCGCCCGTTTTTTTTTCGGCGCGGCGCGCCGGCGTTTGACTCGCGGCCGGCGTTTGACTCGCGCGCGCCGAAAGCCCGATTGCCCGAAAACAAACGCTCAGGCCGATGCCGTTGAAAATCGCGCCCGTTGTGTTATACTGCGCGATCGGAAAGCGTAATTGCGAACAGCCTAAAGGAGCAGATTTTATGCGCGTTGGAATCAGTCTGAAATGGACGTTGAGTTCGATTTTGATCGTGATGATGGTCGTGGGCGCATATACGCTGATCATGCGCAACGATACGCAAGAGAGCGTGAATCAGGAAACGGCGCGCATCAAAACGATCCAAGACAATGCGCTTAACGGTTTGGGCGCGCAGACGACAAAAACGGTAAGTCTTCCGGCGTCGAGTCTGATGTTCGACAACGATTTGGAAGGGTTGCGCGGGTTGCTCAATCCGATCGTCGCCGAGCACCGGACGCCGGACGGCAAAGATTCGCAAGACGAGAGCTATATCGCCGTTTATGCGTCGATCGTGGCAGCCGACGGCCGCGTGTGGGTGACCGTTGCCAACCCGCGCATCGAGCGGTTTGAAATGAACGGCAAGACGTATTTCGATCGTTCGGCCGACGACGGCGACCCCGTAAAACTCGACAAAGCTTTGCTCAAGGAATTGGCCAAGGACGTGCGGCGGGATATTTCATATAAAGATACGACGCGCCATGTCGAGCGCGCCGACGGCAGCAAAGGCGATATCGATATACGCCAATATGCGGCGGCGATTGAACCTAAGCGCGCGGAGGACGGCGATCGCGGCGAAATACAAGGGTATTTGATTGTCGGATATTCGACGGAAGGGTTGCATTCGGTCATTCAAAAGATAAGCGACGAGGGCGAAGCGCGCAAATCGGTTGCGCTCAATCGGGCGCTTTGGCTTGCGGCGATAGCCGTTATTGCCGGCATGGTGATTGCGGGCATTCAGGCGGTTTTCGTCACGCGCAACATCAAATTGCTGACGAAAGCGGCGACTCAAATCGCAAGCGGCGATTTATCGGTTCGCAGCCATATCAAATCGCGCGACGAAGTCGGTCAGTTGGGGGCGCAATTCAATGTCATGGCCGATCGCGTCCAAATTCTCATGCACGAAACCGAAGAAAAGGCGATGCTCGAAAAAGAAGTCGACATCGCGCGTTCGATTCAGACGACGCTTTTGCCGCCGTGCGGCTATGCCGAATGCGGTCCGCTCCGGTTAAACGGATTTTTTCAGCCTGCGAGCGAATGCGGCGGAGATTTCTGGTGCTACAATCGGCTTCCCGACGGATCGGTTTTGCTGAGCATCGGCGACGTGACGGGGCACGGCGTCCCGTCGGCAATGATTACCGCCTGCGCCAAAAGCGCGCTCGATACGCTGCTCAATACGTTATCGGTTCAGCAATTCAGTTTGCCGCAAGTAATCGCGAGTTTGAATGCGGCCATTTGTCAGACGGCGAAGCGCACGCTTTTTATGACATTTCAGGCGATCCGCGTCAGCGCCGACGGCAGAACGGCAGAAATCGTCAATGCCGGTCACAATTTTCCGTTGCACGTCCGCATGGGCGAAGTGCGCGGCATCGTCGTTCGCGGCGAACGGCTTGGCGACAATCCCGATGCGCGTTACGAATCGATCCGATTCGATTTGATGTCGGGCGATATGCTGCTTCTCTACACCGACGGCGTTACCGAGTATCTCAATGCATCGGGGGCAGAATACGGAGAAAAACGGTTGCGCAAAATCATTGCGCAGCTCGGCGAATGCGACGTCAACACCGTCATGAATTATTTTTGGAGCGACTTTACGCAATTCTGCGGCGCGGCTCCGCAAAATGACGATATTACATTGCTCTTTGCGAAAGTCGCATGATTGCTGCCATCGTTTTATGCGCCGGCTTCGGAACGCGTCTGCGGCCGGTTACGCTCGAAATACCCAAACCGGCGGTGCCGTTTTTGGGACGTCCGATGGTTTGGTACGCCGTCTGCGCGCTGCATCGCGCCGGAATTCGCCGCATCGGTGCCAATTTGTGCCATTTGCCCGATGCGATGGAAGCGTGTTTTCGATCGGTTTGCGAAGAATTCGGCATGGATGCGCCGGCGTTTTTCCGCGAAGGCGATGATATTGCCGGTACGGGCGGCGGCGCGGCGGCTTGCGCTCGGCTTATGCCCGACGCCGATCGCTTTGTCGTTTATCACGGCGATGTTTTATCGGCCTGCGATATTTCGGCGGCGCTTGCGTCGCATGCCGACTCGGGATGCGACGCATCGCTCGTCGTTGCGCCGCGCCCCCAAGGCACGACGCTCGGGCTTATCGAAATTGCCGACGGAGAAATCGTCCGAATTCGCGATTGGCGCGCGGCAACTTACGATGCGCACGATCATCGCGAAGCTCGCTGTTTTGCGGGCATTCATATTCTCGAACGGCGCGTCTTGGACATCATCGAACCGCATCGGCGCACGTGTCTGGTCACCGAGATTTATCCGAAGATGATGGCCGGCGGAGAGAAAATCCATGCCGTGCCCGATGATTGTTTTTTTGCCGATATCGGAACGCCGCCGAGCTATCTCGACGCTCAAAAAGCCATACTTCAGACGCCCGATTTGCTTCCGGGCGCGCGCCGTCCCGATGCGGCGTCTGACAATCTCGCTTCGGACGGCGTCGTTTGGGTTGCGCCGGTTTTCGTCGACGGATCTTGCCGTTGCCGAAACGCAGAAATCGGTCCGAATGCCGTGCTGTCGCACGGCGCCGCCGTCGAGAATGCGCGGGTTTGCGACTGCGCATGCTTCGGAAAATGGACAATAACGCGATAAATCGGCTGTTGCGCTTGATTTGCCGGGGGCATTGGGCAATAATTGCATGCCGTCGGCAGTTGTTTGCCGAGCATATAAGGAGATAACGTCATGACGAACGATTCGAAAGCAATTGCCGATAACGATAATAAAACAAACAGTTCATGCGAAGCGATGCCGAAGCGCCGTTACGAGTCTCCGAAAATCGAATGCCTTGGCAAGCTGAGTTCGCTCATTCAAGGCATATCGGGAACTTTAAAAGATTATCCTCCTGCAGAGGGACCCCGGACAAAGTCCTGATGACGCATGCCCGCCAAGATGCCGATGCAACTACGCATCGGCGCCTGCGAGCCATTTATGGCGGTTGCGCGCTTTGTTTTTTGCCGATCGCATTGCCCGGCTTCGCGATGAACGGTTTTGATTATTCGGCAAAACCATCGGCACGGCAGATTTTTGGC
>CAVGZQ010000062.1:8422-13475 GCA_963633515.1 Bacteroidaceae bacterium
TTTTGCATTTTATGCCATAAGGATAACCGATGTTCAAACGCCTTTTCGAAAGCGGCATCGTCACCCGGCGCCGATTGGCGTTGACCTCTGTTTGCATCGTCATCGCATGCTTATGCGACACGATTGCTCCATGGGGGCTTGTGCAGGCGATCGATCGCGGCGTCGAAACGCAATCGGTCAAAACGCTTTTTGTTTGGATAGGGATCGTTGCCGTCATTCAAACCATCGGTTCGTTGGGGCGTTTTTGGAGCCGCTGCCGCGTCGCTTCGATGGGGCTTAAGTTCGAACAATCGCGATTGATGTCGCTTTTTCATCGTTGCCTTTATGCCGATATCGTGTCGGTCACGGAACTGTCGCAAGGGCGTTCGATGGGCAAAATATTGTTTTCGGCGTCAAGCGAACGGCGCTTTTTGCAAGCTGTTCTGAACCAAGGCATTCCGCTTCTCGTCACGACAGTCGGCAGCTTTTCGGCTCTGCTCACGCTCTCGGTGCCGTTAACGCTTTTGTGCTTTTTGCTCTGCCCGTGCGCCGGCGTGTTATGGCTTTGGATGCGCCGGTCGATGCGTCCGGCGGCGCGCGCCGAATTCGATAAGCGCGAAGACCTCTATCGCCGAATGATCGACGTATTTCGCGCCATCACGCCGATTCGCGCGCTTCATCAAGACAAACGGTTTGAATCGGAATTTGCGGCGTCTGCCCAAGCATCGGCCGAGTCGGGGTATAAACTCGAAAAACTCATTGCGGTTCAAACCCCATATTTTGATGTGCTCCAAGCGATTGCCGTCGTCCTTATATTTGGGATCGGCGGGTATTATGCCATCGAAGGGACGCTGACCGTCGGCGCCATCGTCGGATTTCAGGTGTACCTCGGGCGCTTGTTCGGTCTTTTGCGATCGGGAACCGGGCTTTTCAGCGCCTATCAGGAGTATGTCGAAGGATGCGCCCGAGCCGATTCGATCGACGCGCTGCCGCAACAAAAAACCGCCGAATTCCTGCGCGCGGCAGAACCCGAGGTTTTGCGCGTCGATCATCTGAATTTTTCGTTCGGCGCACGCGAGGTTTGGAAAGATTTTTCGATTCGCATCGCGCAGGGCGAAAAAAAATGCATCCTCTCTCCGTCGGGGTCGGGGAAAACGACCCTTGCGCGATGCATATTGGGGCTCTATTTCACGCCGAAAGGGACGATTTCAATCCCCGACGGCGATTCGGGCACAATCGGTTTTGTTCCTCAAGACGCGTTGCTCTTTGAAGGATCGCTTCGCAGCAATATCGGCATGCTTTGCCGCGATTTGCCCGATGCCGATTATGCCGATTTGCTGCATATATGCTGTTTGGAACGGCTGAGCGAACACGTCGGCGAAGCAAATATCGGCGAAGGCGGTTCGCGGCTCAGCGGCGGCGAACAGCGTCGCGTGATGCTGGCGCGAGCGCTTGCAAATGCCCCGAAACTCCTCATCATCGATCAAATGACGAGCGAAATCGAACCCGAACTTTGCAAAACGATTTTTTCGCGCATCGCCGACCGTTGGCCCAAAATGGGCATTTTATACCTCGGACATCGCGAGCCCGAATGGAATTGAATAATATAATAATATAATAATATAGTGTATATGCATTGCATGCAAGGCGCATGCAACAGAATAATATTATATTCATGAAGCGCACCGAGCAATGATCGCGCCGGCGGGCGCGATCGCAAACGACGGCGGCGGCGTTGATTGCCGCCGGATGCGCAAAGAATCAAAAAAAAAGCGCGGCGTATGCTCGCAGCCTCCGGCGCGAACATAGCCGCGCTCAGCCTGCCGGCAGGCAGGCAAAGCCGCGCGTATGCTCGCACCTGCCGCCTGCCTGCCGTCAGGCAGGCAGGCTAGGCAGGGAGAACATAGCGCGGCTGCGAAGGCGTATTGCCGCCCGGCGGGCGGCAATAGCCGGAGCGCCAATTATCCGTTCTCTATTTTTTGCCTTACAAATACGGCGCCAAGCGCCAAAACTCGCGCCATGCGCGCCCGGGCAGCCGGGTTGCCCGATCGGCGGCCGCCATTGCCGTCAAAACGCGGACATAAGCGCGGCGCGCCGAAATGAAATCGCGGCGGTTTAATGCATGGACAAAGGCTAAATACGACAATATCGGGGCGCGGGGATAACGCTCTGACAGGACGTCCGGCGTGTCGTGCAAGCTGTTTGCGAACCAACGGAGCAGGATTTGCGAAACGGGCGAAATCATCGTTTCCGATGCTTGTTTTTTGATTTCGATCCGCCGCGCAAGCGCTTGGGGAAGACCTTCGGTTTGCAGCAATATGCCGTAACAGAGCGAAGCCAACGCATTTTGCCCCGCATGCCACAACATATCGGCCATGCGCTCGCGCCAAATCATTTGCCGGCCGATGCCGAATGCTTCGATATCGATTTGGGACAGGCGCAAAACGATGGCGCTGCGATAGGCAGCAGCCGTCGGGGGCAAATCGCCGGCTGCGCGGCAAATTCCGGCGTCATCGATGATGTTTTGCCCGTTTTCGATGCCGCCCGAAACATCGCCGCCGAACAAAGACGGCGCATCGATGCGCAGACTCGGCGCCGGATCGATGGCGCCATGCGCCATATATGCTTGATAAGCCATTTCTGCGCCCGCCGCAACGTCGCCCGAATCGCCCGTTTGATCGGAACAAAACTCGCGTTTTAAAAGCGCGTCGGCCGTCTGTTCCGCGCATGCTGGCGCCGACAGACATTCGGCGTAACGTTGCCGATCGAATGCCCGCGCGCGGGCGCAGCGCCGCGTCCATATCGATTGCGAGGCGAAAACGGCGCGCGTCATGACGGATAGGCCTTTGGGCATGGGGCGCGACACGGTTTCATTGCGCCACATTTCAAACAAATCGCGGAATGAAATGCCAAAGGCATCTTCGTACTCGCCCGGCATTAAATTCGACATTTTTTTGACATTTTCGATGCCGTAACGATCGATGAGCCATCGCACGAAAGATCCTGCAAGCGTGTAGGAAACGCGCGCGGGCAATCCCCAAAAGCCGTACATCAGGGAGACGGGGCCGATTGTGCCGAAAGACTCGGAATTGACGAGTATGCCCTGAGCCCAATCATGCAAATCGAAATCATCGGCGGGCCATTCGGCAGCCATCGCCAATCCTTCGATCCATCCCAACGCCGGAATCCAACCGCCGGCGTATCCAAATTTCGACGATGAAAAAGATGCCGCAAAAAGATGGGCCATTTCATGTCGCGCGAGCGTCGAATCGGGCTCAGGTTGGGCAAGGTGCAGTTCATTTTTCCAGAGTCTCGCAAAACTCGTTCGGCGCGCGCCCAAGAAACGCGCCTTCGAATCGGCGTCGGGATAAAGCCAGATGTCGGGTTTTTGCAGCGGTTCGGCGCGAAAAAAAGATTTCAAAAAAGCGTAATCGCGATCGAATTCGTGCGTCAATCGGCTGCGTTGCGCCGCCATTTCGGCGCGATTCTTTGATTTCGGCGCATAATGAATGCGATAATCGGGGGTGTCGATCGTTGCCCATAATTGCGCCGCCGCCGCTTCGCGTCCCAACGGAACGATTTGCTCCGTTTTCGACAAAAAGACAGTGAATGCGAACGATAAACCGACGCAGCACGGCGGGATCAGGATTTGATGCCATCGTTTTCCGCATGCGGCATGCATCCAAAGAAGGATGATTGCCGCCGTTGAGAGGCGGTATGATGTCAATTGTCTGAAAACATCGATGGATTCGTCGTATATCGAACCGGAAAAATAACCGATAAATTGGCTGTAAGCGACGATCGCCGGTCCGTCATAGAGGGCATAAACGGCAAATCCCAAATCGAGCGCCAAGCATGCGCAGCACGCAATAATCCGGGATATTTTGTGTTTAAAAACGGTTTGTCCCCATGCAATGATGCATCCTGCCAATAAATTCGAAGGCAATGCAATCAGCAATTGATATTGCAATCCTTGCGAAAAGCTGCAAAGCATGCTTCGGATGCAAGCCATTGCAATATATATCGCATTTGCGGCGATGAAATAAAAAATGCTTGCCGCAATGCAGGCAAAAAGCGTCCGTTTTTTGTTTACTCGCGATTTTTCGTCGGCGCGCGGCGCCAAAAGCGGAATGCAAAAAAGCCCTGTCAAAGCCGTGCACACCGCAGTTTCGCAGTGATATCCCCCGACAAGCGGGATCCAAGAAGTCAAAAAAATCGCAACTGCGGCAATCGCCGGTTTTATGAAAAACAACATAGCTGTCATCGCTCAATTCTCTGAATGATGCAATAACCGAAATCCGAAACTGTGCGCCGCAGAAGACCGATATTCGGCGATTTCTTCAAAGTGCGTCCATTATCCGCATGCGGATCGCCGGCAGGCGGGATCTGACAGATATATCGGAAAAAAGGCGTCTCACAAATTGCATTTTTCGGCAAATTCATCGGGGCTCGGCCGGCCGGCCGGCGAGATAATCGGGAACGAAATCTGCGTTTTCGGGAAATCGCGCATAATGCTTGCCGAAGTCTGCGTCGGCATGATCTTCCGACCGTCTGTTTTTCGCGGCCGATTCGACGCATTCGGGATCGCACAGCGTCATGGCGCAGATATATTCTGCGAGGCGCGATTTTTCTTTTGCCGCCGCCGGGGGGATTGATCCGCCGGATCCGGTTTGAAGCGCCGAGGCGTTCGGTTTTGCGATGATGATGCAGAGCGATCGGGCGATCTTTTGCTTCATAAGGCGTCAGACAACAGCGCCGGACGATTTGCCGCGATATCGGGTCGGACTTGCCGATGTGCCCGCTTTTGGGAACGGCCGGATCGTTCATCCCAATTCCGTTGCGCAACGGCATGGCAAAAACTTCCTCATGCTTGAATTGAACTACGGGATATCGCGCCGTCGGGCGTGTTCGGGAAAAACGATATCGATGCAATCGTCTATCGAGCGCAAAAAATAGAATTTTATATCCTTGCGCGCTTCTTGGGGGACATCGTCCAAGTCGGGTTTATTCTTTTCGGGCAGCAAAATCTTGCGAATGCCGGCGCGGTGCGCGCCCAAGACTTTTTCGCGTATCC
>CAVGZQ010000063.1:0-13467 GCA_963633515.1 Bacteroidaceae bacterium
ATACATTTTTTTTTATGATTGAGCTATGCAAAACGAGCTATCGGAAGGGGCGATTGTTCAGACCTTCCTTAAAAACGGCTAAGACACAACAAAAAACAATTTGCCGCCCATAAAGCTTGAAGCAAAACACACCCGAAGCTTTGCCCCCAATCAATAAAGGGGGCAGCTCTTTTAATTATTCCATTCGAAATCGCGTTACAAAAAAGGTAACGATTATTTCTGTTCGCCGGCGGGCGAAGCTGCCGCCGGCGCTTTATCGGCCGAAGCCGCCGCCGCGCCGCTTATCGGCTCGATCGTCGCCGTAATCATTTTGCCTTCGATCCGCGCCGCCTGCGCAACTTGGGCGCAATCTTTGAACAAAGCAACGACTTCTTCCAATTTCGTCAGCCAAAGCTCGGCATGAGACTGCTCGCGGCCGCGCAGACGCATCACCAAGCGAACCCGATCGCCGTGCGCGATAAAGCTCTTCGCTTTGCGCACCATCGTTTCCATATCGTGATCGTCTGTCTTGGGACGCAGACGCAACTCTTTCAAATCAACGCGAGCCGATTTCGAAGCAGACGCCTTCTTCGCCTGTTCATAACGGAACTTGCCGAAATCCATGATTCGGCACACGGGCGGTTTGGCCGTCGGGGCAACTTCCACCAAATCTAAACCGTGATCTGCGGCAATATTGCGCGCCTCATCGGGCGACATAACCCCCAATTTATCCCCGTCCGGTCCGATAACGAGAATTTGCGCAATGCGGATCTGATGATTAATTCTGTACTGATTGTCTCCGGCGTTGCCGGGTACTTGCCGACGCTGTTGCTTCATGTAGATTTAAAAATCCTTCTCAAAAAAACACACAAATGCCGCTCTTATCTGTCCATTACGACTCAGCGTAATTTACGGCGGCGCACGAAACCCGCAAATATTTACCAAAATTCAATCATCTGCGCAAACGGCTTTTTTGCATTTTAATCCGCATTATCCCCTTTTGGGAGCGATTTCACCCCGAATACCGGTCTTCGGCATTCCGTTTTTTCGGCGATTTTCGCATTTTATCCGAAAATAAATGCTTTTTGCGAATAATCTTCCTCGCATGCGTCGCAAATGCACAAACAACTTCGGCGATCGCTGCATAATATTCAAAAAACCGCAAATTCAGCCGAATGATCTTTGGAAAACGAACGCAGATGAATGCACGGAGCGCTGCGCGGTCAAAACCGCATGAAAAAGCGCAACGCCTTCTTAAACGCGCAACACAGACCGGGCATGCGGCTCAATCGTCCGCATGCCATTTGCCGCGCTGTCTACGAATAATTCTCGGCAACCGCGCTTCGAACCTTTTTGAGCGCATCGGCCATGCGCCCGCAACAATCCGAAATCGATGCGAGCGCTTTCGCGTCATCGATATATTCCGACAAAATATTGAGCGTCTGAATGCTGAAATCCAATGCATCGATCGGACTGTCGTTAAACTCAAACCAGAAAATATCTTCCGATCCGACGACCGTAAGCCAGCCATTTTTCCCGCGCGCGCCGACATGGCAATGCCCCAAATGCGGCAATGCCCGCAAAAGCACTCTCAAATTCGCCGTTGCGCTCAGGCTCGCCCCGATCGGTATCGTGTCGGGCACGCAAAGCTTGCTGTCGAGCAAATGAAGCGTTTTGGCAACTTCGGCAATTTCTCCCAATCGGAAATTATGCAAAATTTCAAACCTGCCGCTGTCATCCCAAAGCGCGGCTCGGCAATTCAAAACCGATTTATCCTCGCAACGCGGGCAAACCGACGCAATCTCTCGCAGTTCGCTTATCGTCAGCACGGCAAGCGGGCGATTCTTTGACGTCGTCTCGCAACGGATCGAATGCCCGCCGAATTGCAATTCGCCCGGCAAGAGCGCCGATCGCGCCCGGGCGCGATCGCCGGCCGAATTCGCATGCGCTGCGGCGCTTTGTATGCGGAAAAGCTTGCGGCCGCCCGTTTTTGAAGCGCTTGCCGCATTCGATGCATTCGCCGCCTTCGGATCGAAATCATTGCGGACTTTGCGCATATTTTCATCATAACCCGCCGCCGCGCGCGTCCGTTCAAAACGGCGCATCTTTTTGCGTTCGGCGCCGTATTCCTGATAGGCGCGCTGCCCCGGACGCGATGACTCCTGCGACATATCCGGCGTAATCCCGTATTCTTTCAGCCACGCCGATCGAATGACCGACGCCTGTTCGGCATAAGTGCGCGTCGATTGAATAAACTCCAATGCCATGATTAATTTCGGCATCGCGTCGTAAAGCGACGACGACGGATGCAATACAACGTTAATATCGCCGGGCGTCACATAACTGCGCCCCTTAAGCACGAGACATTGATCGCCGTATGCCGACAAAAATGCCCGTATCACATCCGTTTCGTTGCCGTCCGGCTGCGATATCAAACCGACCGTTTCGGCCATTTCTTCGATTTGCATCGACGATTTCGACACAAACGCCATCGTATCGGGATCGAGAAAGTTTTTCTTGCAAAAATCTTTCTTATACTCTGCCGCCTCGTACTTGTGCACAATCCCGACGGCCGTCAGCAAATCCCCCATCGCATGCGCCAATTTTGCATGCGCGCGGCGCGCCTGAGTTTCGCGATCGGGCGGAAACAGCATCGGCGATTTCACCGACAGCCACGACGCCGCAACTATCACATCATGCAACGACGACGGATATTTCATCCCCGCCTCGACGACGACTCGCGCCAACCGAGGCGTGAGCGGAAACACCACCATTTTTTGGCCGATTTTCGTCAAGCCATTCTTGCCGTCGATCGCTTCCAAACGGCGCAATTCCGCCAATGCATCGCGAATGGCCGTCTTGGGCGGGCGCGTCGGAAACGGAAACTGTTCCACGTCGTTTATCCCCACGTCGATAAGACGCAACAAAACCTCGCTCAGCTCCAAACGCGTGATTTCCTCGTCCGTAAATTCCGCCCGTTCCCCCAATTTGTCTTCCGAAAACAGCCGTATGCACTTGCCGGGCGCCGTTCGTCCCGCGCGCCCCGCGCGCTGCGCAAGCGATGCCGAACTTACCCCTTCCTCCCGCAGCGACGTTACGTGCGTCGCATTGTTAAACCTCGGAATCTTCGCTATCCCCGAGTCAATGACAAAACGGACGTCGGGTATCGTTATCGACGTCTCCGCGATATTCGTCGCCAAAACGACCTTGCGCATCCCCGGGCGCTCCTCAAACACGCGCTCCTGGTCTTCTCGCGACAGCTGACCGTACAGCGGCAAGATCCACAAATCGCCGTAGCCCTTTTCCGTCGCCTGCGCCGTCTGAAGCATTTCCTGACACGTCAAAATCGCTCCCTGACCGGGCAAAAAACACAAAATATGCCCGGGCTCCCCGCTCTTGTGTATCGCCTTCGCTTCGTCGGCAAGCGCCTGCGGCATCTCAAAACGGTTGCGCCCCTCGAGTTTGCGATACTCTATATCGACGGGATACGTCCGCGCTTTGATCGAAATCAGCGGCACATCCGACCCGTCGCCGGTCTTCGAAAAATACCGCTGAAACGTCTCTGCGCGTATCGTCGCCGAACTGATTATCACCCGAAGCTCCGGACGCTGCGCCAGCGCCAGTTTCAAAAGCCCCATCGCCAAATCGATGTTGAGCGAACGCTCATGCGCCTCGTCGATGATGATGACTTGGTATTGCTCGTAAAGTTTGTCGCTTCGCGACTCTTGAAGCAAAATTCCGTCCGTCATGACTTTTACGACAGTATCTTCCGACGTTTTGTCGTCGAACCGAATCGCATAACCGACTTCGCTGCCGAGTTCGCATCCGATTTCCTGAGCAATGCGCATCGAAACGCTCACCGCCGCAATGCGCCTCGGCTGCGTCAGTCCTATCCGACCCGTTATCATCGGATTGCGAAGCAAAATGCGCGGCAACTGCGTCGTTTTTCCGCACCCCGTCGGACCCTCGACGACAATGACTTGGTGCGCCGCCAACGCTTCGTTAATCTCATTTTGGTGCTTGTAAATCGGTAATTGCGTAATTTCTGTCATGAAAAACCCTTTATCGGAGCAAACTCCGCGATTTCCGCCCGCGCCGGCCACAGCGCCGCGCCCGGCGCAATCGATTATACACATGCGCAAAAATGTAATTCAATCGCTAATAAACCGCTTTTTGCCCCTTTTTCGCACCGGCACGGCCTCATCATCCGATCGCTTTCGCGCGCATTTCCGGCATCCGTCCAAACGCGCAATTTCTTCGGATATTTCAAAAACATGCACCCCATTTCGAAGATTTTTTCTTTTTTGTTCGCCGCCTATGTCCCGCCTGCGGCGCGGCATACGGCGGCGGGCGCGCTATCGCCCGCTGCGCAGGCGATACGCCCGCCTCGGGGCGGCCTATGCTTGCCGCATACGGCCGCCTAAGCCGCCTATGCGTTGCATACGGCGGCTTTTTTCTTTCTTTTGCGCATTCAAAATCCGATCGCCGCAATTTAAATCATGCAAATCATCGTCAAAAATGCGCGATGCAAACTTCGCGCGCCTTGCACAATCCCCTTTCTTGCGAAGCATTTTTAGATTTGATCGTACACAAAACCGAAAAAAAAGATTAAATCCCCGTGCGCGGCAAGCGCCGATCCCGGATCGGCATCATCGGCGCGCCGATCCCGCGTTTTTTTTCTTGTTTCAATCTCTCGGCATTCTGCTCAAGGAGTCCGCGCCCATGACAACGCCTTATGAAATTCCCAAAGGCATTTCGGATGCAAAATCAAAAACGAACGACCGCATCGGATCGCACATGTTCATCGCCGTCGGTCCTTCGGGCACCGGAAAATCTACGCTCCTCAATCACCTCATGACGGTGCGGCAAGATTGCCGGCTGTCGCGATCCGCGACGACGCGCGCGCCGCGCGGGAAAGAACGCAACGGCGTCGAATACGATTTCATCTCTGTCGCCGAATTCGAAGAACGAATAAAACGCAACGAATTCGCCGAATTTGCTTCGGTTTTCGGCAACTATTACGGCACGCCGCACGCCATGATCGAAGCCAATGTCAACGAAGGCTTTAACGTCCTCTTCGACATCGACGTGCAGGGCGCGCGGCTTCTCAAAACGCACTATCCGCAGGCGTGGTGCGTCCTCGTTGCCCCCCCGTCGATGAAAGTTCTCGAAGCCCGTCTGCGCGGACGGAAAACAGACGCCCCGGAAGTCATCGAACGGCGGCTCAAAACGGCTGTGACAGAACTTGCTCAAACCGATCTTTTCGATTTCTGCGTCATCAACGACGACTTGCAAACCGCAAAAGACCGGCTGCTCGCTATTTACGACGTGCTTGCGCTGCGCGCCGCGCACTAAAAATTCCGACCGTTCCAGCCCCAGCATTCCGTCGCACCGTATTGCACATAGACGCGATTGGGCGCAATGCCCAATTCGCCGTTCAGTGCTTTGCATATCTCGCCGGTCAGTGCATCAAACGCGCGAGCATCGGGCGAACCGTAAACCCCGACCGTTACAAACGCCGAAGGCGCATCGGCATTGCCCTTGAAATAAATCGCGCAGTTATCTTCCAACACAACCATCAGCCAATTTTCCGACTTCCCGGGGATAACATCTATCGCTTTTCCGAGCGCCGATTTGATCGCGTCTTTCGATTTGTCCGACATCGCGCAAGACGTTTGAACCCGAATGCATGGCATAAATCACCTCCATTTTTCTGAAATTAATACACCCCAACGCGCATAAGTTCGAATGTTCTTCGCATTCGCAGATATGCGGCGCAGCAATGCGGCCGAATGCAAAACAGCTTCTGTGCCGACCGCCGAACATAACAAGCAAAATAGCCCAACAAAACGTCGGCGTTCAATTGTTTTCGGCAAAACTGCCGCGACGCGCAAACGCGCCGACGAAAGAACTGCGCGGATTGCCGTCATAAAAATCGGGACATTGCGCGGGCAAAGCTCTATACACTGCGCTTTCTCTGCGCTTTTGACGGCGCAGATCATAGGTTGGCATCGCGATATGCGCAGGTTTCGCTTTTTATCTTTGACCCATAACCCTCTCACCTGCCCCAAATACCGAGGAAGCGCGCTGTGAAATACGGAGAAACCGTCGAAGGACTGGAATGGCTGTCTGAAAACATCATCATCTATCAGGGGTTCAAGACGAAACTCACACCGATGATCGATCAGTATCTCGATGCCAAAAAACAAAACGCAAACACCATCCTCTTTTTCAGAATGGGCGACTTCTACGAATGTTTTTTCGATGATGCCAAAACCGTCAGCCGCGCTCTCGACCTCGTGCTTACTTCGCGAAGCAAAAACGAAGACGGCGACGATCTCCCGATGGCAGGCGTACCCGTCCGTTCGGTCAACGAATACCTCTTTCAGCTCGTCGAACAAGGATTTCGCGTCGCGGTCTGCGAACAGCTCGAAGAACCGTCAAAAGCCGCAGGAATCGTCGTCAAACGCGGCATTACGCAAATCGTCACGCCGGGAACGCTGTGCGACGAGCGTCCCGGATTCGACAAAACCGCGCGTTTCCTCTCGGCGATCGTTTGGCAAGATGACGCCGCAGGCTGTTCCAAAAAACGCAATGCGCAGAAAATTCTGTGCGCATTGGCCTCGCTGGATTTGTCGACAGGCTACTGCGCCATGACGGAAATTGCCTCCGAATCGGGGCTTCAGGCCGAATTGCTCCGCATGAACGTGCGCGAAATCATCACGCATCACGGATCGCGCGATGCATTGACGCCAAAAATCTTTTCCGCAATTCCCGTCTCATACTGCGAACGCGACGCATTCAGTCAGCAAACCATCACAGACCAATGGATGAACGGCGAAGATGCGCAAAATTTCGTCGCCATGCCGAAAGATAAGTTTCTTTCGTTTATTCAAACCATCGACGAAGCCAATTTCGAGGCGCCCCGACTCGTTCTCGATGCATTCTGCGGTTTGTTCGCCTATCTGCGCCGCCTGCATTATCCTCTCACGGCAAATATCGAAAATGTCTATCCCTATCATGCCGAGAGTTTCATGCAAATCGATGCGGCAACGTTTCAAAATCTCGAGATTTATGCGACTCTGCGCGGCGGGCAAAAAAAAGGATCGCTTTTGGGCGAACTCGACGAAACCGTCACGGGCTCGGGCTCAAGACTGCTTCAAAACTGGCTTGCATACCCGCTCAAAGATGCCGAAAAAATACAGACCCGGCTCGATGCCGTCCAAGATCTGCGCGACAACTACGAATGCCGCGATAATCTGCGGCAGCTGCTTAGCGAAACAAGCGATCTCGAACGGATTTCGGCAAAAATCGCAAACGGAAAAGTCACCCCGCGAGAACTCGTTCAGCTCAGCCAAACTTTGGCTATCGTGCCGAAAATCGCCGACCGTTGCCGTTCATGCATGTCGGCATGGTTCAAAAGGGCATCCGAACGGCTTCTGCCGCTCGCGCCGCTGCGCGACGAACTTATCAAAGCGCTTTCGCCCGATGCGCCGTCAAATCTCAACGATACCGGCTTTTTTAACAAAGGCTACGACGATCAACTCGATCGTTGCAGCGCCATCGCTGAGAATGGCCGGCAATGGTTGCTCGACTACGAAGCGGCGCAAAAAAAACTCACCGGCATCAATACGCTGAAAGTCAAATATCAGCGCGTATTCGGGTATTTTGTCGAAGTCACGAAGGCAAATCTCAATCTCGTCCCCAACACCTATATCCGTTCTCAAACGCTCACGAATTGCGAACGTTTCTACACATCGGAACTCAAAGAATACGAAGAAGAGCTTTTGAATGCCGACTCCCGGCGCGCGGAGCGCGAACTTGAACTGTTTGCCATGCTCAAACGCGCAGCTGCGGCGCAATTGTCGGCGCTTCTTCAAAATGCGCGCGTCCTCGCTCATATCGACGTCATCGCCGCGCTTGCCCACACGGCGCATCATCGTCAATACACGCGCCCGACTGTCGATAATTCAAATGCTTTCGACCTGCGGCAAGCGCGCCATCCGGTCGTCGAACGGTTTCTCCCGAAGGGCGAACGGTTTGTCCCGAACGATATACGCTTAGACGGCAACGGACGTCTGCTCATTATCACCGGACCGAATATGGCGGGAAAATCGACAATCATCCGTCAGGCGGCGATTATTGCGCTCATGGCACAAATGGGGTCTTTTGTCCCCGCCGAATCTGCCCGCATCGGCGTCGTCGATCGCATCTTTTCGAGAGTCGGCGCGAGCGATAACTTGGCGCTCGGACAATCGACTTTCATGGTCGAAATGACGGAAACGGCCAACATTCTGACGAACGCAACGTCTCAAAGTCTCGTTATTCTCGACGAAATCGGACGCGGGACATCGACCTATGACGGATTGTCGCTGGCTTGGGCGATTGCCGAGCATCTCCATACGCAAATCGGCGCTCGGTCGCTGTTTGCCACGCACTACCATGAACTGACCGAACTCGCAAATCTGCTTCCCGGCGTCAAAAACGCTTCGATCGCGGTCAAAGAATACAAATCCGACGTCATATTTTTGCGCAAACTCATCGATGGCGCAGCCAACCGCAGCTACGGCATCCAAGTCGCCAAACTTGCCGGCCTTCCCCAATCCGTCATCGATCGCGCAAAACAAATCCTCGGCGCGCTCGAAGAAAATGGGCACAGAGAATTTGCAAACCCCGACAGCGGCGATAAAAAAGCAAGCGACATGCTTCCGTCTGCCGCAGGGCATCATGTCACCCAACGATCGCTTTTCGGCAATCCCGATCCATTGCCCCAAGATGCATCGCGCATGCAAAACTTTATCGACGAAATCCGTTCGTTAAGCCTCGATGCAATGACGCCCATTCAAGCGCTGAACTTGCTCTATAAGCTGCAAAAGAAATCGAAAGATCTGAGCTGAGGGGAATTGCATCGGCATTTTGACATCGGCGCGGCGCGCACAATCGAAAAGCGCGGCGTATCGGCGTGCCGATAGCCGCGCAAGCCGCGCGTATTGCCGCAGGCAAAAGCGCGGCAAGCCTGCCGTATTTGCGCCCGCCTGCGCAGGCAGGCCGCAAATAGGCAGGCAGCGAAGGCGTATTGCAGTCAAGCCTGCCGCAGGCAGGCTTGACTGCAATAGCCGCAGCCCCTTTCCGCCGAATGTCATGATAAACGGCACCGATATTTGCTTTCGGACAACAAGCCCCATCGTCGTGCGTCTGCGCGCGCGAACGTCCTTTGCAAACATGCCCGGACGGGCAAAACGCGCGCCGAACGATCGGACGGAGTCTTTCGGACAAAAAAAAGCCCTCCATTTTCGGGAGGGCATAAAAACCGATGCGAGCTAAGCTTTCAGGCGGATTTCTTCGCAAACGAGCTCGATTGTTTCGAAGACCAGGCTGTTGCTCGTGCCGTCGAGCGTTGCGACGCTCCATTTTGTCGGTTTGCATTGCTGCAAAACCCACGTATTTTTTCCGCCGAAATCGCGTTCTTCGCGTTTGTTTTCGCCATAATAACCGACCGAAATCGAGACCTCTTTGGGCTCGACCGCGCCTTTGTCGGCTTGAGCGATCCAATCGAAGAACGGGTTGCTGTTGCCGCCGTTGAGATATGCCCGCTTAAGCGTGATGCGCGGAGCTTTCCGACGGCCTTGGCGGAAGTGCGGCATATTGGGGTCTGCCGAATCCCGGTATTCTATCATTTCGACCTCTTTGGAGAGCCCGTCGACAGAACTCACAAGCGCAACCGGCGCATTGTCAAACTCAACTGCAAACGCAAAACTGACGAGGGGATCCGATACTCCCGTGCGATTATCACTCATACGCTTTCCTCCTATGTGAGAAACAAAAGAAAATCTCCGCCTTTGAAACCAAGCAATAGTTGTTCCAAACCCTAACGAAAATAACGCCGGAATGAGCCCCCCCATGCGCAGGATTGACCTCAAAAGAGCCGAAAAATCGCGCGTTTTGCAAGTCCGGGCTTTTTATGAGCTGCACACGCACCGCAACCCGCGCTTTGCGCATTTAAAGCGTGGTCTGCCGACCCCGCTTTTCAAACAGCGCCTGCGCGCATTTTCCCAACTATCGCAAATGAGGTCAAGCTATAATTCGCGAATTTTCGGCGTCTTGCGCCGCAATCCGTCAAGCCGCATGCGATCACAATTCCAGCATCAGCATGACGGCAGGACCGCCGTCGGGACCGGCGCCCCAAGCCGCCAAAAGATGCGTTCGCAAACTTTGGCGGTAGCCCAGCGTCCACTCAGCCGAGAGCTGAGCGCCGATATTTGCTTTCGAATTCAAAATATCGAAATCGTCATGCCACGCATATCCCCACGCGCCAAAGACGCCGATTCCCAACCGATTAAATCCGATCGGCAGTGTCGACACGCCCCAATCCGGCTCTGCGACGAGGGCATTCCAGCTTATTTTTGCATAATAATAATGCCTGCCGCAGACCGAATCCGGCGCATATCCCAAAAAATGCCAGTTTTCGGCATTTGCATAAACGCCGCTCTCGAGGGTTTTAAGCGAAAAAGGCAGGCGGCTCGGGAGTTGCGACACCGAAGTTCCGCCTTCGGCCTGCACCTGCACGGTTTGCGGCACGCTCAAGACCGGAATTGTCCACGCGGCAGTTCCCGAAATCCGCGCAATAAAACTGTAGCCTTCTGCGCCCAGCCAAGGCGCTTCGAAGCGCAAAGCGAGAGAAAGCGCATATCCGTCGCCTGCCGTCATGCTGCGTTCAAACCGGCGCAGAGACGACCAACGCCATCGGGCAGTCAGAGCATTTTGCCATCCCAATGCGGGCACCTGAGGATAATCGACGGGATCGTCCTTGAGCCAATACAGATTGTCTTTCGCGTATTGATAATTCAGATCATATCCAAGCGATAAAACATGCGACGAAAGCCGCGAGTTCCAAGCGCGATCGGTTTCGGCCGATGCCGATATCGATTGATAACCGAAATAGCGATACCGACCGGGTTTTAGGCGATAGGCGCTGCGTCCGGGCGTCATTGCATGATAAAGGCTCAGTCCCCACACGCCGCCCGACCATGCATACCCCACGCTGTATTCAAAATCGTTTCGCTTCGGATAATAACCTATTTTCAAATCATACTTATGATGCGATGCGAAATCGCTTCGCGAAAGAGTTGCGCCGATTTTCGAATCGCTTCCGGCGATTGCAACGGCGGGAATCCAATTTTTAGGCCATAGCCAACGATGCGGTTTATATTCTCTGACATCATATTCGATAATATCGCCGCCGTCCCGGTTTTGCGCATGCGTTTTGTCATCTTGCGCATGTTTATGATCAATCGTTTGATGCACCGCAAGCGAAGACGGTTCAATGCGTTCGATCGATTTTCCTTTCGGCGTATAACCGACATAATAAAAAGCGCCGTCAGCAGCCCGGATGGGCTGTGCCATGCCGTCGATCATGTGCGTGAGCCGACGCGATTGCGAAGTTTCGCGATCATAACACCACAAATTCAGCATGCCCGAAGCGTCGCCGACATAGCAAATTTCGCCATTTTTGCCCCAAAACGGCGACAATTCGCGCACCTTGTCATTTGTCAGACGCGTTTTGTTCCAACGGCTTGCGCCGGGCTTATCCGATTGCTCAAATATAAACAAATCGACTTGCGCCTTGTCGGGATCGAATACCGAAGCCAACACTGCGCCGTTTCTTGCATCGATGCTGTCGATCTGCTCATACTCGGCGCTTCTGTAAATAATATCATCGGATTCGCCGTCAATTGCGCGCCGATGCAATGCCGTCGATTCATCGGTCTGTTCGACCCAATACAAATCATCATCATCAACCGCCATTGCCCGAACGTGATCGGTCTTCGCGACGTTTTGCGTCTTTCCCGACGAAACATCATATACAAACATTTTTTCGACGACGCGATACCCGTCTTCAGTCACCGATTGCATAAAAAACAAGCGTTTATCATCGCTCGACCAACGATGCGCGCATTGTCCGTAACACCGCACAAGCTCACGCTGCAGTCCGGAGTCCGTATTGAGTTCGACAATGGCTTGCCCGGAAACGCCGTTATTCCTGACATACGAAATCGCATTTTTCTTGCGCATCGGCCGGGGACATGCGTGCCGATAGGGCTCAATGACGCTCTTGTGCGGCGTCAATTCTCCCGCTGTCAGCCAAGCGTTTTTTTGCGCGACGGCGTGAATTTTGGCGTGTTTGATCCATAGCGCATAAAGATCGTCAAATGTTTTTCCCCAAGTTCGCAACGCGGCCCTGTTTAAACCGTACGGTATCCAATCATCGCCATAATGCGCATGAAACTCGGAAAACTTCTCGTCGCCATATGTCTGAGCCAACCATTCGAGAAAAAAAGCGCCATAGAGATAAACGCCCATTCCTGCCGGCCATTTGCTCATGCCCGCCGACAGCTTCCCCAAATTCGGAATGGCATCAGACAAAGCCGCCTGCCGCATGACGGTTTGATACACCGGATTTCGGAGCCTGCCGGCGTCGCCCGTTTTTGTTTCAAAGTAGACAGCCAATCCTTCGGCATACCATCGCGGGGATGTTGCATTGTTTCGGGCAATTTTCCCCATTATTGCATTGATGACATCATACAACGCAGATGCCGAATGATCGGTATGAAGGATATGCGCATATTCGTGAAACACGAGCTGCCGCAACCAGTCATCATAGGCAGAAAGCTCGGATGTTTGAGGCGGCGGATAAGCATAAAGATGAATTTCGTTGACCGGAGTCGATCGCGCCCATCCGTTTGCATCATCCAAATTCCCCTCAACGACGATATGCGTTTTTTCTCGCGGGGTCCACCGAAGCGCAGGACTCAGAACGCGATGAGCTTCTTCGGCGAGATTGGCTGCTTTTTGCGCAAAATGTTTTTTTGTCTCGGGAAAATGAATGAAAAAATGCTGCGTTTCGATTTCGCCCCAATCGACATCGGGATCATCGGCGGCATGGGCAGAAACTTTGCATATCCCCATTGCAAAGACAAAAGCCGACAGCCAATATATTGCGCCGCTGCATACTTTGCGCATATCAACCTGATCCTGCAATCAACTGCGCCCAAATATCGTCAGACGCCGCAAAATGCCGCTCGGAAAACAAAGCCATGATTATATATTTCAGATGCGCAAATAATTCCATTCGAAGGCATCGATGCGTAAGTTATTTTTATATGTTTTCTTAGCTCTTTGTATGACCTCATACGTCTCTTGAACATCTCCGTCATTGAGATATTGACGACACATCGAGAGCAATTTTACGACATCTTCGTCTTCTTTTGCTTTTTTCTCGGCTTCTTCGCGCGCAAGCCGTTCGGCTTCTTCGCGCGCCAATCGTTCGGCTTCTTCGCGCGCCAACCGTTCGGCTTCTTCGCGCGCCAATCGTTCGGCTTCTTCGCGCGCCAACCGTTCGGCTTCTTCGCGCGCCAATCGTTCGGCTTCTTCGCGCGCCAACCGTTCGGCTTCTTCGCGCGCCAATCGTTCGGCTTCTTCGCGCGCCAA
>CAVGZQ010000064.1:0-6063 GCA_963633515.1 Bacteroidaceae bacterium
GAGCACTTCTTTGGTCGGAATAAAAATCGAATTGGCATTTCGCGTTTTTGAGGGAGCCGTCGCTGTCCCGACTTTGCTCGCAGCCCCCTTAGAAAACCGATATCCGATGCAATCGTCATCGAGTTTCATCTCAAAACTGAGGCTCTCGTTCGACGAACGCGTCACCATATCGCCAAGTTTATCGGCTTGAAACGTCCAACGCAATTTTTCGGCAAGCACTTCGTTAATCGTTCTGATATCATCGCCGCGTTTATAATCTTCGATAGCTCGGGTTGCAGAATACAAAGCCTTGAGCAAAAACGTTTTGCCCGTTCCATTTTCGCCGATGACGAGATTGATATCGGAAAAGCGATTGCACGCAAACTCGGGGATCGAACCATATGCTTTCAAACAAACGCCGGTAATTTTGCCGTTCATCCGTTATCTCTCCTTTTCCCGAACCGTGATCGGGATGTCGGAACACGCTGCGCCGGCCGATGCCGCGCATGAAGACGCATGCCTTGACCGGCGCAATTTCGCGCTGCAGGCATTCTATGCCACCGATGCGCGAAAATATCGAGACTATTCTCGCATCGGCAGCAAGCGCATCGATCGCCGGCGCATGCATGCCCCGAAAACTGCCGTCGCGGCATCATATAAACAGCAAGCCATCATTTTTTGCCGAAAGGGTGACCTTTTCCCAATTCGATGATCGGAATTTTTGTGAGCGCCGACAATTTTCGGGCGAGCGCAAAACACGAGTATTTGTCGAACGATCCTTCGACAATGGGATGAGGGGTGCCGTCTTGTTCGGCCAAATAGAGGGCGAATGCTTCGATCGAAACGTTTTTTCGCCCCGGCCAAGGGTAATCGATGAGCCCAAAGACGATATGCGTAAACCGATCGATATCGTACGAAACGAAAGTGCCATGCTCGGGGAGCATGATGCTGCGGCGATAACCGACGATCTGCCCGACATCGTCGCGAACAGGGGCGGCATGGGGAAGGCGGAAGACGGTTTCGCGTTGGCGGTATGTTTTCGACGATTTGCGGAAAAAAGCGACGGCAAAAAAGAAACTCACCCCCAAAATAGCAAATTCCCACGGGTTGAAATACCAGAACCCCGAAAGGGCGAGCCTGAAAAGCTCGGCGGCGACGACAATCGCCATGATCCATGCGGCAAAACGATACCGTTCGCCGATGCGTTGGCAAACTTCGACTAACCCTATCCATTCGTCATTGCGCTTTGTCAAGATGCATCGATCGTACAGCATATCTCGGTTCCTCATGCCGATGCACCGCGTTTGACGGGATTTCAGGGCGTCAGCGCATCATTTGAAATATCGGTGAATTTTACTTTCCAAAGGTTATCTTCCAAAACGACGGCGATGCGTCTTGCTTCGCCCGAACGGCTTACGGCGTAGAGAATTTTCGTCGTTTCGTCTTCTTCGCCGTCGTTTATGCCGCCGAATTCGTCGCGAATGTCGGTCAGATCAGAAATAAACACGGCATTGACGGGGTCAAACGCAACCGTTTTTCCGCCGAACATCAAAGTTTTGGCGTTTAATGATGCTTCGATATCGCCGCCGACGGCATGTTGGCGCAAATAGGCGACAGAATCGGCGGTCATCCGCGACAGGGCTTGCGTCCAATTGCCGTCGGCCAAGGCCGCAAAACATTGAATTGCGCCGCGCTTGGCGTCCAAATAGCGCTTTGCGGCATCTTCGGGGGATTCTTGGGCTTTTTGCGTTTTAACCCATTCATTTTTCGGCGGCGCATCGGGGAGCGAATACATTCGCGCGCAACCGCCGCAAGCCAATGATGCAAGAACAAAAAACGCCCAATAACGCCGAAACACAGTCAGTATCCTCATCGATGAAGGGATTGCGCAGCCGCCGGCCGGCGCTTTGACCGCCCGAGCATCCTTCCCAAAACGCATGCACGCATCAAAATGCGCGCGGAAACGACGCGTCATTATGTACAATTTTCGCGAATTGACCACGTTTTTTGACGATTTGTTTTCTGTGCGCGGGGACATCGGAGATTCTTGCGCGACGAAGCAAATCCGCGCAAAAAAAAGCGCGCGTATGCTCGCAAGCGCAGCGCGAACATAGCGCGCTGCGGCGCGGCGTATCGGCACCGGCCGATAGCCGCGCAAGCCGCGCGTATTGCCCTTCGGGGCAATAGCGCGGCAAGCCTGCCGTATTTGCAACGCAAATAGGCAGGCAACAGCAACAACCCCCAAAAAAGCAGAACTCAGTTTTTTAAGCCGATGCGCCTTTTTTTGGGGCGCGAAGACTAAGATCACGTTTGAATTTGTTTTTGCATGTTGCGCATGGCGCAGAAATATGCCGTTACGGCGATGACGACGCCGACAGCCGTCAGAAACCCGCCGGCGTACCCGACGTTTGCGACCGAATTGTGCTGCGTGACGATGCCGCCGATGGCAGCGCCCGTGCCGATGCCGAGATTATAGAGCCCCGAATAAATCGACATGGCGACGGCCGTGTCTTTGGGTTGCGTGAAACGGATGATTTCGGACTGAAAACCGATGCTGAACGACGTCGAACAGACGCCCCATGCCATGCATACGGCGAACATGCCGAACGGAATGCTTGCGCCGGGCTGCATGCAGAGCAGCGACGCCGCGACGCCGGTCAGGGCAACGGTCATAAAACGTTGCCGGTTCGCATCGTAGAAGCGCGTAAAGAGGGCGCTGCCCGCAAGCCCGGCCACGCCGAACGCCGTCAGCGCCGCCGTAATCATGCCGGGCGGCATTTTGGCGATTTGCGCCATAAACGGCTCAATGTAGCTGTACCCCGTGTAATAGCCCGTCGTGATGAAAACCGTGACGATGTACATGCTGATGAGGACGGGATTTTTGAGCAACGCGGGCAATTCGCGGAAAGCAAACGGCTGAGTTGCTTCGAGTTTTGGCATGCCGCCGGCCAAATACGCCGTCAGCGCCGCCGAAATCAGCCCGATGGCGGCAAACGTCATGCGCCATCCCATCGCAAGCCCGAGCATGCGGCCGATCGGAATGCCGAAGATGAGCGCAATTGCCGATCCGGTCGCAATGAGGCTCAGCGCAAGGGGGCGGTGTTTGTCGTCGACGATCCTGGCGGCTATGACCGAGGCAATCGACCAAAAGACGGCGTGCGCCGTCGCAACCATGAGACGGCCGGCGATCAAAAGGATATAAGTCGGCGCAAGCGCCGACACCGCCTGACCGGCGGTGAAAAGCAGCATGACCCAGATAAGGAGTTTTTTGAATTCAAACCGCGATGTCAAAACCATGAGCGGCATGGAAAGCGCCATGACGCCCCATGCATAGACCGAAATCATGACGCCCGTTTGGGCTTCGGTAAGCGAAAACGATGCGCCGATATCGAGCAAAAGCCCAATCGGGATGAATTCCGACGTGTTGAAGATAAAAGCCGCCGCCGATAACCCAAAAAGCGGCAGCCATTGACGCCATGAAAGCGCGTTCGATCGAGACATATTATCGTGCCATTCCCGTTAAAATCGTGTGATTTCCGGCGGCTGATAATCGATTGGGATTGTCAGATCGTCGGCAGAAAGCGCAAACGCGCACCTACATGTAGCATAGTTCGCGCCCTTTCCGGAGGCAGAATTTTTAGCAAAAAAAAAAGACGATTCAAAGAGAAAACGCGGCAAAATGCGAACGAAAAGAAAGGCTTTGACAGGCGCGGCGCGGTGCCTACACTCGATCGCCGCGCGAAGCGCCGACGCAATTGCGCAAGGTTCGGAATGCATTGCCGCGCAGCGATTGTTAAATCGTGCGCGGGGTGCATCGCCGAATGCGCGCCGGTTTACAGCGAGGAGAATTCATGCAAGGCATTCATCTGTTCACATTCAGGGGCATTCCCGTTTCGTTCCAACCCATGTTTTTGCTGCTCATCCTCATCTTGAGCCTGGGGCTTGACAATCCCGTCATATTCGGAGTTTGCGCCATTTTGGGCGTGCTGTTCCACGAATTCGGCCATGCGCTGACGGCGCAGCATTACGGGCTTTCGCCCGATATCACGCTTTGCGGATGGGGCGGGATAACGAGTCATGCGCGGCCGGCGACATCGAAGCAGGATTTTTTCATCACGCTTGCCGGACCGATGGCGGGGATCGTCATTTCGGGCGTTATTTTTGCGTTTCTTTTCGCGCTCAGGCTGTTCAATCTCGAAGCGGCAATTTTGCAAATCCCCGTTCTGTCGCATTTTCTCGTCTACACGATGTATATCAATTTCTTTTGGGGCGTCTTTAACTTGCTGCCCGTCCGCCCGATGGACGGGAGCAAAGTGTTTACGCATATTTTGGCAAAGTTTGCATCGCAAAGCCGCGCCGAACGGATAATTGCCGTCTTCAGCTTCATATTGGCGGTTCTGATGGTTGCCTATTTTGCGTGGACGCGCAACATGTTCATGATCTTCATTTCGATTTACTTTGCGTTTATCAATTTCGACAGCTTTGCCGAGGCGTTGCGCGGAACGGGGAATGCGGCGAAAAAGCGGATGAACCGGATCGGCATTCAGGCCGAAGCGCTGTACGAGAAAGGACTCGTCGCGGCACGCGCCCACGACTGGCGCAAGCTCGAAATGCTCGGTCATCAAATGAAACTCGCTGCCGAAGGCAGCGATCAAATCGCGCGCGCCTACGAACTTCTCGCCATTGCATGCACCAACCTGGGCAAATACGGCGAAGCGCTCGAATACGCGCCGCGCGCCCGTCAGACCGACGCCGTCAAGCAAGCCGCCGCCCGATGCGCGGCGCTGACGAAGCAATGATTTTTTATCGCCGCGGAGATTTTTTTATGATAAAATTTGATGTCATTATCTAAACGGCAGATAAACTATGAATACGTCCAAACGCATCATGACCATAATCGGCATCATCCTCATGGCGGCAGCCGTCGTCATGCTCATTGTGCCGTCTCAAGAACAATCGTCGCTCGAATTCGAACCGATCGACGGACAATTTGCCCTTTTGGACAAAGCGCATCGGGCGTGGTTCGGCGATCCGACCGATCCGAACGACGAAAATGCCGTCGCGACGATTTGCGACTGGATCGCCTATAAATCGCTCGTTGCCGCCGACGGCGAATCGGCAGAAACCGAACAAGCCATCCGCGAAACGAAACAGCAACTCGAAGCCGATTTGACCGGGCTCATCGCCAATACGTCGTTTTCGGCGATCTATTGGGTCGGCGAACAAGCTTTCGAAAAACTCGCTCCGCTCTACGAAAAAAAGCCGCATGCGCGCGAAGATATTTTAACCCTCTGCCAAACGCATACCCCCGAACTCGCAAGAATCATCGGCAACGAAATTGCGGCGTTCGACGCGCTGAGCGAAGTCGAACGGCTGCGATCGGACGACGGCAGTTTTACGCCGGAAACGCGTCAGGTCGCGGCGCTTTTGCACCGTCATCTGTGGTTTGCGCTCGCAGCGGAATTCTACACGGCGTCGCGATTTGAGTCGCCCGAAGAACGGACGGCTTTTTTGCGTTGGCAGATCGAGCTTTCGAATATGCCGATCGAAAACAAAATCGCCAAACTCACCCAATCCGAAAATTCGGATTTGAATTACGATTTCGCGTTTGCAAAAGCCGTGCTCTATGCGAGAATGAATAAATTCGCAGACGCATGCCAATCGATACAAAAAGCGCTGTCGGGCGACGATCCGAAGCAAAAATTAACTGAGTTCAGAAAAGCCCGCTACGAAAAGAGCTTGGCTGAACTGCGTCGGGCACATCCGGGTGTCTGTCCATAAAAAACCGCGATATTGCTGTCGCTTGCCTTAAGGAGTCATACCATGTCAGAAGTAAAAGAAACCGTAAAAGGAACAATCGCTACGATCATCAGCAAAGCCCAATCGCTCGGACAAACTGCCGTCGAAACGGCAAAAGATGCCGCCGAAAAAGGCAAAGCCGTCGTAGAAGAACAACTCAGAGAACGCGAAGCCAACAAGCAGTTCCTCAAACTCGGCAAAAAAGTCTACAAGCTCGTCAAACGCAACGAGCTTGAGTTGCCCGAAGCATGCGGCAAGTACATCGAAAGACTCGACGATCTCTAT
>CAVGZQ010000064.1:6241-9998 GCA_963633515.1 Bacteroidaceae bacterium
AAGAAAAAGCCGAAGAATGTTCCGAATGCAAAGAAGCGTCCGAACAAGATTCGGACGAAAAAGCCGAATAATCGCCGTCCATAACAACATGCCAATCGCCCAAAAAGCGGTTCCCGAAAGGAAGCCGCTTTTTTTTGGGGCAAACACGATCTCCGAGTATCGGCGGCAAGCGCGTCGAACGCAAAAGAATGCGCCGCCCCGCGGCGGCGCGCATTTTACGTATTTTGCTGATCGGCCTTGTTTGCCGCCCGGATAGATCGGATGCGTTGCGCCGCCGTCAGATACCGTTTTCTCAACCGAATCGAAATCGGCGTGACTTCGACGAGTTCGTCTTCGTCGATCCATTCGATCGCTTCTTCGAGCGACATGACGCGCGGCGGCGTCAGAATGATATTGTCGTCGCGTCCGGCGGCGCGCATGTTCGAGAGCTTCTTTTCGCGCGAAACGTTAACATCGATATCGTTGGGACGGGAGTTTTCGCCGACGATCATGCCTTCGTAGCAATCGACGCCCGGACCGACGAACAAGACCCCGCGCGGCTGGAGATGGAACAGCGCATAAGGGATGCTCTTGCCGTCGCGATCGGCGACGAGCGCGCCGTTTTGGCGGTAATTCATGGCGCCGAACCACGGCGCCCAGCCGCCGAACAGCGTATTCATAATGCCCAAGCCGCGCGTTTCGTTCAAAAACTGCGAACGGAATCCGATCAGCCCGCGCGACGGCACGTCGAATTCGACGTGAACGCGTCCCGAACCGAGCGATTTCATCGTGTCCATGATGCCCTTGCGCAAAGCGAGCATTTGGGTGATGGCGCCGACGTTGACTTCGGGCATGTCGAGGATGAGGCGTTCCATCGGCTCGAGCGTTTTGCCGTTTTCGTCTTTTTTCGTCACGACTTCGGGCTTTGAAATGCACATTTCGAAGCCTTCGCGGCGCATCGTTTCGATGAGAATCGACAGCGAAAGCTCGCCGCGCCCGACGACTTTAAACGTATCTTTCGAGTCGGTTTCTTCGACGCGCATCGAAACGTTGGCGCGGGCTTCTTTGAACAGGCGCTCGGAAATATGGCGCGTCGTGACGAGTTTGCCTTCTTTTCCGGCGAACGGACCGTTGTTGACGCTGAAAAACATCGAAATCGTCGGCTCGTCGACGTGAACGCGCGGGAGCGCGACGGGGTTTTCGGCCGAAGACAGCGTGTCGCCGATGGCGATTTCTTCGACGCCGGCGACCGAGAAAAGCTCCCCGGCCGGCGCCTCTTTGACGCGTTTGCGATCGAGCCCGTCGAAAACATAAAGCTGCCCGACTTTGATTTGCCGATTGCCATTTTCGCCCATAATCGTGAGCAATTCGTCTTCGCACAGCGTCCCTTCAAACACGCGTCCGACGGCCATCTTGCCCAAATAATTGTCGTAATCGGTATTGGTGACGAGCGCTTGCAAATTGCCGTTCGGATCGCCCTTGGGCTCGGGAATGTACTTTAAAATCGCATCGAATATCGGCGACAAATCGGGCCGGATATCCTCCAAACTCGTGCCCGACACGCCGTCGCGGGCAATCGCATAGAGCACCGGGAATTCGATTTGCTCGTCGTTTGCGTCGAGATCGATGAAAAGCGAATAAACTTCGTCCAAAACCTCGGCCGGCCGGGCATCTTGGCGGTCGATTTTGTTCAGCACGACGATAACCGCCAACCCGCGCGCAAGCGCCTTCTTGAGGACGAATCGCGTTTGCGGAAGCGGTCCCTCGGCTGCATCGACGAGCAAAACGACCCCGTCGACCATCGTCAGCATCCGTTCGACTTCGCCGCCGAAATCGGCATGTCCCGGCGTGTCGGCAATATTGATTTTCACGCCCTTCCACTCGACCGACGTCGCTTTGCCGATAATCGTAATCCCGCGCTCGCGCTCCAACGCGTTCGAATCCATGACGCGGTCGACGACGTTGCGCTTGTTGTCGAGACTGCCGGATTGTTTCAAAAGCTCATCGACGAGAGTCGTCTTGCCATGGTCGACGTGGGCTATAATCGCTACGTTTCTGTAACTCATAATAATATGGAATCTCCAAGAGCAGGTTGCCGCGGATTATTTCAAATCGATGCGCAAGCCGCTCAGCTCGCAGTAAAGGTCTGATGCGCGCGCCCGAAGCATTTCGCGCAGCTCGCCGCCGGGGCCGATTTTTTTTGCCCCCGCAAAAACCGCAACTTTTTAGGGCGTGCGATCGTTTTTTGTCAATGATTATTTGAGGCAATGCGACGGCAAAACTGCGCATTCTGACGGTCGGATCTGTCTTCGGCGCCGGTCGGTTCATGACATGAGACCGGCAGCGCGATGCTTCGGCTATTTCGCCCCGACGGGGCTCAATACGCCTTCGCAGCCTGCCTATTTGCCTTCGGCAAATACGGCAGGCTTGTTGCGCTGTTGCCCGCCCGGCGGCGGGCAATACGCGCAACCG
Source organism: Bacteroidaceae bacterium (assembly GCA_963633515.1). Classification (GTDB taxonomy): domain Bacteria; phylum Myxococcota_A; class Bradymonadia; order UBA4248; family UBA4248; genus UBA4248. The sequence continues at coordinate 8,693 of CAVGZQ010000064.1, forward strand.
GCGCGGCTATGTCCTCGGGCTTGCAGCCCTGCGGGCATACGCCGCGCTTTTGCGCGCGTTGCGCAAATTCTTGTCAGCTGCGGCGTTATCTGTTAGGAAAAACGGCGCTTTTTTGCTGCTGAGAACAGGGAGTCTTCGTTATGATTGGTCGGATATCATTTGTTATTGTTTCGGGATTGGCGGCAGCGGCGGCAATTGCGCAATATTTGCCAAAAGAAGAAGCTTTAAATGCGGGATCTGCGCAAACGCAAACCGCATCGCATGCCCAAGACGAAGCCGACGCGCCGGCGCATATCGGCACGCATGACGCAGTTGTCTTGGCAATGGATCGCGTCGACGCGGCTCAAGTCCGCGCCTTGGAAAACGCGGCAAAAGAAGCCGATTTGTGGACGCCCAAACCGGCGCGCTCCATCAGCGTAATGCGCGCAACCCCCGATGCCGCGCCGCCGTTGGCGGCGCAAGATGCCGGCGAAACGCGCAAGGCTTCGACTTATGACGCCGTCAAAGAAATGTGCGCCGAAGGCATTTGCGCGTTTAAAGCGGCCAACGCCGTGGCCGTTGCCGACTTTAAAAATGGAAAGATCATCGATGCGAGCGACGGCGAAAAAATGAAAACGGCGTTTGCAAAGCTGCGCGCATTTGCCAAAACACCGAGCGGATCGATGCGGCACGTCGAAAATAACGAGTTTTTGCTGTCGTTTTGGACATGCAAAGATGCGTCGCTCGAAGAATGCGTCGTCGTCGACAAAGCGAGAAACGTGCCGCTGCCGAGCGAATTCAGCTGCAACGCCGCAAATCAAACGATTTTGACGTGCGACAACGCCATGCCCGACACATCGTCTTTTTTCGAAGCCGAAAACTGCCGCCTTAACGATAACCGCGCAGCGCTTGCGCTCGCGCTCGACGGACAGGCCGGCGCCGCCGGAACGTTTGAATCCGACGGCGCGACATACCGTTTTTCGAGATCTTCGACGCATTCCGGCTGCGAAGTCGCGACGATATTGCCGGTCGGCGATTCCGTTGCGGGCATCGCGCCCGACGGCGCGCCTGCGGCGGCGATGCCGCAAAGCGGCACGCCGTCGGAAAGCAAAAATCGCTTTTTGGCGATTGCCGGCGGCATCGTCTTTGCGCTTATCGGATGGGTCTGCACGCGCCGGCGAAAAGATGATGCGCAAAAAGACGATAACCTCAAAACGCCCGCGCCGGCGGCGCAAAATGACGATAATTCGCAGGAAATCGCTGCGCTGCGAAACGCCCGGGAAACCGAAAAATCGGAAAAAGAACGTCTCCTGTCGGAGAAAACCGC
>CAVGZQ010000064.1:10008-12431 GCA_963633515.1 Bacteroidaceae bacterium
CCGCTCAAACGCGCGTCGATCGGCTCGAACATGAAGTCGAAATCCTGAAGCAGGAAGCCGCGCAGCTCAACGAACAGCTCGAATTTGCGCGAACCGCCTTTAAAAAAGAACAAATCATGCGCATGAGCTTGGCCGAAGAAAAGACGCGTCTCGAAGACGCCGTCGCTTCGATCTCGCCGTGCACGGTCGTCAACAGCCCCGTCAAATGCATCGCCGGCGACGATTCGCAATCGGGGAAATCGTCGGATCCCAACGTTTCGGACTCCCCGGATGCGCTCAATGCGTCGCTGCGGATAACGAAAAACGCCGATCTCACGCTCGACGAAGCCGACGAATTGGAACGCTTGGGACGGCTCGCCGACGGCGATGTCCGATCGGCGGCAAGCCCCGTCTCGGACGCAAAATCTGCGAAAAGCCCTGCGCCAAAAGACGATCGCCGCGATATCTTCGATGCCATCTCCGACGACGGATGGGACGAAATCGCAGAGAGTTTCGACGCGATTATCATGCCGGCGAAATCGTCGCCGGCCGATGCGCACAAAGATTTGCCGGCGTTTGATTTGTCCGATGACTCGGGCAATGCGAAAAAACAAACGGAAGAAATCGGAATTGCGGACAGCATAAAATCGTCGATTGACTTGCTCGACGCCGATGCGAACGAAGAATCGGGCTTCGGCATGACCGGTTTTTTAAATGCGATAAAAGACGAAAAACGCCACATGAGCAGTTCGGGCAGCGCTCGCATTGATACCGAAACGCGCCTCAAACCGATATCGGATCTCCCGAAATTATCGTCTATTCCGAAGATTTCAAACGTCGGACGCGATCCTCGCAATAAGATGCCGACATCGCCCGGCGGCGCGCCGGCCCCCAAACCGCTGACGCCTATTCAGGCGCGCGAATCGGCTCAACCCCCAAAAACCGGGACGCTCAACGGGCTTTCGCCCGTCGCCAAAACAAACGCCGGCGCGTCGGCGATGCCGTCGCCCCTCGAACGCAAAACGGCGCCTTCGTCGCCCGATTTGGCAACGCGCAAACCAAACGACAAAAAGGAAGAATCGTTCAGACCGGCGCCGTCGTGGTCGGGAAAATCGATTCAAGATGCGGCGCCGGTCGATAACAATGCGCTCTATGACGCTTTGAAACGCCGCGCAAAAGACGTGTCGCAAATGAATTTGCCCGTTGCGCCGGGGACGTCGGGCGATTTTGAATTCAATCGCGGATTGTCGCGATCGGGCGTGTTTTCTCTGACGGGAAGCCGCGTCGACATCGATCCGCTCTCCGACAACGCATGCTTCAAACAACTCTACGAACAGTACGTCGAAACGCAAAAGCAATGCGGCGAAGATACGGGCAAATTTACGCTCGAACAGTTTGTAAGCCGTTTGGCGCGGGAAAAAGACCGCCTCATCAAGAATTACAATTGCAAAAATGTGAAGTTTTCCGTCTACATCAAAGACGGAAAAGCGAGCCTTAAAGCTACGCCGCAAAAATAAACGTCGGACCGATTGCGATGAAAGAAAAAGTACGTCTCGACGATTGGCTTGTCGCGCATGAATTGGCGCCCAACAAAACGCAGGCCAAAGCCCTGATTATGGCGGGCAATGTGTTTGTCGGCGGAAAACGCGTCGACAAAGCCGGAACGCCGACACCGAACGATGCCGACGTTCGGGTTTCCGGGCAATTCAACCCGTTTGTCTCGCGCGGCGGTCTTAAGCTCGACGCAGCGTTGACGCGCTTCGGCGCGATCGAAGTCGCCGGCAAAGTCGCGCTCGACATCGGCGCATCGACCGGCGGTTTTACCGACTGTTTGTTGCAGCGCGGCGCAAAAAAAGTCTATGCGCTCGATGTCGGCTATGGTCAATTGGCTTGGAAATTGCGCACCGACCAAAGGGTCGTGAACATCGAGCGGACGAATTTCCGATACACCGAAAAAGGCTTTTTTCCGGATCCCATCGACTTGGCCGTCGCCGATGTCTCATTTATTTCGCTCGACAAAATACTCGAGCCGCTGAAACATCATTTGTCCCCCGGCGCCGATTGCGTCTTTTTGATTAAACCGCAATTTGAAGTCGGGCGCGATTTCGTCGACGACGGACGCGTAAAAGATCAAAGCGCCCGCGCCCGCGCCATCGAACGGATCATCGAGCTTGCTTGCGCCATGGGGTATCGCTTCGCAGACGGCGCCGACAGCTCGCTGCCGGGCGCAAAAAAAGGCAATGTCGAGTATTTGGCTTGGTTTAAATTCGATTGATCCTGCGGCTTCTTTCCGCTTTGCCCTCGCGGAAAACCGCCGTTTCGGCGTCGAACCCGATTCGCATCATCGCTTTTTATCGAATAATCTTTCGTTCCGGCATTTTCTTTTGCCCGGCAATCGTTCTCCGAAACGATCCGCGATGCGCCGTTGCTTTCTGTGCATCGAG
>CAVGZQ010000064.1:12515-13238 GCA_963633515.1 Bacteroidaceae bacterium
ATTGTGCCATTCGGCCGAAGACATGCAGAACCTTCCGTTTCGTCGGCTTTCCGGCGAAGACGGTTGTTTTATTTCGTCAGACTCGGAAATTCTGTTTAGATATTTGCGATTCCTTCGGTTACAGTACCGGGCGCTTTTGGATCGTTTATATCGTCTGCCCGAAAGGCGATAATTGAATTATATTTCATGCCATATCGCGCATTTTGAATATATTTCGATTGTTGCAAAATATAAAATTCGGCATATTTTTTGCATGTTGCGCACGCTTCATCGAATGCATTCGACGCAATGTTCGGTTCAGATTGCGCCGATCGGATCGAAGGCTGTTGCCGAGGGTCCGGGGGGGATCGATTTTTTTTGATGTTGCGGCGCCGTTTCCGATAACTGCCGCCGCTTTTTGTCGCGCTGTCCCGAAGCATCGGGCAACGGCGCATGCATTCATCGCCCGCAAGGAGCAAAACATGAGAAAGACATTATTTTTGACTGCTTTGGCACTTTTGGCTTTCGGCTGTTCGGACAGCGACAAAAACGGCTCCGAAGCCAAGTGCGGCGACGGCGCCGTCGATACGGCGTCCGGAGAACAATGCGAGCCGTCGCTCGAAACGGAATTGACGTGCGCCGAGTTCGATTCCGGCAAAAAGTGGAAAGACGGCGGAAAAGCCGCTTGCTCGGATCAATGCAAAATCGTCATCGGCTCGTGCGAAGAAGATTTGCCCGCCGGCG
>CAVGZQ010000065.1:0-13124 GCA_963633515.1 Bacteroidaceae bacterium
GTATCGACCGCCGGCCGATAGCCCGACAGGCGCGGCGTATCGGCCGCCGGCCGATAGCCGCGCAGGCGGCGCGTATTGAGCGAAAGCGAAATAGCGCCGCGCCCGCCGCAACCGCATGCTCCGGCTTCTTTGTTGCCAAACGCCGCGCGTTCGTCCCGCTCTTTGCGCCGGAGAATTGCGCGCGCCTCGGGCGAATGCTTATGCGTCGAACGCGGCCAAGATATCGTCGGCGCGCAAAATGACGTATTCCTTGCCGTTGAGCTTGACTTCGGTGCCCGAATATTTGCCGAAGAGGACGTTTTCGCCGGTTTTGACATCGATTTCGATGTGTTTTCCGTCTTTGCCGCGTTTGCCCGGACCGACGGCGACGACGATGCCTTGGGCAGGTTTTTCTTTCGCCGTGTCGGGGATGATAATGCCGCCTTTGCTGACGGCATCGCGTTCGATGCGTTCGACGAGCACGTTGTCATTGAGTGGTTTCATCATGTTCAAATCTCCTAAAAAAAACGAAGCGGCGCATTGATCCGCCGCAACCGGGGCATGAGGTTAAACACGTTCGCAAAGCCGGCAAGCCCGGGGGGATTTTTTTTTGATTCTCCGCTCGATATGGGGGTATAGGGGCAAAACTTGAGTTTTTTGCTGCAAGGCTTATGCTCCGCGCGATGCGCCGGGGCGCGATTTTGCGGCGGGCGAAAGACGTCGGTTGCGTCGGATGCGGCTTTTTATATGTGATGCCCGACGGCGCAGCCGAGAAATCACGGACGATGTCAATCGGAGGAATCATCATGACAGCAGAGGCAAAGCGGGCGTGCCCGCCGTTTAACGCGTCGGCGCGGCGGTTTCATCTGTTGGGATGCTGCGGCACGGGGATGGGCGCGCTGGGGATTTTGCTTTGCGAGTCGGGGTATGAGGTCAGCGGAAGCGACACGGGGTTTTATCCGCCCATGAGCGATATCTTGGCCAAAAGCGGCATTCGCACGATGACCGGATGGAATCCCGACAACCTCGCCGGTCTCGATCCGAGCGACACGATCGTCGTCGTCGGGAATGTTTGCCGACGGACGAACGAGGAGTGCTTGGCGGCGATGGCGCGCGGGTTTGCGACGCTTTCGCAGCCCGAGACGCTGTATCATTTTTTTCTCAAACGCAAAGCGTTGCGCGCCGTCGTAACCGGGACGCACGGCAAAACGACGACGTCGTCGCTTGTTGCGTCGATTTTGGCCGCCGCCGGCCGCGATCCGTCGATTTTCATCGGCGGCGAAGTTTTGGCATACGGATGCGGCGGGCATGACGGCGCGGGCGATGTTTTTGTCGCCGAGGGCGATGAGTACGATACGGCGTGGTTCGACAAAGTGCCGAAATTTTGGCATTATGCGCCGACGCATTTGGCGATAAACAACATCGAATTCGATCATGCCGACATTTATGCGAATATCGAAGAAATCATCGGGGTATTCTCCGATCTCGTTTCGTCGATGCCGGCCGACGGAACAATTGTCTACAATGCCGACGACGAAAACGTTTGCCGCGTCGTTTCGCATGCGCCGTGCCGCGCAATCGGGTATTCCGCCGATGCGGGCGAAGATAACAATTGCGGCGATCTTTGTGCATGCAAAGGGCGCAACGGACAGGCGCGTTATTTTGCGCGATCGATTGAATTTTGCGACGGCGGATCGGTTTTTGAGCTTGACGATGCATCGGGCGGCCGCGCTTGCGTTTCGATCAAATCGGGGCTTACGGGACGGCATAACGTTTATAACATGACATGCGCGGCGATCATGGCGCGCGAATTGGGCGTCGGCGATGACGGCATATTGCGCGGCATTGCCCGGTTTTCGGGGGTCAAAAAACGCCAAGAATGGATCGGATCGGTCGGCGGCATCGATATTTACGACGATTTTGCGCATCATCCGACGGCGGTGCGCGAGACGGTCCGCGCCATCCGCGCGCGGTATCCTGAGCGGCGGATATGGGGCGTTTTCGAAATGAAAAGCAACACGTCGCGGCGCGCCATTTTTCAGCATGAATATCCCGAAGCGCTGTCGGAATGCGACGAAGTCGTGCTGAGCGCGCCGTGGAAAAAAGACGATCTTGCGCCCGAAATGCTCATCGATATTCCGCGCATTGCCGCCGATCTCAACGCGCGCGGCGTTCATGCAAGGCTCATCCCCGATGTCGGCGATATCGTCGCGGCATTGTCGCGGGAGCTCGTCGCGGGCGATGTCGTGTTGGGGATGAGCGGGAGCGCATTCGGCGATTTGCATCACAAACTTTTGCGCGCTTTGAGCGAAAAGCGAGGAGGAACGGTGCGCAATGCATGAGAAAGCGACGCAGTTTGAAATATTAAATCGCGTCGATGCGGGCGGAATGGCGGAGATCTTCCGCGCCCGCAATGCGATGACCGGCGAAATCATGGCGATAAAGCGGATTTTGCCGTCGCTCGTCGGTCAGGCCGAATTCGTCAAGATGTTTATCGACGAAGCCGGGGTGTGTCTGACGCTCAAACACCCCAATATCGTGCGCGTCGATCAAATCGGCATGATGGACAATTCGCTTTTTATGTCGATGGAATTCGTCGACGGGACGAATTTGCGCGAAGTATTGAGCTTTGCAAATCAGTACAAATTTACGTTGCCCGTTCACGAGTCGGTTCGCATCGCCGTCTGCGTGCTCGACGGTTTGCAATATGCCCATGTCCATGTCAGCGACAAAGGCGAACCGCTCAATCTCATCCATCGCGACGTAAGTCCGCCCAATATTTTGCTGGGGTATAACGGCGATGTCAAAATTACCGATTTCGGGCTTGTCAAGTCGAAATCGCAGATATCGAAAACGGTTCCGGGGCTGATCAAGGGGAAATTCAGCTATTTGTCGCCCGAAGCCGCGTACGGCGAAAGCATCGACTTGCGAAGCGACATTTATGCCGTCGGCATCGTCTTGTGGGAAATGCTGACGTCGCGTCCGCTTTTCGTCGATCCGGTCGAAATGAAAATTTTGGATTTGGTGCGCAAATCGATTGTGCCGTCGGTTCGCGCGATAAACCCCGAGGTTCCGGCTTCGCTTGAAGCCATTTTGATGAAGGGATTGGCGCGGGATCGCGCAAAACGGTATCAATCGGCCAAGGCGTTTGCCGACGATTTGCGCGGTTTTTTGGACTCAATGGGGAATCCGCCGTCGGAGTTGGGCAAGATCGTCGCATCGATTAAGCCGCCCGAAGGCAATGAAACGGATAACGGCGCGCAAGCGAATCCGACGCAGGGAGCGCCGGATGAACGGATCTCGGCCGATGATGCGCCCGGCGCTTCGGCAGACCGGAATGCATCTGCCGAAAATTCGGATAATCGCGGTGCAAATGCGCAAAATTCGCAAGACCCTGCAAAGACTAAAGTTTCGGACAAAGAAGATGCTTTGATGCCGAATTGCGCATGCGAATCCGGAAATTCCGCGCAATCGGAGAATATCGCGCTTTGCGCGGGCGAAATGTCTCAAAACGCCGGTTTGACTGCGCGCCGCAGCGCGGCAAAGAGGCGCGCGGCGCAGATCGCCGTGTGGGCAATTGCGATTGTCGCGATTGTCCTTCTCATCGTCCTTTTGATCGGCGCATCGGGGGCATCATCATGACGATCGGCAAATTGCCGCCGCAAGCTTCGGTCGATCCGCGCTGCATGGAAATATTGACGATTCATTCGTCGCTTGTATGGCGCAAAGCCGAAGAGCTTGCGCGCCGCAGCCGTTATGCCGATTGCATCGACTACGGTTTTGTCCGCGAGGCGTCGATGCTGCACGATTACGGGATAATCGGGGTCGATGCGCCGGGGATTTATTGCCGGGGCGCGGCGCCTTATATGCAGCACGGGATTTTGGGCGCGGCGCATTTGCGCGCCGTCGATCCGAAGCGTTATGCTCGGCATGCGCGCGTGTGCGAAACGCATATCGGCGCGGGACTGAGCGCGGCCGATATCCGCAACTCCGATCTGCCGCTGCCCGAAGCCGATTATTTGCCCGTGACGCTTGAAGAAAAATTGATTGCGTATGCCGATAACTTTTACAGCAAAAATCCCGAATGTTTATGCGCCGAAAAGCCGTTTGAACGCATTGCGCAGTCGGCATCGAAACATGGGGCGGGCGCGTTGGAACGGTTATATGCGTTGCGCGATATGTGGGAGCCGTCCGATGCATGAATCGCTCGGGCGCGCCGGAACGGTTAGATGCATTGCGCGATATGCGGAAGCCGTCCGATGCATGAATCGCTCGGGCGCGCCGGAAAGGTTAGATGCATTGCGCGATATGCGGAAGCCGTCCGATGCATGAATCGCTCGGGCGCGCCGGAAAGGTTAGATGCATTGCGCGATATGCGGAAGCCGTCCGATGCATGAATCGCTCGGGCGCGGGCAATTTGACGGCGGCGCGGAGCATTGGCGGATCGCATCTCTTTCGATGCAGAATATTATAAGAGGTTAGTATGAATGCGGCGCATAAAAAACGATATCTGCGTCTGAATGTTGCATTTTTTGCGATAATCGGCGCAATGTCCGGAATGGGGATGCAAACGGCGGCGCATGCCGAGGAAACGGTTATATACAGTTATATGCGGACGTCTCCGTCGAAGGATTCGTATATGCTGTTGCCGCAAACCGCCGACGTTGCGTCGGCCGAACCGCGTCAAATATTCGATTGTTTGCGCCGCCGCAAGCTCCCGACATACGGCGCGACATCGTTCGACGAAACATCGGGCGCCGTCGTCATCGACGAAACCAAATGCGGTTACAGCGCAATTATTTCGGCGGAAATTTCCGAAAGCTTCGCTTATCACGGATTTAAATTGCCGAAGTTTATGTGCGGAACGTCGCGTGTATTGTCGGGATACGGACAGTTGCCGCATTATGTCGCGGTATTGCCGCTGTGGCAGGCGCTCGATCCGAAGTCCGAAGCATCGCCTGCGTCGCTCGTGCAAGTCGGCGAAGAGCATATCTCTCTCAAAGCGTTTCGGGAACGCGCGCAAAAGCGCGATAAGTCCGTCGTTGCCGCAATGGAAGCGGATTTGATCGGCGGCGACGGCTTTGTCCGAAGCGGGATTATGCGGGGCATGCTGGCGAACGGGTTTCCGGGCGCCGAAAAGCGTATCGTCAAATTGCTCGAATCGTCCGATCCTGTAACGGTCAACGCCGCGCTCGAAGCTCTGCTGACGATCGGCAATGCAAAACTCGGCGCATCGGCGGCTGACGCCATGCGCCGGGTTATTGAATTGCCTTCGCCGCATCAAATCCAAAGGGCATCGGCGGCATTGGCATCGCCGTCAAAGAGTATCCGATTTTGCGCCATGGCGGTGTTGTTTCAATCGGCGGACGAAGCGCCGTTTAACCTGGCGCGCGCATCGCATGCCGCCTTAAACCGCGACGAAGCGGCAGAGTTTTGGCGTTTGCGCGGCGAAGCCATTTTATCGGGCGCAAAATCGGCGAACATCGGCATTATCGCCGAAGCGATGCACGCCGCGGGGCAAGATGACGCGTTGACCGCATGGCTTTGGAAAAGCCCGGCGACGGCAAACGCCGTCGCGGCGGCGCAGCGGTCGGCCGAATTCGGATCGGGATCGTTGCTTGAGGCTTCGCTTGCAGTTTTGGTCGAAAGCGACGGCGACATCGAGCCCTATGACGCATGGGACAGGCTCGCCGCGCTTTCGCCGCATCAAATTGTTTCGCCTCGCGCTGCCGCGCGCGGTCTTCGGAGCCGCAGCGGGGTTATCCGTCAAGCGGCTTATCGCGCATTGGAAACATCGCAAGCATCGTGCGGCGATTTCGTTGCTGCAATATCGGACGGAGACAATGCGCGAACGGAGTCGGTTTATGCGCCGATGACGGCGGCATGGCTTGGGACGCATTGCAGCGCGGCCGAATCGGAAAAAATTGCGCGGCCGGCGCTTCGCGCGCGGGCGCAAGCGGCAGGCGGCGCGCTGCCTGCCGGCGATTATAAGATATCGGCGGCTCTTTTGTCTTTGGCGCGCACCGATCCCGTTCATGCGCCCGAAACGTTTTCAAAATATATGTATGCGCAAGATCCCGCAACGCGGCGCGATATTGCATACGGATTGCGTTGGATCGGAGAAAACGGCGACAGTTTGCGGGCGGCGCTGCTCAAAGACAGCGACGGAACGGTTGCCGAAAATGTTTTGCTTTCGATGACCGGCATGACGCCCGAACGGCTGACGCCCGCGATATCAAAGGAAATCTTTTCGCGCGCGAAGCAGTCGGATGATTTGCGCATCGTTGCGCTGACGGTTTTGGCCGGGCTCGTCGGCGAAAAGAATGGGCAAATTGTGACGGCTTCGATTGCCAACGAAATGTTCGACGCCAATATTGTTGTCAAAATAGCGGCTATTCGGGCTTTGACAGAAATTGCCAAAAATAATTCCGATCCCATTTTGCGCGACAATGCCATGTCTTCGCTGGCGCTGACGGCGCAAGATGCGTCGCCTGCGGTCGTTTTTCATACGCTGCGCGGATTGAAGGCGGCAAAGGCTCCCGACGCCGATCGGTTGCTTGCGATCGCAAAAAAAACGCATCCCGGCGTTTATCGGCGGCTTGCGCGCGATCCATGATTTGATGCGCGGGAATAAATACAGAACCGAGTTTTGTATCATGCATGAACAGACATGAGAAATAATGCATAAGCATAAAAAAAAGCAATGTATTTCGGCGATTTTCGGAGGCGCCGCTGCAATGTCCAAAAAGTCAAATGATGTCAAAACGACCGTGATGCGCATGCTGGACAAACATCATATTCCGTACGAAGCGCATCGGTTTGAATTCGGTCCGGAGTCGACGGCCGTCGATATGGCGAAGCGCTTGGGCCGATCGCCCGGCGAAGTGTTTAAAACGCTCGTGACGGTTGCCGGATCGGGCGAACATTATGTATTTGTCATTCCTTCCGACGCTCAGCTCGATCTCAAGAAGGCGGCGCGCGCCGTCGGCGAAAAATCGGTCGAAATGGTCAGGCAAAAAGATCTGCTCGCCCTGACCGGGTACATCCACGGCGGGTGCTCGCCGATCGGGATGAAAAAACAATTTGCGACGGTCTTTGATCGCAGCCTTTTGCGCCGCGACGATGTCGTATTCAGCGCCGGACAGGTCGGCGCGATGGTTTCGCTGCCGCGAGATCGCATCGAAGCGGCGTTGCCCTACGAAATCGGCGACATTTGCGCCGAAACTTAGCCGTTCAAGCCCCCCTGAGGCGCATCGCGCTTGCGTGATATGGACTTGACACCGTATGGGAATAAGCCTAGATTCCGCCGCGCCGTGAGTCCTTTTCTGGTGTGCGGACCCGGCGTTTTGCGCTTTAACATTAAGGAGTTTTCGTTATGGGAAGAGGTGATCGCCGCAAAAGTTTGAAAATGAGCCGTATTAAAGCTCAAAATAAGAAGAAAGAACGCATGTCGCGCGCTGCCGAAGCCGCGAAAAGCGCGAAGAAATAATTTCGTAACACAAGCGTTTTTTGCCGAACCCATCATGCGTTCGGCTTTTTTTTTGTCATACGGAACAAAGCGATTAAGGAAATTCATATGTGTGAACATTGCGGCCGGGCGGCTCAGGATACGCCCGAAGCACAAAAACGCGAGAAATTGGCGCGGATGCGCCATTCGGCAAGCCATATCATGGCTCAGGCCGTGCGGATGCTGTTTCCCGATGCAAAGTTTGCCATCGGTCCGGCAATTGCCGACGGTTTTTATTACGATTTCGATCTTCCGCGTCCGCTCAACGATGCCGATTTGGAAGCGATTTCGGCGAAGATGAAAGAAATCGTCAAATCGAACGTCGCGTTTGAGCATACGTCGATGACCAAAGCGCAGGCGCGCGAGTTTTTTGCCCTGCAGCCTTATAAACTCGAATTGATCGACAAGATCGCCGATGAAGAAGTTTCGATTTATACGCAAGGCGATTTTACGGATTTGTGCGCGGGACCGCACGTGCGCCGCACGGGAGAATGCAAGCATTTTAAATTGACAAGCGTCGCCGGCGCCTATTGGCGCGGCGATTCGTCCCGCCCGATGCTTCAGCGCATATACGGCACGGTTTGGCCGACAAAAGCCGAACTCGAAGCTTATTTGGCCATTCAGGAAGAAGCCAAAAAGCGCGATCATCGCAAGCTGGGCAAGGATCTCGACTTGTTCTTCATGCATCCCTACGCGCCGGGCGCGATTTTCTGGCAGCCCAAGGGCTATGCGATTTATCGCGAATTGCATCGCTATTGGAGCGAGATACAGCGAAAAGAAGGGTATATCGAGATATTCAATCCGATTATGTACGATGCCGATTTGTATCGCACGAGCGGGCACTGGGATCATTATCAGGAGGCGATGTTCAAACTCGAAGTCGACGACCGGACGATGTGTCTCAAACCGATGAACTGCCCCGATACGATGCTATTTTACAAACAGCACAAACATAGTTACCGCGAATTGCCGATGCGCGTGGCCGAGCGTCAGGTTTTGCACCGCAACGAGCTTTCGGGCGCCTTGTCGGGGCTCACGCGCGTGCGTCAATTCATGCAAGACGACGCCCATTTGTTCGTTGCGCCCGAACAAATCGAAGACGAAATAAGCAAGCTGATACGCCTCATCGCAAATCATTATAAACTTTTCGATCTTTCGTATAAGTTTTATCTTTCGACGCGTCCGGACGATTTCATGGGCGATCCCGAACTGTGGGACAAGGCCGAGGCCGCGCTTGCCAATGCGCTTGCCGACAATCGGATCGATTACAATCTCAAGCCCAAAGACGGCGCGTTCTACGGTCCGAAAATCGATATCGCATTGACGGATTCGCTCGGGCGTCAGATCCAATGCGCGACGATCCAATTGGACTTCCAGCTTCCCGAACGGTTTGGGCTCGAATACGTGACGGCCGACAATGCGGTCGCGCGCCCGGTCGTCATTCACCGCGCGATTTTCGGATCGTACGAGCGTTTTATCGGCATTCTCATCGAACACTTGGCCGGCGTGTTCCCGACGTGGCTTGCGCCCGTGCAGGCGGCGTTTTTGCCGATTACCGATGCGTTTGTGCCCTATTGCAAGGCTTTGGCTGAGGAATTCGAAGCCGCCGGCATCCGCACGCATCTCGACGATCGCAGCGAAAAAATCGGTTACAAGATCCGCCAAGCCGAAATGCAAAAAACGCCCTATATGATTGTCGTCGGACAGAAAGAAGCCGACAATCGTCAGGTCAATGTGCGCACATATAAAGACGGCGAACGCGGCGTCATGACGCCCGAGGCGCTCAAAGCCGAGATTTGCGGCGTCATTGCAAACCGCACGCTCGACGTCAACATCAAAAAACTCGACATCGCCCAATTTGTCCATGCCGAGGTTCTCGACGCCGAAGAACGCGATTATTGATCGCCGCAGCATATCATTTTTTCTCCCCCCGTTGCGGGGGAGAATGCGGCAATGCGCCGAAAATGCGGCAATCGCCGCGGATAATAAATATATATTATCATTTGCGGAAAGACGCAGCCCAATGTTATTATATTGTCCTCAATCGGCAGAATGACGCTTTTTTGCAATTGCCGCAGAATGGAGATTATATTATTTGCGGCGGATATCATTTTTCGTAAATGATATAATTGCGAAGGCTATTGCGGCGTTGCCGCAATACGCCTTCGCTGCCTGCCTGTTTGCCATGCTGCCTGCGCGGCGGCAGGCAACATGGCAAATACGGCAGGCAAGCCGCGCTATGCGCAGAGCGCATGCGCGCGGCCGGCGCGGCTATGCGCATGCGCGCATACGCCGCGCTTTTTGCGGCGGGCGTGAGCGCAAAAATGAACGGCTGCGGGCAGGGGTCAGATGTCCAATCCGGTTGCGTAAATCTCGTAATAGCCGTTGTTGTCGGCATCGTCGGAATAGGCGACGACGGCATATTTCGAGTCGGGAATGCATGCAACGGCCGGCTGGAAGGATTTTCCGCCCTGTTGGGTGCTGTTATCGGGCTGATTGACGCGCTGCGGCGCCGACGAAAGCGCATTGCCCGCAAATTTGCGGAGCATGACGTTTTTGTTTGCGGGTTCGTACCAGGCGATAATCGCATCGCCCGAAGCGTTCATGCAGACTTGGGAATTCTGATTTTTTCCGCTTGCCGACGAAGCGCCGAAATCGGCTTTGAGTTCGTTGCCGTTTTCGTCGAAGATGCGCGCCATGACGGTGTAATCGGCGGCGCCGGACGAAGCGATATTCGTCCATGATATGATGAATTTCGATCCGTCGGGCGTGCCGGCGATCGACGGACCGTTTTGATTGCCCGCAGCTTTGGTGTTTGCCGTTTTGATGCCCGATCGATAGGAACCGTCGGCGTTGAACATGCGGAATTTGGCTTGCGTCGATCCGTTGGCATCGCCGTCGTCTTCCCACGCGACGATAAAACGCCCTTTTGCGTCCATATAGACATCGGATTTGACGCGGGTTCCTTCGGTCGCTTCGGCGGCCGGGCGTTCGGCAAAAGCTTGCGATCCGTCGGCGTTAAACCCGCGCACCCAAATTTGGGGCGTCGTTTTTGCCGACCGCGTGTCGGTCCACGAGACGACGAATTTGCCGTCGGGAGACATGGCAATGCGCGGCTGATATTGATCGCGCGCCGATACCTGATTGACGGTTTTTCGGGCATAACGCGGTTTTCCGTTCGCGTCGAATCCGCGCATAAAGACTTGCGTCGAACCGTTGTTGTCCATGTCGTCGGTCCAGACGACGACGAAGTTTCCGTCTTTGTCGGCGGCGACGTCGGGGTCGGATTGGTGTCCTTGGGTTTCGCCCGCATTGACGATGATTTCGGCGTTGCCCGAAACATTGCATCCGCCCGGTTTCAAGATGCGCGCATAAATATCGCGCGCCGCGCTTTTGCCGTCGCTCGCTTTTCCGTCGGCGTCGCTCGAATCGTCTTCCCAGGCGACGACAAAACCGCCGCCCGGAAATGCCGCGACGCTCGGATTGACTTGCTGTCCTGTCCCGTTGTTATTGATTGTGCGGCGCGCAAATGCGAGATTCTCTTTGTCGTTGTAAACATTTTTTCCGGGCGTCGAAAAGTCGAACGTAAATTCGAATTGATGCTGTTTGTCGTTCGGATCTTTGGCGTAATACTTTTTGCCGTTTTTGTTGAGCGATGAGCAGAACAATTGATCTTTGCCCTCTTTTGAAAAATGGCTTTTGTTGCCGCTGAGAACGGATTTCGTCGTGACTTTGACGCGGTTTTCTTTTGGGTAAAAGGTGAGAATGCGAAGCCATCCGTTGCCGCCGCCGACCTGATTGGCGCAATGGTTTGTGCATGCCGACAGTTTGGATTCGGAGCAGGGGAGATCGAATTGGTAGTCGGTGAGTATTTCTTCGACGATGTTGCCGTTGTTGCCCTTCGACGTTTTGAGTTTGCTTCCGCCGACGTGACCGCTCAGCGCCATAATCATGTTGGAGTGGCGCGACGTGAGATAGGACCAAAGTTCGCTGCCTTTGGCGCCGTTTGCAACGTCGGTGACGTTTGAGTGGCCGCTGTAGTTGCTCTCGCGCGAAAGATTGGCATGCGTCGCGATGATAAATTTTTTGTTTGCATTTTCGGGTTTGCGCAACAGATCGTTTGCCCAGCAAATCGTCTGCTGACGGGGATAATACTCGAGATTGAGCACGAGATACTCTTGGTTTCCCGCCGAAAAATTAAAATACGTGTTATGCGAAGCATACATGCCTTTATATCCGGGAATGCCTTTAAAATAACTTTCGTCAAAATAATCGGCAAATTTGGATTTGCTTCGTCCGCCGATGCCGCCGCGGACTTTGTAGTCGTGATTGCCGTTGACGACGGCAAACGGGATTTTGGCATCTTTCAATATTTTATGGGCGCTTTTGGCGACTTTCCATTGCGCATCGGTGTTGTCGTTTGTGATATCGCCCATGTGCAAGACCATTTTGAGATTGGGAATGAGAGCAGTGTCTTTGTTTTTGACGATCCAATTCATTTGCTTGTGATAGGTCGTTTCCGAAGCCGATTCGCGGGTATAATTTTGCGTATCGGGGAGAATGACAAGCGACCAGGGATCGCAGTCGCTGCCGCAATAATATTGGCACGATCCGTCGATGCAGCCTTGCGCCGTGCCGCATTTTTCCTGATTTTTCCATTCGTTGCACCCCGATGCAGCTTTGACGCAAATTTGCGGCAAGCCTTTGGCGGAACACTGTTTTGAACCTTCGGCGCAAGCGTCGGCGCATGTCGCGGCGCAAACGCCGTTTGCGCAGATCTCGTTTGCATCGCACGGCGCGGAACTCCAATGATTGCCGTCGGCGTCGGCGATGCATGTTTCGATCGCCGATGCATCGCCGCTGCAACGGGCATCGCCGGGGTCGCAATTGACGGCCGCGCCCGGGGTGTGCGGATTGCATGTTGCCCCGTCGCCGGCGGCGACGCACCGTTCTTCGGGGGCGCATTCGGTTTGAACGGCAAAGACATTGCATTTGCTGTTTTCTTGGGCGGCGCAGACGAGGACTGCTGCGTTGTCGGAGCTGCATATTATTTCGCCGGCAACGCAATCGGTTTCGCATTCGGCGATTTCGCATTGCTTTGTTTGGGGATTGCAAACCGTATCGGTTTCGCATTCGTTTCGTTCGCCGTATTCCGAGCATTCGTCTTCGTCGAATTGCCCGCACAGGCGGTATTCGCTGTCGATGCATTCGAAATCGCCGATTTGGCATTCGTCTTTGCATCCTTCGGCGCACGCATCGGCTGCGGCGTCGCAATGGGCGTTAAGACCGCACGACTCGGGCGCGCTCCATTCGTTGCATTGGGAATGATCGCTTTTTTTGCATGTCAGGACGCGGACGCCGTCGCATTTTGTCGCGCCTTCTTGCGGGCATTCGTCGGCGCATCCTTCGGCGCATCGATCGGATTGGGCGTCGCACGTCATGCCGATGCCGCACGATTTGGGCGCCGACCACGATAAACAGCCGTTTTCGTCTTTGATGCACAGCATGACGTCGGCGCCGCTGCATTTCGTTTGATTTTCGGCGCAAGCGTTTTCGCATGCATCGGGCTGCGAACCGGCGTCGGGCGGCGTCTTATCGGCGCAGGCTTTTTGGGTTTCGCTGCATGATGTGTTTGCGG
>CAVGZQ010000066.1:0-2317 GCA_963633515.1 Bacteroidaceae bacterium
CTGGAATACGCCGGCAATGGTCTTTCGAAAAATATGCATTTGATTTGACAATCTGTCGACTTTCCCCCGCCCCGCAAAATAAACAAAGAATAACGGACGGGCGCGATTGCCCGAATAAAGGTCAAAACGCCCGAACGGACAGTTGACAATCGCGCCGGATGCGTTCAAAATGCCGCAGATTTTTTTGCCGGAAAGCGGAGGGAGCCGGACGATTTTGCGGAAAGTTTATGTGTTGACAATGGCGGCAATGCTGAGCGGATGCGGCGAAGCGGCGCAAGAAACATCGTCGGAGACGGGGTTTGAGTCCGAATATCTGTCGGTTTTGTCGGAGGTGACGGAGCTGATGGATGCGGGATGCGGCAATCCCGACGGCGCGATATCGTCGATCCGCGCGTATCGGGAAGCGAATTTGGCGCGGATATCGGAAACGGTCAACGCATTGAACCGATCGTATTTGTCGTCGGACGAGGCGGAGCGCAAGTCTTGGCGGCGCGGCGCGCAGGCGCGGGTGTCGGCGGGGTTGGCGTCGTATGCCGAGGCGTATCGGCGTCTTTCGGAGTGTTTGAATGCGGCGCAGAAGTGGGAGCTGGGCGCGGTGATGTCGCAGTTCCGTTGAGAGGGAGACCGGCCGGGGGAGAGCGGTCGTTTTTTTCAAGTCCTGGCAACAGGCGAGGTCGATCCTGCGGGCAGCAGGTCAAAGAATGGAGCGAAATGTTTTTTTATGATGTCCGATGAAAATCAGCAATCTGTCGTGAGCGAAGCATCAGAGACGGCGGCCGGCGCCGAAGAGACCGAGGATTTTTCGGCGCTTCTCGCCGAGAGCGAACAGACGATGGAGACGAAAACGTTTGAAAAAGGCATGATCGTCGAAGGCGTCATCGTCCAAATCGGTCCCGAGTATGCGTACGTCAATATCGGCGCGAAGGCGGAGGCGACGCTTCCCGTGTCGGAGCTCATGAATCCTGAAGACGGCAAATTGACGCATGTCGTCGGCGATGCGATCAAGGCGAAGATTGTTGGCCGCGATGCGAGCGGGATTAAGCTTTCGCGTTCGATGCGCGCGGGGAACATCGCGCTTGAAGAGGCGTATCGTTCGGGCTGCGCGGTGAAAGCGCTTGTGAAAGCGACGAACAAAGGCGGTTTCGAATTGGAAGCGATGGGACATCGGGCATTTTGCCCGCTTTCGCAGATTCAGAAAGGAAAGGTCGAAGATCCGAGCGCATTTGTCGGGCAAACGCTTGAATTCAAAGTGATCAAATACGCCAAACGCGGTCACGACGTTGTTTTGTCGCACACGGCGCTTCAGGACGAAGAAAACCGTCTCAAACGCGAAGAAATTTTGTCGAAGATCGAGGTCGGATCGGTGTTGGACGGCAAAGTTTCATCGATTCAGGATTACGGCGCATTTGTCGACGTCGGAGGGATCGAGGGTCTTGTTCACGTGTCGGAGATATCGCATTCGCGCGTCAAGTCGCCCAAAGAAGTTTTGTCGGTCGGTCAAGATGTCAAAGTTTTCGTTTTGGCCGTCGATTCGTCGAAGGGCAAACAAAAGCTATCGCTTTCGATGAAACGTCTCGAAGCAGATCCGTTCGACAGCGTCGCGGCGCATTTGGAGGCCGGCGCCCGCGTAAAAGGCACGGTTGCGCGCAACGTCGACAAGATCGGTTCGTTCGTCGATTTGGGCGGCGTCGAAGGATTGGTGCATATTTCGGAGCTTTCGTGGGATCGGCGGATAACGGACCCGAACGACGTCGTGAAAGTCGGTCAGGAAATCGAAGTGACGGTGTTGGGGATCAATCGCGAACAGCACCGGATTTCGCTTTCGTACAAGGGGGCATCGTCGGATCCTTGGAAGACGATCGAAGAGACGTACAGCGTCGGTCAGGAAGTGACGGGAACGGTCGATTCGGTGACGAATTTCGGGATATTCGTGAAATTGGCGCCGCGTTTGACGGCGCTTTTGCCGATGAGCGAATTGACCGACGAGACGCGTTCGCTGACGGAGTCGGCGCCGGGGACCGAAATAACGGCGCGCGTGATAGCGATCGATGCGGCGCGCAAACGGATGACGCTTTCGGCGCGCCCCGAGGGCGCAGCGCCCGCGATGCGCAAACGCGCGCCGCGCAAAGACGATCGCGACGATGCGCCGCGCGCGCCGCGCAGCGAACGCGGCGGGCGTCACGAAGACTCGGGCTACAAAGACGAAGCGAAATTCGGCACGTTCGGCGATGTTTTGGCGGGTCTGAAGAAGAAAAAATAGTATTTCCGCAGAGGCGGCGCGCGGGCGCGCGCCGCGCGCTGTGCGAAGCCTGTCCCT
>CAVGZQ010000066.1:2327-12989 GCA_963633515.1 Bacteroidaceae bacterium
GCGAAGAGAAACCTGCTTGCCGGCAGGTTTTTTTGTGTTTTTTTTGAGTCGATCGCACCGCCTGCGTTGCCTGCGCCCGGAATAGCTCCGGCGCAGCGGGCGTTACAACGGCGCTTTGCTTTTCGCTCTGTCTGTCTGCCGCAAAGCTTTTTCGGGCGATATGGCGGCGATAAATCGCGAGAGAAACGGAATTTGCCATGCCGGATTTGAATTTAAAATCGAGTTATGAATTTACGCTGCCGCCGGAGCGGATAGCGCGCCGCCCGCGAGAACCGCGCGACAGCGCGCGTTTGATGATCGTTGACGGAATGCGGCGCGAAGACAGGATATTTCGCGACATTGCCGATTATATCGCGCCGGGCGATTGCATCGTCGTCAACGATGTCCGCGTTCGCAAGGCGCGATTTTTTGCGCGCCGGGCGACGGGCGGGATCGTCGAAGTCCTTTTGACGGATGACGTGACTTTGCCCAAACGCCGATTTTCGTGTTTGTACCGAGCCGGTCATCTGACGCCCGGCGAAACGCTGACGGCGGTGAACGATCCGAGCGTAAAAGTGCATCTGTCGCGGTCGGGCGACACGCGCGATGCGCTGTGCGAAGCCGAATTCGAGGGCACGGAGCCTGCGATAGATATTTTGGACCGGATAGGTCAGCTGCCGCTTCCGCCGTATATCGCCAAGCAGCGCAAGAATAACGGCGACGCCGAATACGAAGCGTCGGATGCGCAGATGTATCAGACGGTTTATGCCGCCGGCGGCAGCGCAGTTGCGGCGCCGACGGCCGGACTGCATTTCACGCCCGAACTCATCGCCGATTTGAAGTCGCGCGGCGCGCGGTTTGAACATTTGCGTCTCGATGTCGGCGTGGGAACGTTTCGTCCGATGCAATCGGAGCGCCTCGACGCGCATCGGATGCATAGCGAACATTATGCGATATCGCCCGAATTGGCCGAGGCCGTCGCGTCGGCGCGGGCGCGCGGCGGGCGCGTGTTTGCCGTCGGAACGACGGTCGTGCGAAGCTTGGAAGATCAGTACGATCGTTTTGGCGAAGTCCGCGCGGGCGAATACGATACGGATATATTTATAAAACCCGGCAGAAAATTCGGCATTGTGGACAGAATGATAACGAATTTTCATTTGCCGGGATCGACGCTCATCGTTTTGGTGAGCGCATTTTCGGGGCATGACGCGATAATGGCGGCGTATGCCGATGCGATATCGAAGGGGTATATGTTTTACAGTTACGGGGATGCGATGTTGCTGTCGCCGTCGGGCGATCTTGTCAACGGGGAAAAAGCCGTTTAAGATCGATCGTTTGCAGGGGCGGTTTTGGCGTGATTGCTTCGATCGGGGGGCGTTTTCGCATGGCGCATTCGGGCGCCGCAAGCCGCATAGAATTGCATGCAGCAAGCCATCCGCAGAGGGATGCGCGAGGAGAGATATTTGGATTCGTTACCTTGGCTTGAGCCGACGATTTTCTTTCTTATATCGTTAATTTTCGTGTCGTTTTCGTCGTTCGGCACGCGCGCGCTGTCGTCGCTGGGCGTCGCGCGCGCGCGTTATTTGGCCGAAGAAGGGAATAAAACGCTGGAGCTTTTCGCCGAGCATGCCGATGCGTATGCGATGACGCTTCACCTTTTGAATTTGGCGGGCGTTGTCGGGACATTTTGCGTCGGTTCGCATTTGCTCGGAACGTGTTTCAAGCTCGATTCATGGATAGTTTGGTGCGCGCTTGCGCTCATCTATTTCGTGTTTCACACGGTATTCGGCACGATTTTTTCGGACGGCGACGAACGTCGCATCGCGAGCCGCGTCGTATCGCTTTCGAAGCCGTTTTTTGTGCTTTTGCGCCCGCTGACGGCGATTTTGTGCAAGTTTTTGCATCCGATGGCGGCGGTTCCCGAGCGGCGCTATGCCGATGCCGAGCGGATCGAAGAAGAGCTCGAAGTGATGCTCGACGAGTCGACGCGCCGCGGCGGTTTGGAAGATATGAAAGGACGCATCATGCGGTCGGCGATCGATTACAGCGAGACGACGGTGCGGGAGGTGATGATACCGCGCACGGAGCTGACAGCGTTTGCCGTCGAAACGAAACTCGACGAAGCGCTTGCCGTATGCGTCAGAGAAGGTTACAGCCGCATTCCCGTTTATGAAGGGAATTTGGATACGATCGTGGGGATATTGTATTTCAAGGATTTGGCCGGGAAATACTTTGAACTTCGCAACGATGACGGCGCGCGCAATGATGTGACGATCGGATCGCTTGCGCGCGAAGCGTATTTCGTGCCCGAAACGAACCATATCGATGCGATATTCGAAGACTTTAAGCGCGAACACGTCCATATCGCCATCGTCGTCGACGAATTCGGCGGGACGGCCGGGCTTGTGACATTGGAAGATATCGTCGAAGAGTTTTTCGGCGATATCCAAGACGAATACGATTCGGAAGAAACGCCCGTCGTATCGCTTGACGGCGGCGATCATGCGCTCGTCGGAGGGCGGACGAATATTTCGGACATCGGCGAGCTTTTTGACGTCGAATTCGAAGAAAATCCCGATTTTGAGACGGTCGGCGGGCTGGTGACAAGCCGCTTGGGACATGTCGGCGCGGCGGGGGAATCGGTGACGGCATGCGGGCTGAAGTTCGTCGTGCGCGAGGCCAACGAACGGTGCGTATTGAAAGTCGAGATAAGCCGCGAAGCGCCGAAAACCGACGAATCATCGGGCGAATAGCGCGCATCGCCGCCGGAATGCGGCAGATTGGGGTTGAAGGATTAAACGGGCGAGGGATGGCAATGGATCGGGAAAAGACGCATAAAACGCTTACGCATCGATTTTTTGCGAATTTAATACGCATTGTTCTCAAGAATCCGAAGAAGATATTGCTTTTGTCGCTTATATTCACGATTTTGTCGGTTATTGCGATAGCCGAACGGATCGAGATACGGAGCGATTTGAAGGATTTGATGCCGCCCGATGCGGAGGTCGTGAAGAATCTCTATACGATAAGCGATCGGATGGGGAGCATCACGACGCTGAAGATATTTCTGAAAACGCCCGAGCTCAAGGCGCTGCCGCCCGAAGCGCATGAGAGCGCGGCGTACCGCAGCTGCATCGCGTCGATAGGCGCCGATGCGCACTTGTTTCGCGAAAAACCGATCGTCGGAGAAAACTGGTGCGATAACGGTTTGATGCTTTTCGGGCAGCAGTTCGTCGAAGGCGTGAGATCGCTGGAAACGGTCAGCACCGTCAGTTTTGTGCGCGACAAGTCGTTTTTCGAAGACAATATCATGCTCTACGCAAGCGCCGACGAACTCGAAGCGGCCTATGCGCAGATCGATGCGGCGCTGACCGAGGCGCGGCGTCAGTCGGGGGAATACAAAGCGTGTTTGATGACGTCGGACGATCCGTCGGCTTGCGATGCGCTCAAACCGAGCGTCGCTTCGCTCAAACAGTCGATCGGTGCGGGAACGGACGGCGGCAGCGCATCGCACGGCTCGGCGGGAACGGACGGCGGCGACATCGCCGAGTCGTTCAAAGCGCGGCTTCGCGAACGATACGAAGCGAGCGCGCTGGCGCAAATCGACGAATTTCCGTTTCATGCCATTCAAAATGGCGGGCGCATGATCGCGCTCGAAGTCCGATTCGGCGATTCGACGGCAGGTCTTAAAGCGGTTCAGGGCGAAATCAAACGCATGGACGCCTTGCGCGACAAATTGGGATCGGATTCGTTCGGCACGCACGTCACGGTCGAATACGGCGGCGGCTTTGTCGATATGAAACACGAATACGATGTTATCGTCGCCGACGTGACGCAATCGATATCGGTCACGATTTTGAGCATATTTGCGCTGATCGCCGTGTTTTTTGCATCGTTGCGGGCGGCGGGCCGCATTTTCCTGCCGCTCGTCATGAGCACGAGCTGGTCGCTCGGCATTACGCTCGTGTTAATCGGGTATTTAAACCTGATAACGTCGTTTATCTTTGCGATATTGCTCGGTTTGGGGATCGACTTCGGGATTCATCTGTATTCGCGTTACATTTCGGAGCGGCGTCTCGGATACGGCGTCGACGAAGCTCTGACGCGTTCGATTATCGAGACCGGGGCGCCGCTTTCGCTCGGCGTCGTGACGACGTCGGCGGCATTTTTCTCGCTGATGTTTGCCGGGTTTCCGGGGTTCAGCCAATTCGGTTTTGTGGCCGGATTGGGCGTTTTGATCGCCTTCGTGACGATGACGACGGTCATGCCGGCGCTCGTCAAGCTGTCGGAAGGCATTCGGCCGACAAAGATCCGGCAAGCCAAGCCGCATAAACAGCCGAGCGCCGCTTTCGCGCGCCGGATGCGGATCGCCATGGTTTTGTCGTCGGCGGCGATGATTTGCTGGGCCGGATATTGCGTCAGTTTGCTGCCGACGGTTCAATTCGAAGAAAATTTTGCCAATCTGTCGTTTAAACCGATGCCGTCGGAAAACGGTTCGGCGGTGAGCACAGAGACTTTTGCCGAAGCAAAACGCCCGACCTCGCCGGTTATCGCCGTCTTCGACAATACCGACCAAGTCAGCACGTTGGAAGAGATTCTCAAGCGCGACCGGGAATACAAGAATTTTCAGTGGTATCGCAAAGCGTTTACGAAATCGCCCGGAGCAATGCAATTCGTGTCGGGGCTGTTCCCCGAGGCATATGTTCAAATCGGTCAGCCGCGATCGTTGCCGATGTATGCGGCGATTTCGCGCACGATGACGTCGCAGATGCATGACGGAATGCCGCTTTTCGCGACCTACGGCACCGAAAAATCGCTTGCGCTGCGCAAATACCGCGCCCTGGCCATGCAAATGCCCGAAACGGCGCGCCGCCTGACCGAACTCATGCCCGAAGTTTTCGAACGCAATACGGTCGCAAACGGCTTGAGCCTCATCGTTTCCATTCAGCAGCGGCTGCCCGAAGAACTGTGGGCGGCGCTGCCGCAATGGCGCGAAAGCGGGCAGCTCAATACGATTTCCGATATGGCATCGATTTACAGCTTTTTGCCGGGCACGCAGATGCAGCAGCAAGAACGGCTGGCGATTATTGCCAAAATCCGCGATCGCGTTTCCGACCGAAACATCCGTTTCCTGCCCGAAGACGCGCGCGCGAAAATCGCCGAAATGCGCCCGTATTTGGTCGATCATGCGCTGACGATCGACGATTTGCCGGAGTGGGTGAAAATGCAATTCAAAGAGGGCGGCGCGCATGCGCTGCCGCCGCGCGAAGGCTCCGGCGTCGACTATGCGTTCGGCAATATCGCGGTCATGTATCAGGCAACGTCGACGTACAACGGCATGCAAGCCGAAATGCTGACGCGCGAAGCGCGCAGCGTGCGAATAGACGGCAAACCGCTTACCGTCGCGACGGGCGCATTCGTCTATGCCGACATGCTCAACCTCGTCAAAACCGACGGTCTCGAAATTTCCGTCATCGCAATTTTCGTCATCATGGCGCTGGCAGCCCTTCAGAAACGCCGTCTCATTCCCGTTTTGCTCGTCTTGCTGCCGTCGATCTTCGGCATGGTTCTGACGCTCGTGCTCATGGGGCGGTTCGACCTTAAACTCGGTCTGTTCAACATGGTGATGCTCCCCGTGACGCTCGGCATCAGCATCGACGGCGCAATCTATCTCTTCGATCGGTATCAGCAAATGGGGAAAGGCTCGGCAATTGCTGCCGTCCGCGCCGTTTTGCCGCCGGTTTTCATGAGTTCGGCCACGACGCTCGTCGGGTTCGGCGGCATGATTATGAGCCGGCACATGGGGCTCAATTCGATGGGCAAAATGGCGATAATCGCGATCAGCATCTGCTTTTTCACGACGTTTCTCATCCAGCCGGGGCTCATCGTGTTGTGCGAAAAACTCGGCTTCCGCAGCGTCGTTCCCGACCATCCGTACGCCCCCGCCGAAGAAGGCAAAATCGCCGGCGGTGCCGAGTCCGACGCCCCGCAATCGGCCGCGACCTAGCCCGGGGCTTCGGTTTTGCGCGAATCGGATCGCTTTTTGCGTCTCGGGAGCGTGACGCGCGCGCACAGCCGAAATTGCGGTTTAAAATCGTTTTTTTTTGAGAGGGGCAAGGCTATTGCCCCCCGCGGGGGGGGGCAATACGCCTTTGCCGCCTGCCTATTGCCCCCCCCGGCGTGGGGCAATACGGCAGGCTTGCCGCGCTATGCCGGCCGTCGGCGCGGCATACGCGCGGCATACGCGCGGGGCGCCCGCATCATTGCCCAAGCGTCTGCGATGAACGATCGCGGCGCAGCCGCGATAAAATGCCCCCGCGATGCTATTTGCTTGACTTTTTGAAAGGATTAAAATAATGGGCGCTCGGGCGGCGCGGCGGTCGCGCCGATAAATCGTTTCGCAGCCAGTTGGGATGTTTCGGACGGCATGGCGCCGCGCAGCATCTGTTGGGGCTGCAAAAGGGAAAAATCATGGAAAAAGTCATATTGAAAGCCGTTGCCCGCAAACCGGGCAAAAAAGGCGCTAGCCGCAAACTCCGCGCCGCAGGCAGCGTGCCTGCCGTTTGCTACGGTCGTCATATCGATGCCGTTTCGGCGTCGATTAACCCCGTCGATTTGACGCGCATTCTCTCCACCGCTTACGGTCCCAACCTCGTTTTCGAGTTGGTTGTCGACGATAACGGAACGGAAACGCGCCGCGACGTGATGCTCAAGTGCGTTCAGCGCGACCCGTTGACGCGCCGCGTCATCCACGTCGATATGTATGCCATCGATCCCGAACGCAAAGTGACGGTGCGCGTGCCGTTGCGTTTCGACGGCAAAGCCGTCGGCGTCGGATTGGGCGGCAAATTGCGTTCGGCAGCCCGCGACGTCGTCGTCACGTGCTTGCCCAAAGACATCCCGACCGAAGTCGTCGTCGATGTTACGGCCATGAATTTGCGCGATCGCATTCAAATCAGCGCCGTTGCGCGGCCGGCCGGCTGCGAATTCGTCTACGGCACCGATTTCCTCGTCGCCGAAATTCTCCCGCCGCGTTCGTAATATATTGCGCGCAGGCGCGCAAATTAAGCGCGCAGGCGCGCGTTGCGCGGCGCATCGAAAAAAAGCCCGAATCGCTTTGCGGTTTGGGCTTTTTGTATTTTCGGTTCTTTTGATTTGTGTGGCACAATGTGCCACGTGTGCGTCTTTGGGTTACATATATCGTTGAAAATTCGGAAGAATTTCGGCGAAAAAGATGCCGAAACGGTCATTATTTCACCAAAAAAAGCGAATTGGTGTAAAAGGCATTCCGAAGTTGCATGCGTCAAACACGACTGGTCGGAGAGAGTGAGATTATGGCGGACGAAGCATTGCTGATCGTCGGATTGGGCAATCCCGGAACGGAATACGGCGTGACGCGTCATAATTCGGGGTTTATGCTGGTCGACCGATATTGCGAAGCGCACGGGATATCGCTGAGTCAGTCGAAATTCCAAGGGAAATTCGGGACGGCGCGCCGCAACGGGCGCAACGTCCTATTTCTTAAGCCCCAAACCTATATGAATTTGAGCGGCAAAAGCGTTGTCGCCTGCATGCAGTTTTATCACATCGGCAGCGCCAATCTTCTCGTCGTTCACGATGAGCTGGATTTGCCCGTCGGAGACATCCGCATCAAACAGGGCGGCGGAAGCGGCGGGCATAACGGCTTGAAATCGATCATGACGCTGACCGGGTCGGCCGATTTCGACAGGTTTCGCATCGGCATCGGCAGACCCGAGCATAACGACGTCGTGAATTACGTCTTGGGCAAATTTCCCGAGGGCGAAATGCGCGACAGATTTATGGCATCATTGAATGTCGGTGCCGATGCCCTCGAAAAATACATCGAAGAAGGCGCACAGGCAGCGATGCGTTTTTGCAACGGCCTATATCGGGCCAAGAAGAAAGAGGAGGCAAAAGGTGACTAGCATTACCCCGATTGTCGAGAACCTCGTGTGTATCGGCGTACCCGTTGCGGCGGTACTCGCATTGGTGTTCTCATTTTTGAAAGCGCGTTCGATATCGGTCAAAGAGGCCGGCACGGATCGCATGAAAGCCATTTCGTCGTATATTCAAGATGGCGCAATGGCATTTTTGAAAGCCGAATACAAAGTGCTTGCGATATTCGTCGTCGTCGTCGCGGCATTGCTCGCGATTGTGAATTCGACGAACGTCAACAGCAGCTCTTGGGTTGCCGTTTCGTTTGTCGTCGGCGCGGTTTGCAGCGCATCGGCAGGATTTTTCGGCATGCGCGTGGCGACAAAAGCCAACGTTCGCACGGCGCACGCCGCTCGCAAGGGGTTGAGAGATGCATTGGCCATCGCGTTCGGCGGCGGCGCCGTCATGGGCATGACGGTCGTCGGTCTCGGGCTTTTGGGCATTATTTGTTTGTTCTTGCTCTATACGAACGTCATTTTTGTCGGCGAAAGCATGAACAAGATCCTCGAAGTTCTTACGGGCTTTAGCTTCGGCGCATCGTCGATCGCATTGTTTGCGCGCGTGGGCGGCGGCATTTACACGAAAGCCGCCGACGTGGGCGCCGACCTCGTGGGCAAAGTCGAAGCGGGCATCCCCGAAGACGATCCGCGCAACCCCGCCGTCATCGCCGATAACGTCGGCGACAACGTCGGCGACGTCGCCGGCATGGGCGCCGACTTGTTCGAATCTTATGTCGGCGCCATCATCGGTTCGTCGGTTTTGGGCGCGGCGCTTTGGACCGCCGACCAAGGGCAGCTCTCGGCCGTCGTATTGCCGTTCATCGTCGCTGCCGTCGGCATCATTCTCAGTGTTTTGTGCTCGTTTATCGTTCGCAGCAAAGACGAAAAATCGAATCCTCAGCATGCCCTCGATCGCGGCACGATTACGGCGGCCATTTTGACGGCAATCGCGACATACGGCGCGGCCTATCTCGTTTTGCCCCCCGACGGCTTGGCGTGGGAACACCCGATCCGCGGTTTGATTCGCATCGATGCGATGATGATTTTCCTCACCGTCACGGGCGGTTTGATTGCCGGTTCGCTCATCGGCAAAGTCACGGAATATTATACGTCGGATTCGTATAAATCGGTCAAAGCCATCGCCGAAGCGTCGACGACAGGGTCGGCGACGAATATCATCCGCGGTCTCGCGGTCGGCATGATTTCGACGGTTATCCCCGTGCTCCTGATTTGCATCGCCATCGCGCTTGCGTATTTCTGCTCGGGTCTTTACGGCATCGCGCTTGCCGCGCTTGGCATGCTCGCGACGACGGGCATTCAGCTCGCGGTCGACGCCTACGGTCCGATTGCCGACAATGCCGGCGGCATTGCCGAAATGAGCGGTTTGGAAGAAGAAGTCCGCGAACGTACCGATAAACTCGACAGCGTCGGCAACACGACGGCTGCCATCGGCAAAGGTTTCGCCATCGGTTCGGCCGCATTGACGGCGCTTTCGCTTTTTGTCGCCTATGCTCAGGTCATGAAATTGCCGTCGATCGATGCGATGAACCCGCTCGTCGTCGTCGGTCTGTTCGTCGGCGGCGTCTTGCCCTTCTGGTTCAGCGCGCTCGCCATGCTCGCCGTCGGGCGCAGCGCCCAAGACATGATCGTCGAAGTCCGGCGTCAGTTCAAAGAAATCCCCGGTCTTTTGGAAGGCAAAGAAGGCGTTCAGGCCGATTACAAAAAATGCGTCGATATTTCGACGAAAGCAGCCATCAAACAGATGGTATTGCCCGGGATTATCGCCATTTTGGCGCCGGTCATCGCCGGTTTCCTCGATACGACGGGATCGATTTTGGGCGGTCTTTTGGTCGGCACGACGATAACCGGCGTCGTGTTGGCAATCTTTATGGCGAATGCCGGCGGCGCGTGGGATAACGCAAAGAAATACATCGAAAGCGGCAATCACGGCGGAAAAGGCAGCGATGCGCACAAAGCCGCCGTCGTGGGCGATACGGTCGGCGATCCGTTCAAAGATACGGCCGGTCCGTCGATTAACATTCTCATCAAACTCATGAGCGTCATCGCGCTCGTTTTGGCTCCGACGCTCGCCGGTTTGCAGGCTCAGAAAGCCGACGGCAAAGAAGCTGTTCCGGCGCCCGCGCCTGCGGTTGCGCCTGCGGTTCCCGGGCCGAGCGCCGTGCCCGGCATGCATGAACCGGGCGCGCGTCCCGACCGCCGCGGACATCATGCGGCAGATCGCAAAGATATGCCGAAACGCCGTCAAATGCCCGATCGTCCGCGCGGCATGCGCGGCGCCGATCGCGAACCTTCGCACGTTCCGGGCGCGGCGCCCGTTCCCCATCGTGCGCCCATGCCTGCTCCGGCACCCGTTCCTGCCGCAGCTCCAGCGCCCGCTCCGATAGCCGCTCCGGCGCCTGCCGCAGCGCCTGTTCCCGCTCCGGCGCCTGCCGCAGCGCCTGTTCCTGCTCCGGCGCCTGCCGCAGCTCCCGCGCCTGCCGCAGCACCTGTTCCTGCCGCAGCTCCGGCGCCTGCCGCAGCTCCCGCGCCGGCAGCCGTTCCCGCGAATTAGCCGGCGAGTTTTCGGATGCGGCGGCGGCGCGCGCTTCGCGCGCGCCGCATGAAAGCGCGGCGCATTGAAGGCGCGGACGCGCCGAAAAAGCCGCGCAAATGAGGCGTATTGAAGGCGCGGATGCGCCGAAATAGCCGAATGGCGAAGCGTATCGGG
>CAVGZQ010000067.1:0-9474 GCA_963633515.1 Bacteroidaceae bacterium
TCGCGCCCCGGCCAATCGGGACGCAGAAAAGGTTCATCGGGGGCGCCGAGTTCGACTTCGGCAATGACGAGTCCGCGATGTGAGCCGCCGAAGACGTCGACTTCGAACGTGTGACCGCCAAACGGCACGAGATAACGCATTTTTTTTATGACAACGGGAACGCACAGCGCCAACAGATCGCGCGCCTCTTGCAGCGTGATTTCTTTTTCCCATTCAAAACGCATCATGCCGCCGGCATCGCCCGCGCCTTTGACGGCAATATACCCCTTGCCGTTTCGGATCCGGATGCGCACCGTGCGCTCGGGATCGCGGCAAATATAGCCCTGTTCGATCGCATCGCATGAGACGGCGCCGTTTTTGTACGATTCATTGCCGTCGGACACGAGAAATTTTCGCTCGATTTCGATTCCCATAATAATCTCCGTCCGAATGCGCGGCGGGCATTTTCGGACGCGCCGCCCCGAAAATGCCCAAACGGCAATCGTCCGATTGGCTGCGACGTCAAAGTCTCAGATCAAATCGCAGCCCGGGAAGAAGAAAGCGACTTCGGCGGCTGCCGTTTCGGGGGCATCGCTGCCGTGAACGGCGTTGTTCGACATCGAAGCGGCGTATTTTTTGCGCAATGTGCCTTCTTCGGCTTTTTCGGGATTCGTCGCGCCCATGAGTTTGCGATATTGCGCTATGGCATCTTCGCCTTCGAGGCACATCGCGACGATGGGACCGGAAATCATGAATTCGACGAGTTCGTCATAGAAAGGTTTTCCTGCGTGAACGCTGTAAAACGCCGCCGCCTGAGCGCGCGTCAGCCGGAGCTTTCGCATTGCGACGATATGAAATTTGGCTTCGATTTCGGCGATAATTTTGCCTGCGTTGCCTGCTTTGACCGCATCGGGTTTGACGATGCTGAGCGTACGTTGTTTCATCTTATTTTCCTTGCCGTAAAAAAGTTTCATGCCTCTTATGCCGCTTTGGTATAAGAAACGCGCCCGGACGGCGGGCGGAAAATCCCGCGATGCTCAGGCGAACGCCCTTCTATTGATTTGCGCGATTTTGTCAAAGGATTTTCGGCATGTACATCGAAGCTTTGCCCAAAGAAGTCCTATATGCCATGCCCGAAAACGCCTATCGGACGGCGGCCTGGAATGCTGCCGTCGACGGCATCGCGACATCGAAAACGCGAATCATTTCGATGCGGAACGGGCGTTGGGTCGCAGCATGCGCAGATATTCGCGATATCGCGATTTTGACGAAAAATAACGACGTTCTCTACAACCTTCGTCGGATAGACAACTTGCGAAGACTCCCCTATGTGCATTCGATATGCCCCATCCCCGATAACGTTTCATCGGCGCAGGCGCGCCTTCACCGCGATTTTAACGAGGTATTTCGGACGTCGCATCGGTCGGACGCGGGCGCTCCGCATCCCGACACGACGCTCAGCCTCATCCGCCGCCTTCCCGTCAAATCCATGCCTGTGCGGCTTTGGCATGCGCTCGCTTGGAAGCTGTCGGCCGGTCCTGAGCTTGCGGCCAAAACGGCAGTTCGCGGAGTTATCGACGGCACATGGATTATTGCCTGCGCCGATGCGCAAACGCGCGATGAAGTCGCATCGTCGGCGGCAATACTGCCGATGCTCAGATGGCTTTCGCGCTATCGCGCCTATGATGCCGGCGCCATAAAGCCCATCTTCGAATAATATTTTTGTATTTCACATCTTTACCAAATAACATGCATGCTTGGCATCGGCGATGCGAATTATTCCCGACGCATCCGATTGCCTCATTGCCGGAAACCGAAATGACGCATCCTGCAGACACATTTTCCGATACCGTCTCAGAAACGGCCGGTCGGCTTTTTTCGCTCCCCGAAACGCCAAAAGCCCTGATTGCGGCGCCATGCCGTCCGGACGTCAAAAATCCCGAAGCCGAATGGATCAAGATTGCGCCGACGCGCCGCCAATCGTTTTTTCGGTTTGCGTATGCATACGTCAACGACTTGATCGTCATCGGCGTATGTTTTGCGCTTGCAATCCCCGACATCATTCAAAAAGCGAACGATGTTTCGGCGGCCCGAATCGAAGAATACGGGCTTTTTGTCGCATGTTTGTTCGGCGGCGTTGCAATGCTTGCAGTATTTCATGCCCTTTTGAGATCGTGGCGTCAAAAGAAGGTCATCTATGTCAATCCGCAGAAAAAAGAGATCGTTTTGTCGCGATTTTTTAATCGAAAAAAAGCGACAGACCTTTCGGAACTGACGTTTTTTCTTAACGACAGGACGTTCGTCATGCCGAAAATGAGCATCGAAATCCCCAACGGCAGACATCATCGGGCGATTCTCGATACATACTGCGACGCGCGTGAGATCGAAGCGGTTTTTCGCGGGCTGCAGGCGATCGGAGCGAAAAGCGCGCCGAAAACCGCGCCGGAGCGCGCAGACGCGACCGGCCGACGGAACGGATGAATCCGACGGCGCGGCGCATGCCAAACAAATCGGAAAGTCTTGCGCAAAGCTTTTGGGGATTTTCAATTTTATTTTTGCATGGCATGGGCTAAAGAAGCCGCATCGGAGCGGCGCGCCGGCATGCTTGGACTCGGCCGAAGAGCGGCGCGCCCGGAGGTCGGCGCGGCGCGCCGCCGGGGTTTTGTCTTTAGGATATCGAAAAAGGTTTTCTCGGCATGAAGTCGGATTTGCCTGAAATAATGCCCGCGATCGCGCCGAAATCATCGGATTGCGCGGCGCAGGAAGCGGCAGATCGGGGCGCGGGCGCATGTTTTTCCGCCGCCGCCGGCGGCGTTGCCGCAGCGCCGAACATGCATGAAGCCGATAATGATGCCGGCGAAACCGCGCCCGACGACGAAAATTTGAGCAATATCGTCGATAAGCTGCCCGATGCGGCGCCAAATTCCGTCGGACGCG
The DNA here is from genome assembly GCA_963633515.1 of Bacteroidaceae bacterium. GTDB lineage: Bacteria > Myxococcota_A > Bradymonadia > UBA4248 > UBA4248 > UBA4248. Next base: position 2,917 of record CAVGZQ010000067.1, read on the forward strand.
ACAAGAAGCGCAATCCCCGCGCAGCCGATCAAAGCGATACAATCGACGGCGATGCGCTCATAAGCGGCTACGATATCGTGCGCAGCGGCATCGATCCCCAAACGCTCGACAAAAATGAGCGCAAAATATACGACGTTCAGATGTCGATTTTGGAGTTTGAAATCAAACACCAAAAGGGAATCGCGGTATCGTCCGATCAAGTTGCCGTGCCCGGGCGCGTGTCGGTTACTTTGTGCAGTTTGATCGAGATTTTGGCGATTGCATCGGGATTCGTGACATCGTTTATCCATTTTGCCATACATTCGCGCAACTACATGCTCGCCGTCCTCGCCGTCGGATGCATAACGTTTATGTCGGTCATTATGTATGACACGTCGTATCGTTCGCAGCGGCTTGCGCTGAGCATTGCGCAGATCGTCGGATTGTGTCTTTTTACGGCGCTCGCCGATTGGGCATTTCTCGATATCGCAATTAATCTCAGCCCGCCCGGCCGGCGTTATGCGCTGCTCCCGATTTCGGCAGCATTCTACAGTTTTGTGCCGCTTTTTATGATTTTTCACGCCGTTTATTTGGGACGCGGCCAACGCACGCTGAAACTCAAGCGCAAAACGGCGCCGACAACGATTATCGAACGGCCAAACGCCGCGCCGCCCGGCGCGCCTTGATTTCGCGGCGTTTTATGACGGCCGGCGCGTTTTGCGAAAAGACAAAAAGCAAACGCAAAAAAAGAAACAAACATCCGCTTTAATCCTGCAATTATTGCATATGTTATCCGCTTGCGGCAGGGTTCAGATCGCAGACAATAACGGCGGCGCAGCGATGCGCCGCGCCATGGGAGAGACTTACAAAATGAAGAAACGGCTGACATTTTTTGCGCTTTCTTTTGCTTTTGCCGCCGCAGGATGCAACGGCACCGAATCCGACGATTCGGAACAATGCGCGGCCGACGCATGCAAAGACTCGGGCACGCTCTATCGGTGCGACAACGGAACGCGCACAGAAGTCAAATGCAATGCCGGCGAAGTTTGCGCCGACAACGCGTGCAAACCCCAATCGGACACGGGCGACGCTTGCGCAGCCGACGCGTGCAAAGACTCGGACACGCTCTATCGGTGCGACAACGGAACGCGCACAGAAGTCAAATGCAATGCCGGCGAAGTTTGCGCCGACAACGCGTGCAAACCCCAATCGGACACGGGCGACGCTTGCGCAGCCGACGCGTGCAAAGACTCGGACACGCTCTATCGGTGCGACAACGGAACGCGCACAGAAGTCAAATGCAATGCCGGCGAAGTTTGCGCCGACAACGCGTGCAAACCCCAATCGGACACGGGCGACGCTTGCGCAGCCGACGCGTGCAAAGACTCGGACACGCTCTATCGGTGCGACAACGGAACGCGCACAGAAGTCAAATGCAATGCCGGCGAAGTTTGCGCCGACAACGCGTGCAAACCCCAATCGGACACGGGCGACGCTTGCGCAGCCGACGCGTGCAAAGACTCGGACACGCTCTATCGGTGCGACAACGGAACGCGCACAGAAGTCAAATGCAATGCCGGCGAAGTTTGCGCCGACAATGCGTGCAAACCCCAATCGGACACGGGCGGCGAATGCACCCGGTCCGCGTGCGACGCGTCGGATGCATCGACGGTCAAAGAATGCCAAAACGGCAAATACGTGCCGAAATTGTGCGGCGACGGAGAGATTTGCTACGGCGGCGGCTGCATGAGATCGTTTGTCATCGGCGAGCCGTGCTCGTATGCCGACGGATACGGCAAGTGCACAGCCGACGGAAATAATGCGATCGTTTGCCACAAGAGCCATATCACGAAATACACCTGCGCCGATCCGTGCGAAGACGGCGAAGACGGCTTTGCGAATTGCCCCAAAAAGAGCACAAAACCGCAAGAAGAAAAGGAATGCAACGACAGCGACGTCATGCCGACATGCGCCGACGACAAATCGAGCGTTTATCTTTGCCAAAAAGGCAAATACACGACGTGGAATTGCGCCGACAATTCGTGCGCCGTCGATTCAAAAGGCGCGATAACATGCGACCGCGTGCCCGAAGCCGGCGCTCTGACCGAAGGCGGCACATACGGCGATCCGTGCGACGGCAAGCGATATCAGGAAAAGTGCATCGACAAATATTTCGCGCTGATTTGCGATACCGACTACATCGTTCGGATTAAGCCTGCGGGCGATTGCGCAATCGATCCGGCCAATCCGCTCAAAGTAACCTACACCAAAGCGGCGGCATGCGATGCGACGATATACGAAGACAGCAAAGACAACATATTGCCGTTCTGCATCAACGGCGGCAAAGCCATCGGTTATTGCATGTATAACGATCCGGACGATCTTTCGTCGGGCGAATACCGCGCGGCGCAATGCGCAGATTGCACGAGCCAAGAGCGAGCCAACGCCTGCATGCTTGAATGACATGCGCTTGGCGCGTGTCCGCCGCCGCACGTCAAACGGCTGTTTTATGGTTGCAAAAGACGGCGGGCGGCGCTAAAATGCAGAGTTGCATGCGACGGAAAAGAATATTCCGATGCATGAAAAATCCTTTTCGTTCGGCCGCCGGGCGCCTTGGGCGCTTCGGCGGTTTTCATTTACGCATTGCACGATCGCATTACTTCAGGAAAAATCATGACAGTTGAACGCCATCCTATGACCCCCTATGGTTATCAACAACTCAAAGCCGAGCTGAAAAAAATTCGGGAAATCGACAAACCCGCCAATGTCAAAGCCATCGAAGAGGCTCGCGCGCACGGCGATTTGAGCGAAAATGCCGAATATACGTATGCCAAAGAGCAGCAAGGCTTTATTTACGGACGCGAAAAAGAAGTCGAAGCGCTTATTGCGACCGCCGATGTCATCGATCCTGCGACGCTTTCGGGGGATCGCGTCGTGTTCGGAGCGACGGTCAAGCTTCTCGATGTCGATACCGACGAAGAAATCGTTTATACGATTGTCGGAGAAAACGAATCGGACAGCAAAAATGGGCGCGTCTCGGTTTCAAGCCCGATTGCGCGCGCGCTGATCGGCAAACGCGTCGGCGACGATGCGACGCTCAACGCGCCCAAAGGCAAAAGAAACCTCGAAATTCTCGACGTGCAATTTCTCGGCACCGACACGTGGAAGTTTTAACTTTTTCATGCCATCATGCATGAGACGGCGCGCCGCATCGGCGGATGCCGAACATCAAAAGGCGCGCGCCGAATGCGCCGCATTTTCTGCGCGCATTCGGCGCGATATGCGCTTAAGAGGGGAACGTTTTGAAAATCGCCGAGCTCAAAATACGTGAAGATTACGCGCAGAATCTCGGCGATACGATCGAAAATGCCATCGGCATCGGCGCGCGTCTCGGATGGACGGAAGCGCCGGGCGGTTCGTCCGAAACCGACGCTGTCGCTTGGCATTTGCATCCGCTTTTCGGCATTTATGCGACGACGAAATTATCTTCGAAAGCTCGGCACTTTTTGCGCGAAATGTTCGCGCATTCGCCGGCGGCGTCGCGAAGAATCGCGCAAAGGGCCGTTGTTTCGGCATTGAGTTTTTCCGTTCCTTTTCGCGCCGCGCTTGAAAACGGCTTTCATACGGCGGCGACGCCGCACCCCGACGACAGTTTTTGGATGCCCGGAAACTTCCGTTTCCGATACTTCGATTTTGCCTCAGACACCGTCTATGTGTTTCCCAAAGCGCATTTTTCGTCCGACGGACTCGATCGCGAAATTGCGTTTCGCGCTGCAAATTCGGAGCGTTTTCCGTGGCTTGAACCGATTTGCGGCGTTTCGCCGGGCGATCATGCATTTTGCGAAAAGCTTCAAGATGCCGTTGCGTTCAACCGCATTCCTGCGGCGCAGCAGCAGGCGCTTTTGCCGTCCGTATATGCGGCGCTTGACGATTTGAGACGTCTTGACGCGCAAAACCTGACGCCGTCGGAGTATTTGTCGCTCAAAAGCGCCGAATTCGAAAACGCAAAAGCCGCATTTTCGCGCAAATTTCGCGGCGCCGATTTTTCGCATCTCGATGCGGCTGCGGGGCGTGCGCGCAACATCATTCTCAAAGCGCATCATATCCCTGTTTGCCGTTCTCACGGCGATTTTCAGCCCGGCAACATCCTCGTCCGTTTCGATCGGCGCGCCCAAGGGCAAACAGCCTGCAAAATGGCGTTCCCGAATTTGAACGGCAAAGAAACGGCGCGCCGGATTACGATCATCGATTGGGAAGATGTTGCGGCGCGGGCGTCGATCTATGACGATATGACGTTTGCCTATCGGACGCGATCGCCGCAAAATCTCGATCGCCGCATGCGTTGCCCCGATGATGTTGCCCATCGGCTCCCGGCGCCGATCGATTTCGAAACTGCGTGTGCATTGTGGTTTATCGAAGAATGGATTTGGCTCTTGGAAGCCTCGTCGCGCCCGGGAATATCGCGCATCCCCGCCGGGATAAGAGAGCATTTCCGAATGCTCGCCCGCGCGGCCGGCAGCCGGTAAGCAATCCATTCGCGATTCGCGGCGAAAAGCAGTCGCAAGCATCGACGGAATTGACGCCGCGACCGGTTTAGACCATAATCGGCAGGAGTGTGTTCACCCAACTTCAGGAGGATATATGCCCTGCATTAAACAATTGGCGCATGCCATTTTCCTCGTCTTTTTGTGCCTGATGCCGGTTTTGGCGATGGCTCAAGACGATGTAGCGCGGCTCATCGACGTTCCCAACGTCGAAGACGATCGTTCGAATTTGCAAATGACCAAAGCGATACGCAAAGCCATCGCCGATGCCGGGCATATCGTATTTACGCAAGAAGAGATGATCGCCGGCGCCGCGTCGGCGAACTTGGGAGAAGGCTACTGGACGAATTCGGAAGACATCGCGAAAGTCAACAAAGCAGCGCGTCACGATGCCGTCGTGCGCGCCGTCAACAATAAAAGCTCGGTCATCGTTTACATATACAACGCGTATACGGGGGAACAGACCGCCGAACTCGAACGGCGTCTGAAGAAGAAAAACACGGTATCGAACGCCGACGCGAAAGCCATTGCGAAAGCCGTGACGCAAATCGCGGGCGAAATCGTTCCCATCGAATACGAGCAAGACATCGTCATCACGATCCATTCCGAGCCGTCGGGGGCGACGGTCATGCGCGACGGCGTCGCCATCGGCACAACGCCGTTTGAGTATACGACGAAAGAAGCCCCGGGCACCTCGGAACAATGGGTCATCGCGGCGCCCGGACGCGAACCCGTTTCGCAGCTCATTTCGCTTGAAAAAACGTTTCGTTACGACGTCAATCTGCCCGAAAAGCAGCCCGACGAGAACACGATCGGCAAGATTGCGGGCGGCACGGGGCGGCCGGTTTTGATGGTCGGTTTTAACGTCGCTCCGACGATCCGCAAACTGTCTTCTTCGGCCGAAAAAGGATCGCCCATCAGCTATACGGCGAAAGCGTTTGCGACGTATGCGTTCGACGTCGAATTTTATCCGTTCCCGCTCGGTCTGACGACCGACTATCTGCAAGGTCTGGGCATCATTTTTAATATCGGTTTCGGCTTCCTCGACACGAATTTCGAAATCCGCAACGCCGGCAGCGAAGTCGAATGCCGTCAGGTCGGGAAACCGGCGGACGACGGATCGGCGTCGTTTGTGTGCGACACGTCCTATCTTCGCGTTCGCGCCGGCGCCGTGTACAAACTTTTGCTCCAAAAGCGTGACGGCCGGTTAAATCCGGACGGGATGGCGATCGATTTTATCGCGGCATACCGATACGGCGATTTCGATATTCAAAAGAACAGCCTCTACAACGGGCATCGGTATTCGGGGATCGACATCGGCGTGCGATTTTCCGCGCCGCTCGGGCTGAAAAATCTCCGCGCCGCCGCGCATTTTGATTTTTACGGCAACTTCGGGCAGGGCGAAGCGGCGAAAACGACCAAATGGGGAACGTCGATCGACACGAGTTTCGGCATTGCGGCGGGCGTTGACTTTATTTACGATATTTGGAAAGGGATATATGCGCGCGTCGGCTATGATTTTACGCTGATGAAAACGAAATTCGGCGGCAACGGGACGATCGGCGCGCAGCATTCGGAGCCCGTCGGCGCGAAGTCGTCGGATATGTATCACGAAATACTCATCGGGCTGGGGTATTTGCTCTATTAGCTCGGATTATCGGGCGATTTATTGAACGCGAAGGCGCATTGCGCGCGGCGACCGAAAGTCGCCGCCGCAAAAGCCGAAGCCAAAGCCCGCATTGAGCGCAAAGCGCGAAACAGGGCGCCGCGAAGGCGTATTTGCGGCTCTGCCGCAAAAGCCGAAGCCAAAAGCCCGTATTGAGCCGCAGGCGAAATAGGGCGTCAAAAGCCCGCACTGAGCGCAAAGCGCGAAACGGGGCGCCGCGAAGGCGTATTTGCGGCTCTGCCGCAAAAGCCGAAGCCAAAAGCCCGTATTGAGCCGCAGGCGAAATAGGGCGTCAAAAGCCCGCACTGAGCGCTAAGCGCGAAACAGGGCGCCGCGAAGGCGTATTTGCGGCTCTGCCGCAAAAGCCGA
>CAVGZQ010000067.1:9480-12521 GCA_963633515.1 Bacteroidaceae bacterium
AAAGCCCGTATTGAGCCGCAGGCGAAATAGGGCGTCAAAAGCCCGCACTGAGCGCAAAGCGCGAAACGGGGCGCCGCGAAGGCGTATTTGCGGCTCTGCCGCAAAAGCCGAAGCCAAAAGCCCGTATTGAGCCGCAGGCGAAATAGAGCGCCAAAAGCCCGTATTGAGCCGCAGGCGAAATAGGGCGCCAAAAGCCCGCATTGAGCGCAAAGCGCGAAACAGGGCGCCCGAAAGGAAGCATCGGGGAATAGCCGAAAAAAGCGCGATTTTTTCGTCAGACCGGCGAAAAAACGCCCGCAAACATGCATTGTATGCTAGAGAAGCCGGCTGCCGGTTTTAATCATAGGAGGCATTGCGGCATGGAAATATCGGATATAGCATCGAAGTTGTCGGATCTTAAAGCGCGTTACGAAGAGTTGCGGAGGTATCTTTGACGTCGATCGCGCCAAAGAAGAGGCCGAACGCATCGATGCGGAGTCGCATGAGCCGGGATTTTGGGACAATGCCGAAAGAGCTCAGGCGAAAATGCGGGAGAAGGGGAATTATCAGACGATCGTCGAAACGCTGGCTGCGCAGGCGCGTCGGCTCGACGACGCAGAGGTTTTCATCCAGATGGGCAAAGAAGCCGGCGATTTTTCGGTTGCCCAAGAGGCATTGCCGGAGCTGGACGAGGCCGAAAAAGGGATAAAACGGCTTGAAATGCGCCGCATGCTCGGCGGACCGAACGACAAGGGCAACGCGATTGTGTCGATTAACCCGGGGGCGGGCGGAACCGAAAGCAACGATTGGGCGTCGATGATTTTGCGCATGTTGCTTCGGTATTGCGAACGCAAAGGATATCGGACGGAAATCGTCGATTTGCAGCCGGGCGACGAGGCGGGCATCAAGAGCGCGACGATAGAAGTGAGCGGCGAATATGCATTCGGAATGCTTAAGGCCGAAAGCGGCGTCCATCGCTTGGTGCGCATATCGCCGTTTGACGCCAATGCCCGCCGCCATACGTCATTTGCGAGCGTGTTCGTTTACCCCGAAATCGACGAATCGATTCACGTCGACATCAACGAAAGCGATATCCGCGTCGATGTTTACCGTTCGAGCGGCGCGGGCGGGCAGCACGTCAACAAGACGTCGTCGGCGATCCGCATGACGCATATCCCGACAGGGATAGTTGTGACATGCCAAAATGAACGATCGCAGCACAGCAACCGCGACATGGCGATGAAGATCTTGCGCGCGCGTTTGTATGACAGACAGCTTCGCGAGCAAGAGGCAAAGATGGACGCGATAAACGCGACAAAACGCGCCATCGATTTCGGCAGCCAAATCCGAAGCTACGTGCTGCATCCGTATCAAATGGTGAAAGACCACCGCACGGGATATGAAACGTCGAACACGGGCGGCGTTTTGGACGGCGAACTCGACGATTTCATTACGACGTATTTGCTATGGTCCAACGGCGCGGGCGATCCGACGCTTTTGCAGCAAGATAAAGACAAGCCGTGCTAGGCTTTGCCGAACAATTGTATGATAAGTTCCGCTAAAGAGGAAAGATCCATGAACGATGAAATAAAGTCCCAGCTTCCGCCGAGCAATGAAGCGTACATTGCTTCGCAAAATGCCATCATTCAAACGCGCATCGAGAAGATGAACGCGTTCAGAGCCGAAGGGGTCGAGGTTTATGCGACGGGATACGCGCCCGATGCGCATGCCGCCGATCTGAAACAAAAGTACGAAGGCGAAACGCACGAATCGCTCGAAGAAAAGGGCGCGCAAGCGAAACTGGCCGGGCGGATCATGGCGGTGCGCAACATGGGAAAGTGTTCATTTTGCGTGATCAAAGACGGCACGGGAACGATTCAGGTTTTCGTTTCGCGCGACAACATCGGCGCCGAAGATTATGCGCGGTTCAAGAAATTCGACATCGGCGACATTATTTACGCCGAAGGCACGCTTTTTATCACGAAGACGGGAGAATTGACGCTTCGCTGCGCCGTCTTGAAGCTCCTGACGAAGAGCTTGCGTCCGCTGCCCGAAAAATTCCACGGTCTGACCGATACCGAAGCGCGTTACCGCCAGCGGTATGTCGATCTCATCGTCAACGACGACGTTCGCGACGTTTTTCGGAAGCGATCGCTGATTTGCGCGAAATTGCGCAATTTCATGACCGACAACGGTTTTATGGAAGTCGAAACGCCGATGCTTCAGTGCCAAGCGGGCGGCGCGACGGCGCGCCCGTTCAAAACGCATCACAACGCGCTCGATACCGACATGTACATGCGCATTGCGCCGGAATTGTATCTCAAACGCCTCGTCGTCGGCGGTTTTGAACGCGTTTTCGAGCTCAACCGATGCTTTCGCAACGAAGGATGCGACCGGCGTCATAATCCCGAGTTTACGACAGTCGAGTTTTACATGGCCTACGGCACGTATGAGATTTTGATGGATCTCGTCGAACGGATGGTTCAAACGCTTGCGGCGCAAGTGTGCAACACGACGAAATTGCATTGGAACGGCCAAGATATCGAAGTGGGCGGCAAATGGCGGCGTCTTCGCATCCGCGAAGGCGTGGCGGCGGCGCTCGGCGTAAGCGAAGACAAGCTTTCGGATCGGGCATTTTTGGAAGACGCCGCAGCGCATTTGCCGGAGCCGCTTCGCGGCAGCGATGTTGCGAAGAAGAGCGACGGTCATCTTTTGATGGAAATCTTCGAACAGCGCGTCGAACAAACGCTTATTCAGCCGACATTTGTCTACGAATATCCGTCGAGCGTCAGTCCGCTTGCGCGGCGAAACGATAATGACGGCGAATACGTCGATCGATTCGAAGTCTTCGTCTGCGGCGTCGAACTGGGCAATGCCTTTAACGAACTCAACGATCCGCTCGATCAGCGCCAACGTTTTCTCGATCAGGTCAAAAAGAAACTCGAAGGCGACGAAGAGGCAAATCCGATGGACGACGACTACGTGCAAGCGCTCGAATACGGCTTGCCGCCCACGGCAGGGTGCGGGATCGGCATCGATCGCCTCGTCATGCTCCTGACCGA
>CAVGZQ010000067.1:12531-12975 GCA_963633515.1 Bacteroidaceae bacterium
GCGCCGTTTCCGTCAGAAACGGCGCCGCCCGCCGCATCGGGTATCTCAAAACTGCCGCCGACGCATGCGCGGCGCACAATCAGAAAAAATCGGCGCAAACAAATATATCGCTTCCGGCGGCGATCCTTTTGCGGCGGCGCAATCGTCCGGCGGGAATCGGGATCATCTCATGAGAAAAAACGCCATGAAACGATCTCGCGTTGCGCATCGGGTTTGACGCGATCCGAATCGAGAGAAAAACAATGATAATCCGCGACATGTTCCGTTACGACATCAACCGCAAGATCGACGGCGTCATCAAAGCAGACCAAGACGAACAAAACGTTATCCGCCGAGAAGTCAAAGAGTACGTCATAACAAACGAGCTGAAAAAACATTTTGCATCATTTTTCGCAACGTACGCCGAATCTTTTTCCGAGCCGACATCCGATATCGGCGTATGGA
>CAVGZQ010000068.1:0-9390 GCA_963633515.1 Bacteroidaceae bacterium
GTATCGCGCTGTTGCGCGATAGGGCGTTTTGCGGAGGCGTATTGCCCATTTGGGCAATAGCCGAAGCTTTTTAAAAAGTTGCCGGCATGCGGGTTTTATTGGGCGTCGTCGCGCAGACATTGCGATGTCGCCGGTTTGGGCGTCTTTTACGGCATGCAGACAGCGCATGTTTTGGGGTTAAACGAGCGACAGAATGACGGCAGCGAGTCCGACGATGAGGCAATAGGGAGCGAAGCAGTGGAAATTCGCTTTTTTAAGCATTTTATCAAGGATAACAAGACAGATATAGCCTACGATTGCAGCCAATGCAGCCGAAAAGCCGATAATCGGGTAGTCGACTGCTTCGGCATGAGCCAAATCGGGGAGATGCAATATTGCTGCGCCCAAGATAACGGGAATAGAGAGGAGGAAGCTGATTTTCGCGCAATCTTCGCTTCGGATGCCGAGCAAAAGCGCGACGGAGATGGTTGAGCCCGAGCGCGAAATGCCGGGCAAAACGGCGAGCCCTTGAGCCAAGCCGATGAGGGCTGCGGTTTTGAAATTGAGGCGTCCGTCGGAGCTAAGATTGAGCGCGCCTTTTTTTCGCGATATTTGCAGAATGCCGGCATTGAAGATGAGCAATATCCCGACGATAAGCGGGCTTCGCAAATCGCGTTCGACGCGATCGTTGAGCAATATCCCGATGAAGCCGGTGATTGCCGTGGCCAATATGAGACCGGCAACGAGTTTCAGATTGTTTTTTTCGCCCGGCGATTTGCACTCTTTGACGCATCCTGCGCATATATCGGCGATATCGCGCCAATAAAATGCAACGACGCTCAGGAGTGTGGCCAAGTGCAAGACGATGTCGAAAACGATGCCCAAGTCGGTTTCGAATATTGAATTGAGCAGAATGAGGTGTCCGGAGCTCGAAACGGGCAAAAATTCGGTGAGCCCTTGCAAGACGGCGAGGGCAAACGGCGCAACTGATTCGGAAAAAAAGTCGATCATTGCATTAATCTTGCGCGTTATCGTCGATCCAACGCGTGATATTTTTAGCTTCCTGTTCCCATCCGTCGCTCAGCCTAACGGCCAAAAAGGATTCATAGAGACCGCGGATGAGGCTGTCGGCTTCTTCGATAAGGGCTTGGCGTTCGAAGATTTTCTCGTCGTCATTTTTTGTCATCAGGGCAGGAATTTTGAGTCCGGCGATAGAAAGCGTCGACGATTGGAGCATGAACATCCATGCTTTTTCTTCGCGTGTCATGGCGATTTTTGCGGCCGAGACGGCTTTTCCCTGTTTAAGGGCTTCGAATGCTTCGCGGCTTTCGGCGGGGGCTCCGCCCGAAAGAACGGTTTTTTCGGTTTGCGCAAGCCTGGCTTCGAAGACGATTTGGTCGCCGATGGCGAGAGCCAAGACCGATTGGTCGCTCAGATAAAATATCGTGTCGTTTGTTGCCGATTTGTACCAAAGCCACAGGAGAAAGAGCTCGCCCAGGTGGCGCGTGCGCTCGATTTTATCGTAAAGATCCATCCGAAAATCTCCTATGATTCAAAGCCGGGGTACCATGGTTCGAGGGCGGTCAAGGCGTCGAGCTGAGTTTCGGTCATGCCGAGGTCTTTGGCCATGAGCAGCGGGCAATCTTGATGAATTTCCAAACCGAAAGTTTCCTTGAAAAGCTCGGCGAACTCATCGCAGAGCGCATCGGAAAGCGACCAAAAGCGCAATTTGCCTTCGGCAATATTCCAACAAACATCGATAACTTTCATCGATGTCAGCATATGCTGTTTGATTTCGGTCACAATTTCGAGTTTTATTTTGCCTTTTTCGCGTTTCGATAATTTCGCTTTAGTTCGGAGTTTTCCGTCTTCTTCGAGCAATTTGGCTTCTTCTTTCGGCACTTGCGGAAGCCGCTGCGCGACGGCCTGCCGCGTCATGGCTTTAACCCAAGCCGACGGAAGCGACCATTTGTCGATGCGCAACGCAAAGATGATGTATTGGTTGCAGAAAACTTGACTGTGCAAGAATCCGTCTGCAATGGGATCTTGAATGGGGACCCATCCGATCGAACGCTCTTCTTCGCCGACGGGCGTTAGGGGAACGAAAAAATGCTTTTCAAGACGCGCCAAATAATCTTGTTGGAAACCGGCGGGCGGTTCCCCGTCGACATAAAATGTTTTAAAACTCAGACTGCCTTCGAAAACACCCATATTTCGCGATAATCCCGCGCAGCATAAGATGCGCAAATGAGCCAAAAAAACTCGGAACGCCGAGCGTTTGCCGAGCACACGCAAAAAAAAAAAAAGCCGCCCGGAGCGGCGCAATTTAAACTGCCGCCCGAAGCGGCGCAACATAAACTTCCGTCCAAATGCCCGGCGGAAAACGTTTGCCGATTTGCGCAAAACATCGTCCGAACTGCCGCTATGGGGTGAAAAAACGGATGTTTTCCGGGCATCTGCGCAGTCAGAAAACGCTCGCCCGGGAATGTTTGTTGACGGATGAAAATCGGCGGGCGAAGTTTACTTGATGAAATCCATCGGATTGAAGCTGCCGTTATTGACCAAGAAAACGAATGCCAAGTAAGCAACGGCGAGAATGACGATGATGGCAATCAACGCTTTGCCGACAGCCGAACTGCCGGATTTTTGCGCCGGAAGGGTTTGCGACGAAGACGCCGAATCGCTGCGGCGCGGCGTCGGAGCGGCTTTGGGCGGTTCGAGCGTGAGCACGCCGTTGTTCGGTTTTTCTTCGGCCTTAGGTTCATCGCTCGATTTTTCTCCGGTCTTGACGTTGTCTGCCGGGTTTTCTTCGGTCGTTTTAGGCTCTGCCGGCTCGGGTTCATTTTCCATGTCGGTGCATTGAATTTTGACCTCGAGCTGGATGGGCCAATCTTGATATTGCCGCAAGATTAGCGTTTCGACACCCATGACATCGGGTTTGTAGAACCAAAATGTCAGCGTTTGATTATCGTTGATATTTTCGACGGCCGGCGCGGCGAATGCTTTGCGCAAATCGCCCACGCGCCGGTCGCGGATGACCGATTCGGGCAATTCGTCGATGCTTCCGAGCATCGTGTATTCGGGATGATAATACGTCTTGACGAGTTCCCGGATGCGCGAAAGTTTCGAGCTGTCGACGGCGCAATCGTTTACGCCGATAAAGCGGGCAAGGTCTTCGAGCGCATTGAGGATGAAGACTTTTCGGTCGAGATCCTGATACGATGCGTAGAATGGGGCTTTTTTGTCGGGAATGGCTTTGAATATCGTGCAAATGCCTTCTTCTCCGACTTTGAAGATATTATCTTCTTTGATGGCGTATTCGGACTTGAGACGCGCAAAAACGACCGATCGCTTGCGCGCATCTTCGGCATCGAGTTTGGCATTGGAGCTTTCGACGAGCCGGTCGAGGTCGGCCGATTCCACCGGCTGCGTGGCGCGCATTTGCGATTGGTCTTGCGCCGATTCGCTGCCCGCGCCCGATCCTTCGGTCGCATCGAGCACTTCGTACGCTTTTTCGGCCGTTTTTTCGGCTCGGCTCCAAAGACGCTCCAATTCCCGCAATGTTTCTTTTTCTTTTTCGTTGTCGCGAATCTTTGCGACGCCTGCCAAAAATCCCGGGATAAAGTTGGCCTGCGAGATGTTGTCTTCGCTGTCCCAATCGTTCGGATCGTCATAAACCCGCATGAAAAGCGCGCCGTCGTCCCAAATATCTGTCTGAAAACCGGGCGCGACGACGAGATCGGTCGGATTGTAGATTTCCGAATAAACTTCCGGCGCCACGATCTGAAGCCATTCGATCCGTCCGAGCCCCGGCATCATCACCAACCCGTGACGGCTGCGAAGCTTTTCGCGCGCTTCCGAATCGCCGATTCGGATCAATCGCGGCGAAAGCGATGCATACAGCTTTTTGAACATCTCGATAAGCGTGTCGGGCGAAAGCCTGCGAGGATTTTGCATCCGCTGCAAATCGAAAAATAATGCGCCCATGCCTTGTTTGTCGGGGAGCAAAAATGTGCACTGCCAGAATTTCTCGCACTCCGCCCTCAAAACGACAAATTTGCAACGGGGATTGAGCGCAGCCTCACACACGGCCGACAGAGAATAGGGACGCGCAGACTGGTCAGCGTTTGTCCGGAATATTGTGGGTTGACTAAATACAGCCCCCTGGAGAGCCTCGAAAAAGCTCCTCATTCCGGACTCCGTTCGCGGCGGCTGTTGCGATTTGAGCGATACGAAGGCCTGAATCATGGATGCAACTCCTCTATCAATTAAGAAACATTTCCGAAAATCAATGCACGGGAGCGGTTTGGGGGGGGTAAAAAAACGATGCCCGAAATGCTCTCTTCTGTGCGTTGGCAGCGTCAGCAGTATCCGACACCGCTTGCTTATCACGTCTCGCGAGACGGCGTCAAATGATAATCCGCTATTGCGCGTCCGCGCTGAGCCGCTCCGGCGCCTCTTGCGCGCTCGGGCCGTCGCTGCGTTCCAAGAGTTCCTTGCGGAATATCTTGATGTGATTCGGCGCCGTAATTCCCAAACGAACTTGGTTGCGGCGTATCTCCTTGACCGTCACTTCTATCTGATCTTCGCCGTCACCGATTATGATCGTTTCATCGGGTTTTCTGGTTAATGTCAACATAGCCCTTTCCTTATTAACGCGGTCACCGCGACGGCAACCTTTGCGGAAGTCCCTTGTCCGCCGCTCGTCCGTGAACCTGTTCGCCCGGCAGGCGATCTCCTGCTGCTCTTATAACGGCATATGCCGCACGCGGCAAAAATCGATACTTCGCGCTCGCGGGTTCTTGCTGACGGCATCGTTTTTTTCTTGATTTCCGAAACGATTTCCCCTAAATGTCCGACGACCGTAGGGGTGTAGCTCAGTTGGCAGAGCAACGGCCTCCAAAGCCGTGGGCCGAGGGTTCGAGTCCTTCCGCCCCTGTCGTAAAGCCTTGTGCATTTTTGCATGAGGCTTTTTTTTTGCCTGCCCGATTTCGATCTCGCATATACTGCGTCTGAATTGCCATGAAACGATATATCATTAACTTCTCGACGCAATTATTTGAATTTTATGCGAGCTTGTTGATTCTTGTGAGTACTTTATTCTTTGATCCGATGCAGGCGCATGCCCAAACAACCGCCGAAACCGATGTTCCGCTTCGTTCGGCGACATCCTATCTCGCGGCCGGGCTCGCGGCGCGATACGCCTTTGCCGATGCATCCGGCGCCGGCGCAAAAGGGCAATATGATATCGTTTCAAATGAAATTATCTTTGGTATCGGCTATGATTATCCGCATCTAAATGTTGTGTTGGCACTCATTGCCGAATTTAATTATCTCATGCAGCCGGCGTTTTATTCGGTTTCGGGCGGCATGAGATCGGCTCGGTTTGTCTTTGGCGCCGGAATTCGCGCCGACATCATCATTCAGCCGGCGGCCGGAATCCTGAATTATTTCGTTGCCTATCGCGCAATCTTGCATTTTGTCAGGGAACGCGGCGGATTATTCGAATTTGATTTGCGGGCAGGCCTCGACATCACGCCCGCCGGACGCGCCGTCAATCGATCCGTTCGTCCCCGTTTCAAACTGTTCGTCATGTTTCCGTTGAGCTGCGAATGCGGCACGGCGTTAAACATCGATATCGCGCCGTTGGCTTTGGGCTTTGAAATCGGCGTCGATTTTTAAAACGCTCTTGTCGCCCTATTTCGCCCTGCGGGCTCAATACGGGCTCTTGTCGCCCTATTTCGCCCTGCGGGCTCAATACGGGCTCTTGTCGCCCTATTTCGCCCTGCGGGCTCAATACGGGCTCTTGTCGCCCTATTTCGCCCTGCGGGCTCAATACGGGCTCTTGTCGCCCTATTTCGCCCTGCGGGCTCAATACGGGCTCTTGGCCGCGCATGCGCGGCTTTTTTTATTCGCCGCGATCTTGCGATCCGCATGCTGCGTCATCGCTGTCGCATGCATGAATGCCGAATAAATACAACCCCGCATTCGTATCGTCGCCCGTTTTGTTATACGTATCGACGGCAAAATAGTACGTTCCCGGCGACAATGCGCTTTCGACCCACTTGTCGCCGCGCACGCGGCAGGCGCTTGCCGAAAGATCGGTCAGCAAATGAATGTCGGCATCGGTTTGCGATGAACTCATCGCAAATGCGCGTATCCGCGTCGGCGACGTTACCGTCAGGCGATATACCTTTTCCGGTCCGTATTCCGTCGCCGCGCTGCTGCAGCCGTATGTATCAAATCGTTTTTCTCCGCCTTTTGTCGTGTCCATATGCGTGTAGGGAAGATCCCCGATGACAAAAGGCGAATCGTGCGTGCCCTCTCCTTCGTAGGGATAACTTGCCGAATCGGGCGCCGCATCGCCGCTTGCCGCAACGCGCCACGCGCGTTGAAGCATTTCTATCGCATAGCGGTTTCGCCGATTGGCGCCCGCTTCCAAACCGTATGACGTAAAATCGCAGCCGTTGTTGCGCGTCAGGTGGTGAATGCCGTCGGAACTTAAACCGTAATTATCGGCGGACGCATGCGACAGCTGCAAATTGTAGTAGGGAATTTGATAATACTCGGCAATCCCGCGAGAAACGGCGTTAAACGTCGTTACAAAGTGTTTGGGGCTGTCTTCGTCGTTAACATGCGTCGATGTGTTGTAATATTTTGCGTTGTCGTTGCGCAGCCCCGTCCCGATAATCAGCGGCACGATGCCCGCATCGATAAGACTGCCGACCGCAGTCAACACATTCCTGAAGTAGAGTTCCAGGGCGGAAAAATAGCCCGCAGCGCTGCCCGTCTTGAATTTGCGGTAGTCATACCAACCCATGTCGTTTGTGCCGTAGCCGTAAAATGCAAAACGCGGGTTCGTCGCGGCAATTTCTTCTTTGAGCAGCCGTGCGTCATTTTTAATCGGCAAATAGGCGGTTTCCCCCAATATCGTTATCGACGAAACGCGCGCAAACGAATCAAACGGCGACTGAAACGCCGCGACGGCGTCCTCTGCGTCCAATCCGGCAAGGTCATATCCGATGTGTTTGCTGCTTTGCGACGAAAAACAGTACATAAACGACGATTGCGAATACATATGGGAATCGCCCATTTTCATAAAAGAATTGTTGTTTCGCGTCGCATTTTTCTTGACAATGGCACGCATCTTGTCAGCGACATACGGCGTTATCGGCGATAAAATCGCATCGCCCGGATACCGCGTTTTGACATATGCCGGCTCGGCTTTGCATGCATTGCCGTCGCATCCTGCGGCGCACGGCGCATAATCCGACCATTCGGCGCATCCGTCGCCGTCGAAATCGCCGCAAACTCTTTCGCCTTGGGCGTTGCACGATTTTTCGCCTGCGGCGCACGGCGCATCGGGGCATTTTTTGCACATATTGCCGTCGCATCCTTCGGCGCACGGCGCATAATCCGACCATTCGGCGCATCCGTCGCCGTCGAAATCGCCGCAAACTCTTTCGCCTTGGGCGTTGCACGATTTTTCGCCTGCGGCGCACGGCGCATCGGGGCATTTTTTGCACATATTGCCGTCGCATCCTTCGGCGCACGGCGCATAATCCGACCATTCGGCGCATCCGTCGCCGTCGAAATCGCCGCAAACTCTTTCGCCTTGGGCGTTGCACGATTTTTCGCCTGCGGCGCACGGCGCATCGGGGCAGTTTTGGCACGCATTTCCTGCGCATGCCGATTGTCCGGGGCAAAGCTGCGGTTCCGACCATTCGGCGCATCCCGTCGATTTTACGATGCATGCCTCAAATTGAAGGCTGTCATAACAGCGCGTAGCGCCCTGCCGGCAGGCATTCTCGCAGTCGCGTCCGCTGCCGCCGATAACGATCGGATCTTCGCCGCAAGAAACGGCGGCGCACGCAAAAAGTCCTGCAATCAAGCATTTATTCGATAATTTGCCCAACATAAGCGCTGTTCTCCTTTTCGGGGCGCATTGCCGCAGCTGTCGGCATCCATCCGCCCGAAATGTTCTCAAGCCATAATAACGATCTAAAAAAATAATAGGCGCTGCCTGCGCCGCGATAAAGTCAAAAACGCAAAAGACAAAAAAGGCGATTGCGCTCGGTGCAACATGCCATGCGCAATCGCCTTTATATGCAAAGATGCTTTCTGCCCGCCCGACGGCGGCGATGTTCGGACTACATGCGCGTTCCGAAATCGTCGCTCAGCAGCATGGCAAGACGATGAAAATCGCTGCCCGGGTTGATGTAGCGCACTTCGGTGACGAGCGTTTTCGGGTCGACGAGTTCGCAGAACGGCACAAAACAATGTTCAAGCTGACCGATTGTCGAAACCATGTGACCGTCGAGCTGTTTTTCGGCCAACGCGACATAGGCGCCCACGCCCAGACAGCTGCCCAGCATCACGTCGTAAGCATGCGGGCTTGCGCATCGCGATTCATACCCCAGCTGAACGCCGTTAACTTTTACCTTGAGCATGTTGAGCGTTTCCATCCGTTTCATGCACATTTTGGCAACCATATGTCCGAGATGGACGTCGCCCAGCGAAATATGACCGTGTTCATCGCGCGTCGTCGCTTCGAGAAAATCGGTCGGGAGCTTTTCGGCGAGTCCTTCGGCAAGCACGACGACGCCGTAATTTTGCTTGCGAAGCGATCGGACGCGAATGAGTTCGACGATATGATCGACCAGAACGTTGATATCGAGCAAACCGTTGCAGTCTTTGCCCGCGTTTTTCATCAAAATGGGGATGTCTTCAACGCCAACGACCATTTGGGCTTCGCCCGCCATGGCTACGCCGTAAGAAAGCCAGCCGGCTTTGCGGCCCATGCATTCGGCAATGAAATAGGCGCGCGATGCGCGGGCATCGGCTTGCAAATTGCGGACTTCCTGCGACATAAAGTGGACGGCCGTAAAATAACCAAACGTGAAATCGATGCCGTTATAGTCGTTGTCGATCGTTTTAGGCAGGTGAATGACGCGCACGCGATCTCGGACTTTGGCGTGATTCTGGTATTCGTAAAGTTTGTTTGCCGTCTTGAGCGTGTCATCGCCGCCGATCGAAATAAGCGCATCGATCCCGAGGCTGCGAAGCGCGTTGTACGTCCGGCGAAGCGGCTCGGACTTTTCGGCATCGTCGAGATCTTCCGGTTTGTTGATTTGTTTGCCCGGATTTGCCCGCGCCGTTCCGATCATTATGCCCCGGCGGTTGCGCGCGCCGATGATTTTCGAAAAATTGAGGACTTCGTATGCTTCGCCTTCGATAAGCGGCGACGTTTCGTCAAAATTCAGGAGATTCGAATATCCGTGCAAAAAGCCGATGACTTCAATCCCCGCTTTTACAAATGCCAATGCCGCCGACGATATGACGGCATTGGCGCCGGGCGCCGGTCCGCCCGCAAAGAGAATGCCGACGCGACGAATGTTTGATGTTTGCTCA
>CAVGZQ010000068.1:9400-12885 GCA_963633515.1 Bacteroidaceae bacterium
TTGCTCAGACATTGTTTCTCCTAATCAAAATTGAAGATGGATAAAAACTCGCCCGCTAAAAGCGAATTCAATGCAATGACGGCGCAACCGCTTATCATAGTCTTGCGCGATATGCACGAATCTTCGATTGACTTCCCGTTTATTTTGTCCGAAGCGGAATTTGATTCGGTTTGTGTCGGTTTGTGTGCTCCCGGCGCGCGCAAAATACGGCAAACGATGTTCCGCTCCCCTAAGACTCGCTGCGGTTACGCCGATATTCGGCGCGAAAACGTTCGAGAACGCCGGGATCGTTGCAATTCATCAATGCATGCGTATCCGATTCGACAAAAATGCGGCGATCGCCGTGAATAATCGATTTGAGCGTGTCGAACGATGCGGCGTGATCGCGAAGCCAATCTGCTTTTTGCGCGCCGATGCGCAACGGATGCCCCGGCGTGCCCCGAAACGAGAGCACCGCAAACGGCGTGTCTTCGGCCGTCAGAAGCTTGACGATGTCGCCGGGCATAATGCCGATGCAGTCGACGGGCCAATGCAAAATGGTATGACCGCGAGGAATTGCCGAAATTCCCAACATCAGCGAATCGAGCATATGCGTCGATTGCCATGCCGTGTTTTCGACCCAAATTAAAGGCGCCTGAGCGCTCAGCTCCCGATGACGCGTTTTGACTTCTTCTGCCTGAGCCCCGACGACAACCGCAATCGGCGCCGTCATATCGACCGAGCGTATGGAAGAAACGATCGACGACAAAAAAGTTTCGTCGCCGCAAAGCCGGCATAATGCCTTGTTCTGACCCATGCGCGTGCCGCCGCCTGCGGCGCAGATGACGGCTCCGAAACGCATGATCGATCCGCAATTACTTGCTTTCGGGAACGGAAATATCGATCGTTCCGTTCTTTTCTTCGAACTGGACAATGCCGCTGGAGAGCGTCACGGCAAGACGTTTGGCTTGTTTCGGGCTCATGATGAGACGCGAATGAATTTTGACCGGATTTTGGTTGGGCTGAATAAACGCAAAATCGAGGACGAATTCGCTGTCCATGTTGGAAACGATCGCAAAGTTGGCATAAAGACCTTGCGCCGTCGTTTCGTTAATTTGGAATTGGGGGATTTGGGATTGTTTTCTTTCGTCAGCCATGATGCTTTCCTAACTCAAAAAGTAGTAAATGAAAATTTCCGAAGCGGAAACCCGCGCGACCTTGTACCGCAACGGATAAAAAATGAAAAGATTTCTTTGCATGCCCGCGCAAAACAAAATGCCGCGCCTCCGCTCTGCGTTTTGCAGACCTAGACACGGCACGCCGGCAGGCAAACTTTTAATGCGTTTATTGATAAAATCTCATTACGCAGCGTATCGAACCCAAAATTTTGAAATCTGAGCCGTCTTCGGGATGAACGACGATCGGTTCCATTTCGGGATTCGACGGCACGAGGCGAATGATCCCTTTGCGTTTTTCGTAGCGTTTGACCGTCGCGCTGCCGTCGATCATCGCGGCAATCAGTTCGCCGTCTTCTGCCGTGCGTTGCGGCCGAACAACGACGATATCGCCCGGCATGATGCCGTCGCCGATCATGCTCGTTCCGCGCACGCGCAACGCATAACAATCTTCTCCGCCCCTGCTGAAAAGCGTCGGATCGACGTCGATCGCCGTGTCGAAATTTTCTTCGGCAAAAATCGGCGTCCCGCATGCAATATTGCCCAAGAGCTTCAGCTTTTTGCGTTTCGGTTCGGCAACCGCCGTTTGGCGCGGACGCCGTCCGCGATGCGCCGTCTTAAACGGCATCGTCGGCTCGCCCGATGCTATGCCCTCCAACGCCATGACCGCTTTTTCGCGCGCAATGAGCGGACGTATCGCGCGGCTCTTGAACGAATCTTTTTCGATGTATCCCTTGCGGCTGAGCGCTTTTAAATGTTCGACGACCCCGTTGGTCGAACTGATGCCGAACGCATCGGCTATTTCGCGTACCGTGGGCGGATAGTGATTATCCCGGATGTAATCGTAAATATACAGATAAACGCCCGCTTGGCGCTTCGTTAAGCACTTCGACATGATCTTCCTCCTCCTGTATCACGTGAGCCCAAAATATGCTGCGCAACGCAATCTTCGCGCGCAATGCAATAATTTTGCATGACAATTCGGAACATGTCAAAGAAAAGGTGATCATATGACTATTAAAATGATGAATTTTGCTGCATTTTTCAATGCGTTGAAGAAATCAAACATCGGATCGGCGCCGTTTGGGCCTTTTTTGTGCCGAACAATGTCAAAAAAAACGATTTTCCGAGCTTGCGCTTCCGCCGGATGCGCGCGGCGTTGCAGAACCGAATACGGGCATTTCCGGCAGCCGGCAGACATGCAAAAAAAAACAACCGAAAAGCCGCCGGAAGCGGACAATATCCGACGTGCCGGCGATTATTCGGAGTTCGGCGCGGCCGGATATAAACCGCTGCGCGCCGCCGTCATGCATTTCGGCCGCGCAGACGCCCGATAAAATCCATGCTTATTTCAAACACGCGCTGCGCTTCGCAATCCATCCCCAATTCATGACCCGACCGATGAAGCGCATGCAGTTCGCAATAACGGCTCCCGGCTTCGTCAAAGAGCCGCAGCGATCGTTTGTAAGGGACGACTTGATCGCGTTCGGAGTGAATGATGCATAGCGGCGCTTCGATTCCGCCGAGCATGCCGTCCGTTTCTTTGGCATAATGCAACAGTTCGGCAAATGCTTTCGTCGGGAAATAAGCGTAATTATCGCATTTTTTTCGGCATTCTGCGTCGCAAAACGAATTTTGTCCGCGCCAAAACGTCACAACATGCGACAGCGGAACCGCCAGCTTCGACAGCGGATTGACAAAAGCCAGCGCCGGCGCCCAGGTTATGACCGCCGCAATCTTTGCGCGGCATGCATGGCGCTTCGCGCAGAGCTGCAATGCCGTGACGCCGCCCATCGAAAGCCCGGCAATCGCGACTTTATCGACGCGCGCCGCGAGCTTTTCGAGAGCCCGAAACGCATCGTCATACCAATCCGACGCTTTGACGCCGATCAAAGCTTCGGGCGTCGCGCCGTGACCCCGAAGAATCGGCATTTCATACGGAATCGATTCCGCTTCCAAGTACGGAATAAGTCCGTTTACCGCCGACAATGCCGACGTAAATCCGTGCAATAATAACACGCCCAACGTTGTGTTCGGATCGAGCGGTTCGAGTTTTCCGCGCGCAATCGCGCCGTCTTCGGGCGCAGCGGCTTCGCGATGTCTTGCTTGCATGATGTCTCCGTTGCGTATATTATTAAAAGTTACATGCGATCTCAGTTGTTTGCCGTACTTTTTGGGTGCGCGATTTCATAAGGATTTGAATGCATGGCTAAGAAAAAATCAACCTCAAACCGGGAAGCGCTCCGATCTGACAATCCGAATGTCCGCGAACAATCCGATTTGCCGGCCGACGCGCCTATTGCAGAAAATATCGGCGAAAATGTCAATCCG
>CAVGZQ010000069.1:0-6311 GCA_963633515.1 Bacteroidaceae bacterium
CGTCGCAGCCGAACAAAACGATTGATGCCGGCATGAGCGCCGTTACGAGAATATATCGTGAAAGTTTCATATCGTTCTCCTAAACTTATATTTCAAATTATATATATAGAATGCCGATGAAATTTATGCTTCGGGTTGCGCCTTTTCGCCTAACATTCATATTCGAGTCCGAGAGACGCTGCGAATTGCAAGAAAACCGAATTCTTTATAATCTTGCAATAATTCTCTTTTCCAAGCCCCGATTCGAGGAATATGTCGGCGATTTGCGAGGAATAATCAATCGATTGCAGATTCCATCCCGACAAATCTTGATCGAAAGACGCCGCTTGCAAAAACAT
Organism: Bacteroidaceae bacterium; assembly: GCA_963633515.1. Taxonomy (GTDB): domain Bacteria; phylum Myxococcota_A; class Bradymonadia; order UBA4248; family UBA4248; genus UBA4248. The sequence continues at coordinate 339 of CAVGZQ010000069.1, forward strand.
ATCTTGCATGTCGGCAACGCCCGAAACATTCCATCCGCCGATATTATGGTTAAACGATGTTGCGCCCTCAAACATCCCATGCATGTTTACGACGCCCGAAACATTCCAGCGGCCGATATCTTGGTTAAACGATGTTGCGCCCGCAAACATCATTTCCATATTATCGACACCGGAAACATCCCAGCTGCCGATGTTTTTGTTAAACTTCTTCGCGTTGAGAAACATTTCATTCATTTTTCTCACATTTCGGACCGAAAACGGCACTTCCCCGTTAAACGAAGCAGCGCCGGCAAACATTCGATTCATATCCGTCACATATTCCGTATTGAAGTTTGAAACATCGCCGTCAAACGATAAAGCGTTTTCAAACATGCCCGACATAAGCTTCACATACTGCGTGTTCCATTTTTTCAGATCGCAGTTAAATTTCGAAGCATGAGAAAACATCTGCGTCATATCGGTCACGCGCGACGTATCCCACTGCGAAACGTCGCCCGCAAACGACTCTGCCCCTTGAAACATGCGTTTCATCGACGTGACATTTTTCGTGTTCCACTTCGACACATCGCCGTTAAAACCCGCTGCCATGCAAAACATTTGCGACATGTCGGTAACGCCCGAAACATCCCAATGCGATATATCGCCGTTAAATTCGGACGCCATAAAAAACATTCCCGACAAGTTTTTTGCGTTCGAAACATCCCAATGCGAAATATCCGAATTAAAAGGCGATCGTTCGAATGCGCCGGCCATCGAAACGACCGAATGCGTATCCCACATGCCGATGGAGGCGTCGGCAGGGAAATTGATAAAATAACCGCTCATGTTTGTGAGCCGCGATGCATCGGGCACGTCGGATAACGGCAAAACAATCGGCGTCGGACAGTTGCCGAAAACGGCTTTGCCCAATCCGACCGGTCCGAACGATTCGATTGCGGTCAATTCCGGAACGCAGGCCGATTGATTGCACCGTGCGCCGCCGTCTGACTCCGCCAATTCTTTGCACAGCGTCCAATTGTTGAGCGTGCCGGTTATCTTGATGCGGTACGTGCCGGCTTTGGCATAAACGTGCTTGAGCGCGTCGGGGCATGATGAACGCGCCTCTGCCGGAGAGCCGTCGCCCCAATCGATTGCAAAATGGCAATCGGATGCCGAAGCGATCGGGAACGAAATTTCGCGATTGTCGGCGGGGATTTTCCAAACCGTGACGAACGCCTCGGGCGCGCAGCGCCCGTCGGGACGGCATGCATGGTTCGGCACGCATTGGCTGTCGGCCGAGCATCGCGTCGAGCAGACAAACCCGGCGACGCCGTCGCAAAATTCCGAGCAATCGGCGTATCCTCGGCACGGCGTCCCTTGATCGGGCGCCGTTTCGAATGCATCGATCATGCGATTATGATTGCCGTCGGCGTTACACGTCTTCGCGCCGCATCCCTGCGTGCATTCTGTCTGCATGCGCCACGCATTATGATCGCAAATGTATTGCGCGTTGTTTTCGCATTTTTGCGCGCCTTCGGCGCATGTGCGGCACTCCGACGCATTCAGGCATCCGTCGGGGCACGGCTGCGTCGCCGTCCACGCGTCGCCTGCGCACGAATAAATCGCGTCATTTTCGCATTTGACGGCTTCATTCTGGCATTTCAGGCAGCTGTCGGCGGCGCCGCAGCCGAGCGAACACGTTTGCGCAAGCTGCCATTTGCCGCCGACGCAGATAATTTCCGCATCGAAGTCGCATTTTCTGCTGCCGTCGGCGCACGAAGCGCAAGCATCGCCGTCGCAGCCGTTTGCGCAATCGGCGGTTTTATTCCATTTGGCATCGGCGCAAACGTATTGCGCGTTATCGTTGCACGTTTGCGCGCCGTCGGCGCATTCGCCCTTGCAGGCAAACCCGTCGCATCCGTTTGCGCACCGCGACAATTCCGTCCAAGCGTTTCCCGAGCAAACATAAGCCGCGCCGAATTCGCATTTTTTCGCGCCTTCGGCGCATATCCGGCACGCGCCTTCGAAGCATCCGGCGGCGCATGTTACGGTTGCATCGGCATTGCCGCAAACAGCGAGCGTCATATCGTCGGCGCATGTATTTTCGCATTCGATTTTGTCGTTCGTCACGCAGCCCGCAAGCGCCGCTGCGGCGCATGCAAAGCAAAGCGCAGATAATCGTGTCTTTTTTTTCATCGGTTTGTTCTCCGGCAACAAGAGCAGCGGATATGCGCATCCCGGCGACAGCAAACCTAAAGAAGCCGATCGCAGATCCGGCAAAACTGCCCAAGTCATTAAAAATGTCCGAATGCTTCAATTCTTCGATACGAAGCGTGAAAGGCATACCACGAAACGGCGCCGCGATTCCATACAATTCAGCCGCAGCCTGCGAGCGGCAGAGACCGAAAACCGATAATTTGCACGCAAAGGACTAAGTCATGCGCTTCGGGTTTAATCGATCATGCCGTCAAAAAGAAAAAGCGCGGCGTATGCGCGCAGCCCCCCTGCGCGGACATAGCCGCGCCGGCCGCGCGTATTGCCCTGCGGGGCAATAGCGCGGCAAGCCTGCCGTATTTGCCCCGGCAAATAGGCAGGCTGCGAAGGCGTATTGAGCCCAAAGGGGCGAAACAGCCGAAGCGCCCCGTCCGAAATCAAAGCATGCGAACGGCCGGGAGTCATTCCTTTCGAAAGCGGACCGAAAGCAAAAAAAAACGTGCCGGCGGCGGTTTTGAAATGCCGATTCTGCGGCAAACGCAACGTTTGCGGGGGCCAAAGCGAAAAAAAAATCATTTTTGCAAAAAAAAAGCTTGCATAACTGCGAGAACATGCGTAAAAGCCCGCTCGTTCCGAGCGACGGACGAAAGCCCGCGCTTGAAACGCGATGAAAGCAGAAGCTGCAAGAAGGGGTGGCCGAGTGGCTGAAGGCGCTCGCCTGCTAAGCGAGTATACGGGTTATTCCGTATCGAGGGTTCGAATCCCTCCCCCTTCGCCATTTATGCACCGATAGCTCAACTGGATAGAGCAACGGCCTACGAAGCCGTAGGTTGGTGGTTCGAACCCACTTCGGTGTATTTATAAGGACTTGCACCGATAGCTCAACTGGATAGAGCAACGGCCTACGAAGCCGTAGGTTGGTGGTTCGAACCCACTTCGGTGTATTTATAAGGACTTGCACCGATAGCTCAACTGGATAGAGCAACGGCCTACGAAGCCGTAGGTTGGTGGTTCGAACCCACTTCGGTGTATTAGCTCAAGTTGCGGACTTTCATGGCTTCACTCGATAAGCACTATATGCAATTAGCGCTTCGGTTGGCCAAGGAAGCCGCGCAAATGGGCGAAGTTCCGGTCGGGTCAGTTCTCGTCGCCGAAGGGAAGCTAAGCGGTTGGGGATGCAACCGTCGAATGACGGACAACGATGTGTTGGGGCATGCCGAAATCGCAGCGCTCAGGATGGCAACGCAGACGGTTTCCGAATGGAGATTGATGCGAAGCACGCTGTATGTTACGCTGGAACCGTGCATTATGTGCGCAGGAGCATTAATTCAGGCGCGAGTCGACAGAGTCGTGTTTGGATGCCGCGATGCGAAAGCAGGCGCAATGCGTTCGCTTTATGCGTTGGGCGAAGATCCGAGATTAAGTCATCGGATAAAAGTCGACGAAGGCGTGTTTGCCGATGAGGCGGCGCGGTTGCTTCGCGATTTCTTTGACAAATTGCGGAAGAAAGATTGACTTTTTGGAGGAATGGCCGAGTGGTCGAAGGCGCTTGACTCGAAATCAAGTTTACGGCTTGCCGTAACAAGGGTTCGAATCCCTTTTCCTCCTTTTTTTCTTTTCTCCCGTTGGAGAGGTGGCCGAGCGGTCGAAGGCGCACGATTGGAAATCGTGTATACCCGAAAGGTATCGTGGGTTCGAATCCCACCCTCTCCGCTCGAAAGGCAACATTCAGGTGATGTGACGCAGAGGGATTAATCCGCCAGGGTCGGAAGGCAGCAACGGTACGTTCCAAAACGGGTACATCACCTGAATGTTGCTTTTTTTTTTTGACTTTTTGCAAAACGGCGGCGCGCGCGCCGCGTTTTTTTGCGGTCTTTTGCCGTCCATGTTTCGCCTCATTCATGAAGTCACGCTTCGCGCCGAAATCAAAAAATCCGTGTTTATCGCGACGTGCGCGCCGATTGTGAGCGATGCCGACGCAAAAAGCGCCGTCGCGCGGCTGAGCGATGCGTCTGCGACGCACAATTGCTGGGCATACCGCATCGGGGCGGTGTATCGATTCAGCGACGGCGGCGAACCGGGCGGCAGTGCCGGACGCCCGATCTTGTCGGCTATCGACGGGCAATCGTATGACGGCGTCTGCGCCGTCGTGACGCGATTTTTCGGAGGCATCAAATTGGGCATCGGCGGGCTCGTCCGCGCCTACGGCAATACCGTTGCGGAGTGTTTGCGCTGCGCGCCCAAAGAAACGATTGTGCCGAAAACGACAATCGCGTTCGAAGTCCCGTTTTCCGATGCTTACGCCGTATACGGCATCATCGGTCAAACGGGTTGCGTCAAAATCGACGAATCTTATACAGAAAACGGTTCATTTTTTGTGCTTTCGGCGAATGCCGATGCTGCCGACAAAATAAAATCCATGTTCGTCGAAGCGACGGGCGGTCGCGTCCGTTTTTCGGACGCCGAATAATCGGCGCGCCCCATGGCGTGAATCTTCAAGAATATGCATGCATTTGCGGGCAGATTGTGGAATAGTGCCGAGGCGTCGGCGCCGGACGGCGTCGGCCGGCGGATTGTTTTGGTTTTTGCGCATGCATGCCTCACGAACACGGGGATCGACGATGAAACACACCATTCGTACGTATTTTTTGGCGGCCGCTGCCGTGTCAATTATGGCTTTTTCGGGCGGCTTTGGCTGTTCGTCGAATCGATCGGCGGGGAATGATCCGGCCGAGTCGGGGGCGTTGCGCGTCAGCGTCGCGCATCCCGAAGGATCGATCGAAGCGCCGGCCGTCGCGATGCCGTTTGAATTGCGTTTATCGGGCGAGCCGTCGGGGAACAATACGCGCATAACGGCGACGGTGACGTACCGCGCGCAGCTGACTGCGGGTGCTGTTTTGTCGATCGAGGCCGAACCGCCTGCCGGAATAATCGGCGCCGCAGAAATCGAATTGCCCGCCGGCGCGCCCGGCGACGAAATATCGAAGCAATTTATCGTGACGGGGGACAATCCCCAAGTCCGGGCACGCGTTCAATACATTGCCGACGGTTTCGGCGCCGAAATGCGCGAGTCATATCCCCAGACAAACGCGCAAAAGCGGGCGGCCCCCCGCGAGCCCGATCCGTTCAAACCGCTTCCCGCGCCCATCAACGTCGACGGACAAATCATCACGCACGGCATCGAGGTCACGCCGCAATGATCGTACCATCGCTCGATACCTTGAATTATCGAAACCTAGCCGACATGCACGTCGAATTTTCGCCGGGATTCAACGTGATTTACGGAGAAAATGCGCAAGGCAAAAGCAACGTCCTCGAAGCGCTTTACGCGCTGGCATTCTTAAAGGGCTTTCGCGACGAAAAGACGGCAAACCTCATCCGTTTCGGCGCGCAGCGCGCGCAGCTTGGGGCAACGGTTATCGACGGCGCGCGCCGAACGCGTCTCGGGGCAGAATTCGGCGAAAACTCGCGCAAAGCGCATGCCGACGGCGCGCTGTGCGCCCGATTCAGCGATTATTTGGGGATTTTGCGCGCGATTTTGTTTGTCCCGAGCGACGTTGCCCTATTGCAAACGCCGCCCTTGGCGCGCCGTTCCATGCTCGATCGCATGGTGTTTACGCTGCATCCGTCTTATCTCATTGCGCTCATGCGGTATCAAAAAGCGGTCAAACAAAAATCGGCGCTTCTCAAAAGCGAACACCCCGACGCGACGCTGCTCGATGCTTATGACGAACAGATGCGCGTCTTGGGATGTGCGCTCATCCGCGAGCGGATGGACTA
>CAVGZQ010000069.1:6321-12790 GCA_963633515.1 Bacteroidaceae bacterium
TGGACTACATGCGTCTGCTTCAGCCTTATATTGCGACGGCGTTTTCGAGCATTTTCGGCGAAAATCGCCGCTGCGCGATGGGATACAAATCGCCGTCGCACCGCGAAGAAGCCGTTTTCGGCGCGGCGCAGCCTGCGCCCTGCGCGGACGAAATATGCGCTTCGTTCGAAAAAAGCCTTTCGGGAGCGCGCGAAAAAGAGCTTTTGCGCGGTCAGGTTTCGGGCGGTCCGCATCGCGACGATTGGACGCTTTACATCGACGATAAACCCGCCCGTCATTTCGCAAGTCAGGGTCAGCAGCGCGCGCTTTGCATAGCGCTGAAGATCGCCGAAATTCTGTGTCTCAAAAACGAAGCGCAAATCGAGCCGATTTTGCTCTTGGACGATATCTCCAGCGAACTCGATCCCATCCGCCATCGCAACCTTTTTGCGTTTCTCAATCGGCTTTCGGGACAAATCTTTCTGACGACGACGTCAAAATCGCACGTCCATATCGAAAGCATCGGACGGCTCTTTAAAATCGAACAAGGGGTTATGCAGCATGAAGTCATCTGATTGCGCCTATGCGGATAAAAATGGCGGCATCGGCCGGATCATCGCGCAGGCCGACGGACTCGGGTTTCATGCCGTCGCATCGATATGGCAAAAAGATTTCGGCGCGCGCGCCGAAAAGCCGCGCGTCCGAATTGCATTTATCGGAGAATTCAATCACGGAAAATCGGCGATCATCAACGCATTGTGCGGGCGCAACATCGTGCCGAGCGGGATGACGCCGACGACGCAGACCGAAACCGATATCGAATTCGATGCGCCGGCCGACATCGTCACAGCTTGGACGTCGGAGTCGGCAGATCCGGCGGCGCGATGGACGACGGACGATTGGACGCGGAAAGCGGTCAAATTGACCGCCGGCATCATGCAAAAGACCGCGATATCGCGCATCGCGATAGAACTTCGCGGCAAAGGTCCGGTCTCCGATTGCATTTTTGTCGATACGCCCGGACTGAACGAAACATCGCTCTTGCGGGAGTCGGGGATCGATCAAATCCTCATGCGCGCCGACATCGCCGTCTTTGTGCTCGACGCCAACCAAGCGCTGACGCGGACGGAAATGAATTTTCTTTCGATTTTTGCGCAAAAAACCGACGCAAGCAGGCGCATTCTCGTCATCAACAAATGCGATTTTCTCACGCCCGACGACCGGCTCAACGTATGCCGGCATGTCGAAAGCGCCGTCGCCCCGGTTTTGGGCGACGGGCTGTTTTGGATGATTTCGGCGCGAAACCCGGGCGCCGGCGATTGGGCTGCGTTTGCCGAAGAACTGACGCAAAAAGCGTCGGCAATGCGCGCAACCGTTCTGAGCGACGCGACGCAGCGCATCGAAGCGGCGCTTACGCCCGCCTTGCGGGGCATGCGCGCCGTCGCCGATTATATTCGGTCGCTGTCCGACGCCGATTGCGCGCAAATTTTGAAACAATACGCCGAACCGTTTGCCGTTTCTCCGCGCGATTTGGCCGATTTCATCGCCGAAATCGGCGTCCGCGCCGGGCAAATGCAAACCGAAACGCTAAACGAAATCGATCGTTACGAACAAGACTTTTTGCGCGCCATAGGGCGCGAACTCGACAAATCCCCCATCGCAGACATCGCCAGCTGCATCGAAGACTTTATCGACGATTCATTTTCGGAATTTGCCGCAAGCCAAATCGACGCCCGGTTTGATGCCATAGAAAAGCTTTGCGCCGACGCATGGCGCGTTTTGGGCGGCTGCGGCGAACTCCCCGGCGATATCGCGCAGACAGCCGCCGAACGCGAAGCGATTTTCGAATCGGTATCGCATAATATTCGCTATTCTTCGCCGACCGGCGCATTCGATGAAACGCGTTTGCGCATTGCCGGAATTTTATTTAAACCCAACCTTGCCGGGCGGCTCGAACGCCCGATGCGCGACACGCTCTGCAAAATGGCGCAAAAAGCGATTTCATGCCGCAGCCGCTCATTCAAACTCGCTTTTTGCGACGATTTCTCCCGATTCCGCGAAACCCTTTCGGCTGCGGCGCGCGAGTTGGGACCTGCATGGCGGACGCATATCGGGCAAGTCATAGCATCGGGAAAAAACGAACGCATGCGCCCGGCATGAAGACAAAACCCAAATTCATAAAATTCGATTCAGGAAACAAACCATGAAATGCAGTTCACACCATTTTTCACGCCGCATCGGCATGCCGGCGATCTGCTTTTGCGCGATTTCTGCCCTTTTTGCCGGATGCGAAGAAAACAAATTGTGCACGGAAACAGCCGATTGCGAATCCTTCTGCCGATCCTACAGCCTGACATCCATTTACTATGCATGCGAACAAAATGCATGCATCTGCATCGACAAAGACAAACTTGCATGCACCGGCGCCGCCGACGAAACGATATGCTCGGAGATTTGCGCCAAATTTGCCCCGAACAAAACCCCGGCATGCGTCGATAATCTGTGCGATTGCCTCGAATCGTCCGACGAAAATGCCGAACAAAGCGCCGAACAGACCGGCGATCAAAACATCAATCCGCAATCCGAATAATATTCGGCTTTCGGGGCTGCCGCATCTGTTTGTTTTTTTGCAACGACCGCAGCATGCTTGCTGCGGTCTCTTTTTTTGCGCACGGCATGTATATTTTTGCGATCGGAACAATGCAAACATCGGCATAAAAAAATATTATTGACAGACCAAAAGGATGCATTGCCTGCCGGCAGGCAATCAAAGAGCCAAAAAAAAAAAAAAGACGCGCTCTTTTATGCGCGCGTCTTTTGCCGTTGCGGGCGATCAAACGATCAGACGTTTGTCACCTGAACGCGCTGAACGGGCGCATCGATCTTGGCGTCGTCGATTTTGTGTTTGACGCTGTTGACGAGACGTTCGCGAATCGTCCAATAATCGTCGGTTTTGCACCAAACGCGCACGCTCCAATCGACCGAAGAATGCGTCAGGTCGCTCAAAACGACGCAATGCGGCTCGCCGTCGATAATGCCTTCGATATTGAGGGCTTCTTCCAAACGTTTGCGCGTATCGTCGATCGAAGCGGCGGGCGACACCGACACCGACACGTCGACGCGGCGTTTGTCGAAAGCCGAAACATTTTCGATCGTCGACCCGTAAATCTTGGAATTGGGGACGATGATGCGGCGGTTATCGGGCGTAACCAGATCGGTTTGGAAGAAGTCGATCGTCTTGACGGTGCCGGAATTGCCGTCGACCGTGATGAAATCGCCGATTTTGAACGGGCGGAAAAGAATAATCATGAGACCGGCGGCAAAGTTCGAGAGCGTCCCTTGGAACGCCAAACCGACGGCCAGGCCGGCGGCGCCGATAATCGCGGCAACCGACGTCGTTTCGATGCCGAAAATGCTCAGGCACGCCAAAACGACGACGACGAGCGTAATCCAATAAATGCCGCGTCCCAAAAATTGGCTGATCGTTTCGTCGACTTTCGAACGCCCGCACGCCTTTCGGACCAAATTGCTGAAAACTTTGGCGAGCCACAGTCCGACCAAAAATAGGACGATGACGCCGATAAGTCTGAACAAAAACGATGTCACTGCCGAAATCGAAATGCCGCTCAGCATGCTTGTCAATTCTTCCATTGAAACCTTCTCCGAATGCAGAGGTAAAGCGCGAAGCGCCGCGACGGCGCAAACAACTCGCGCGTTGACTTTCTCAAAAAACACAATTCATAAGTCAACGGCGCGGCATTATGCCCCATTTTTTCGGCAAGGGCAATCGCGAGGGGGGCGCGCTGTATTGCAGACGCCGCAGCCGCCCCAGCGTCGCATCGTTTTGCGCCGATGCGCAACCCCGCTGCACACCGCTTATTTGCGGCGCGGCGGCAAAATAGGCGCGAGGGGGGAGACTTCCCCCCTTCCCTAAAAAAAATAAAAAAACGCCTCTCAAAATGTCGGATTCGAAGCCAAAGACGGGAATCGGGAGGGATGCGGAATGCGAATTTTATTTTGTCGGGGGACTCCGGCTATTTCGCCCCTTCGGGGCTCAATACGCCTTCGGGCTTCGGCTATTTCGCCCCTCGGGGGGGCTCAATACGCCTTCGCTGCCTGCCTGCCGGCAGGCCGGCCGCGCCATGTTATCGCCGGCGGCCTGCGAGCATACGCGCGGCTTTTTTGTGTGACGGGCTGCGGCGCAAAACGCAAACGCGGCTCAAAATGCGCCCGAATAATCGTGCATTTAAACATCATAATATGGTAGGACATGCGAGAATTCGTCGGTTTTTCGGTTTTGGGGTGTTTGATGGACGTCCAAGATTACATTCGCAAACTCAAACGCATTGAGTATCACACGCGCATGCGCAGCAAAGAAGCAATAGCGGGCACCTACCACTCGGCGTTCAAGGGGCAGGGAATGACGTTTAGCGAGTGCAAAGCGTATGAAGAAGGGGACGACGTGCGCTATATCGATTGGCATGCGACGGCGCGCCAGAACGGCGTGTTTGTCAAGCAATTCATCGAAGAGCGCGAGTTGAGCGTGTCGATTCTCTTGGATTTGTCGTCGCCGATGAACTTCGGATCGGTCGGGAATCTCAAGATCGAGACGGCCATCGAAGCGATGTCGATTTTGGCGTTCGGCGCGCTGCAAAACAACGACATAGTGAGTTTGTTCATATTCAGCGAAGTCGGACTGAAGTATATTCCGCCGATTAAAGGAAAAACAAATATAATTCGACTGATACTTGAAGCGATTAAATTTTCGCCGACTCTGCCCGACACGGGTTTGGGGCTGATTTTTACGAAAGCGGCAACATTTTTGAAGCGCCGCAATCTCGTATTTGTCGTGAGCGATTTTATGCACGACGATTTCGGCGGTCCGTTGCAGCATTTGGCGCACCATCACGAAATCATTCCCGTCGTCATATCCGATCCGATGGAGGCCGAACTTCCCGATTTGGGCTACGCGATAATCCGCGACATCCGCCATCGCGACTATGTTTTGGCCGACACGTCAAATGCCGAAACACGCCGAATTTATGCCGAAGAATTCGCGCGCCGCGTTCAAGCTCAAAAGCGGCTATTCGATCGTCTGAAATTGACGGCGGTCCGCATTTCGACGACGAGCGATATTTTGCCCCCGATCATGCGGGCGTTCAACCGCCGCGCCATGCGCGTATAGGGGGAGTTGGGATGGGGTCGGGCTTGAAATCCGCAGCCGCGATGCATAACGCTTCGGCGATTTGCCGTTTTATGGGAATTTTATTCGGCATATCGCTCACTTTTGCGTTTTTTTTGCTTTCCCGAACGTGTTTTGGCATTGAAGGCGCCGCCGGAACTTTTGGGAGATTATCGGCATCGGCGCATCGATACGATGCCGAAGATTATGCGGATTTTTCTTGGCACGGCGATTCGGTTCGCAAGCCGTCGGGCGGCGCATGCCGATATTCGCTCGAATCGGCGCAAGTCGACGGGAGCAAAAAGAAAGTTTTCGATCCGGTTCTCTATACGTTTGTCATCACGCTCGACAAATCGTGCCAGCTGCTGCCGATCCCCCCGAAACACGATGCGATAACGTGCGCGCCGCCGACGACGCAAACGATCATCCTCGATCCGTCGACGCTCCGGCACACCGTCACCGTCGCATGCCAATATGCGCGCCCGGGGGTATTCTACACGACGCCGTTTCAAGCGGGCGTTTCCGACAGCTTGGGAGCATTGGTCGGACAATATTATCCGGGCAACATGCGCATCGGCATAGAAGCATTTGAGCCCGATTTTACGCCGAGCGCGCCTATCGAAACGACGCTTCCGCTCATGGCGTGGGAGACGACGATCGTCCAAGAAATCTTAATCGGTTTGGTTGCCGCGCTTGCCGTTTTTGCCGCCGTTTTTGCGGCAGTCTCGCGCAAACGCCCGAAAACCGCCGCGCCCCTGCCGCTCAGAAAGCATCTCAAGCCCATCGAAACGTTTCATGCGCGGATTGCCGAACTCATCGATATCGCGCCCAACACCGCCGAAGAAAACAAAGCGCTCTACGACCGCTTGTCGCAGGCAATGCGCGAGCTCATCGAAGCCTTGTTCGAATTCGGAGCATTTAACCGAACGACGCATCAAATCATCGAACAATTGCGGATCAAAGGCGTCGGCGACGATCTTTGCAACGAAGTCAGGCAAATTTTGATCGAAGCCGATCGGGTAAAATTCACGGTTTCGGCGCCCGGGTGCGCATCTTCCGTCGTTCTCATGCGCGATATGAGTTCTTGCGGCGTGCGGCTCGACGAAACCGCCGCCGCGCTCAAGCACGAAGCCGAACAAAAAAGATTGCAGCAAATTCAAGAAACGTCAGACAACTCAAAAGAAAACGCATCCGATGCGGTCGTTTTCGAATCGGAATCGACGCCGGCGGCCGCCGGCGAAATCGCGCAAGCGACGCCCGATTTCTCGCAAGAGCCTTTTGACAAAAATGATCCGATGCGTTTTGCGC
>CAVGZQ010000070.1:0-1254 GCA_963633515.1 Bacteroidaceae bacterium
GCCGCGCGTATTGCCCTGCGGGCAAAAGCGCGGCAGCGAAGGCGTATTGAGCCCCCTGCGGGGGCGAAATAGCCGAAGCCGTCAGAAAGTGTCCGACGAACGGTTCAGAGCGCGGGAGTCGGCGATTTGAATTCGATGCTTCGGGCGCAAGCGGCAGAAATATCGCTTATTTCCGCGGCTGCGGACGGGAACGGGAGCATAAAACGCGATGTTTACAGGACTTATTACGCATATCGGCACGCTGACGCAAATCACGCCCTGCGGCGACGGCGTTTGCCTTTCGATTCGCGCCGAGATGTCGCCCTATGATTTGGGCGAAAGCATTGCCGTTAACGGAATTTGTCTGACGGCCGATGCATTTTCGGGCGATGTTTGGAGCGCGCATGCATCGCGCGAAACGCTGGCGCGCACCAATCTCGGACGGTTGCAGCCGGGCAGCTTTGTGCATCTCGAACGGGCGCTGCGGCTGGGCGATCGATTGGGCGGTCATCTCGTTTTGGGGCACATCGATGCGACGGCGCGTCTCGACAGAGTTTCGGAATATTCTTCGGGCAAAGTTTTAACCTATGCAATATCGCGCGATTACATGCGGTATATTGTCGAAAAAGGTTCGATTGCGATCGACGGTGCGTCGCTTACCGTCAACCGCGTCGGGCAGGCCGATTTCGACGTCATGCTCATTGCGCACACGCAGTCGGCGCTTGCGCCGCAGTTTGTCCGGGTCGGGCACGTTGCCAATATCGAAGTCGACATTATGGGCAAATATGCCGAAAAACTGCTCTCTTGCAACGCCGCGCAAGCTCGTTGTATAGAGCCGTCGGCATTGTCGCTTGAAACGTTGCGTTCAAACGGCTTTTGTTAAATAAAGGCTTGGTCGCGATCGGTTGCGCGCGACAGGCCGACTTTGATAACTGAACGGACGGCGCGGACGAAGCTCCTTTTCGGTTATCGCAATGCAGAACGCATGTTTTGCAACGTTTGAAAGACAGGGAGAATAAATGCTCGCTTCGATAGATACCGCCGCAGAAATCCTTTCTCAAGGCAAGATGATCATCTTGGTCGATGACGAAAATCGCGAAAATGAAGGCGATTTGTGCATGCTTGCCGAGCATGCGACGGCTCGGGACATCAATTTCATGGCGCATCACGGATGCGGTTTGATTTGTCTGACGATATCCCGCGAACGCGCCGAACGGCTCGATTTGCCGCCGATGACCGCGAACAACACGAGCCGGTTTCATACGGGATTTACGG
>CAVGZQ010000070.1:1264-12687 GCA_963633515.1 Bacteroidaceae bacterium
ATTTACGGTGAGCATCGAAGCGGCGCAAGGCGTGACGACGGGGATAAGCGCCGCCGACAGAGCGGCGACGATCCGCGCCGCGGTTGCGCCCGACGCCGTTGCATCCGATTTGGCGCGCCCCGGGCACATGTTTCCGATTATTGCGCGCGACGGCGGCGTTCTCGTGCGCATCGGGCAGACCGAGGGCAGCGTCGATCTCGCAAGAATTGCCGGCGCCGCCGTTCCGGCAGGCGTCATATGCGAAATCATGAAGTCGGACGGCACCATGGCGCGCATGCCCGATCTCGAATTATTTTCGCAAATCCATAACATTCCCATCGTGACGATAGCCGATTTGGTCGCTTGGCGGCTTCGGCGCGAAACGCTCGTTTCGCGCATTGACGAGGCCGATATTGAAGTGGGATTTGCCGCCGGATTTCATGCCGTTTCGTTCAAATCGCAGATCGACGATGCCGTCCATTTGGCGTTTTGTCTCAATATCGAAAACATCGCCGGTCAAACGCCGCTCGTTCGCGTTCACAGCGGGCGCGTATGGAATGATATGCTGGGGATAAACGACGGCAACCATGCGCTCTGCAACGCGCTCGGCGCGATTAAAGCGCACGGATGCGGCGCATTGCTCTATATCGGGCGCGCCGACGGCTCCGGCGCAAGCGCCGCCGATGTTTTTTCAAACGCCGCAACGCCCGACGACGATGCCAAAAATCGAATATCTCCCGAAACCCGGATCTACGGCATCGGCGCGCAATGCCTGCGCGCGCTGGGCATCAACGATATGATTTTGCTCACCGATGCGCCAAAAAAACTCGCGGCTCTCGACGGCTTCGGACTTCGCATCGTCAAAACCCAAGCTTTTTGAAATATTTTCCGATTTTTCAGGTTTTCATTTGTTCAATGAGGTCACAGAACATGATTTACGAAGGTTATCTCGTCAATTCTGCGCAAAAATTCGCCGTCGTCGCCGCGCGCTTCAACAATTTTATCACCGACAGACTCATCGAAGGCGCGCTCGATACGATCGAGCGGCATGGCGGAAATAAACAAAATGTCGATATTTTTCGGGTTCCCGGATGCTTCGAAATCCCCATGGCCGCTCAAAGAATCGCTTCAAAAAATAAATATGACGCCATCATTTGCTTGGGCGCGCTTATTCGCGGCGAAACGCCGCATTTCGATTATATTGCCGCCGAATGCACCAAAGGCATTGCGCAAGTGGCGCTTGGGGCGAATATTCCCGTCACATACGGCATTATAACGGCCAATACCGTCGATCAGGCCGTCAACCGCGCCGGCGTAAAAGCCGGCAACAAAGGCGCGGATGCGGCGCTTGCCGCGATCGAAATGACCGATCTTTTCAGAAATATCGATAACAATATTCAGTAGTTTTATACGCGGCGCGCGGCAGATCGGAAACATCTGCGCGCTTGCCGCCCGATGCTTTGATTCCTTTTGCCCTCGCGGCTTTCCTATTTCGATTATGGACAACTCAAACGAACGCTGTGCAAACATTGCTCCCAAGATTCAATGCGAGAACTTTTCGCAAACGCGAAAAGCCGCGGCATCTTGGATTTATGCCGAAACCTTCGAACCTCAGCAAGCAACCGATATTCTCCGTCCGCTCCTTGCCGAAGTTTTTCCCGATGCAAAGTGGGACGATTTTTCGCCCATCGTTAAACTCGAAGGAAACTACGAAGCGATAAGCCCCGAGCTCATCGACGCATTTTCGGATCTGACGCATGCCGACGGATATGTTATTTCGCCTTGGCGCGAAGCCGTCATGCGCGTGCTCATCGCCGATTTGCTCGCTTGCATCAAAACGCCGTCGGCGCCGCTGACCGAAGATGCCGTCATGCGGATTACCGACGAATTGGGCGCAAGCTGGCGCGGGACGACAAAAAATGCTTGTCAGCTTTTGTCGGGCTTGCGCACGCGGATGCGAAAAACGATGCGCGCGCTCGCCGTTGCCGCGCTCTATATGCGCGCTTACCGTCCCTATCTTGCTGCCGACGAAATCCGATGCGCGCTCGAATCGCTCGTTCGCCGTTGCGACGACGGCGGTTTCTTTGACGAATCGTTTCCCTTCGGCGAATTTCTCGGCGAAAACGGCGACATCAACGTTAAAGGCCATTTCGTCATATGCGCGGCCGTCGAGGCGTTCTATCAAATCTATCCCAACATCGATGCGCTCGACGAAATCATCCAGAAATCGAGCCGCAATTGGCGCGTGTCGCGCATGACGGCCGTCGATCTCAACATTTTGCGCATGGCCGTCTTCGAACTCATGTTCGAAAAACTCGCCTCGCCGCGTTCTGTCATCAACGAAGCCGTCGAAATCGCAAAAACTTATTCGGCCGAAGCCAGCCGCAAATTTGTCAACGGTATCTTGCAACAAGTCTGCATCGATAACCGCATTGCCATGGGATAATCGATGTTTCGTACGTTTTTTTGCCTCTTGATCGCGTTTTTTTGCGTGGCATGTTCGGCGTTTTCCGACGAAGACTCCGACTTGAGCGCGTTGCGAAGCGAGTCAAATCAGACGTACCATTTTCGCCCGGTTCATCCCGACCATGACGATTGGATGATAGCGCGTCTCGGACGGACGCTGACGCTCAAAAATGCCGACGTCCGCGTCAAAATAAGTTTTCGCGGAAAAACGGCCGTCGTCCGGCGCGACGGCGTTGTCGTCGCAGCGAACGACGAATTTATCGCCGTTTATCGCCCTGTCGACGACGACGAACAAATCGATGCCATCCGTTTGCGATGTCACGGCCGGCACGCAGAAATCTTCGGACAAAGCGCCGTTTATGCATTTCGGA
This sequence comes from Bacteroidaceae bacterium, assembly GCA_963633515.1. Classification (GTDB taxonomy): domain Bacteria; phylum Myxococcota_A; class Bradymonadia; order UBA4248; family UBA4248; genus UBA4248. Next base: position 4,081 of record CAVGZQ010000070.1, read on the forward strand.
CGACGTCCGGAGGCATTGCCGGGAAATACCTCGAAATCCGAAAACTGCCTCAAAAACATCGATATTCTGTCATAAAACGGAGCAAACGCGGCGAAACATGCGACGGATTCTCTCTCGAAACGCCGTTCAGCGCGCTCGGACTTGCCGTCTTTTTGATCGACGATATCCCCATTCATCAACGCATGGGCATGGCGGCGCACATCACAAAAAATAACGTCGTTTGCGATTGATTTTGCCTGTCAGGTTTGGGATGAGCCGATCGATTTTTGCGATTCGTTTGCGCGCGCAAAAATCCGCAAAACTTCTTGCAGAGCGCTTTGCGTAAAGCTACTAAGAGCCGGGCGGTTCGCAAAAGCGATCGGCAAGCGGTTGCTTGCGCCGGCGGTTCTGCAGCAAAAAGGCTAATCCATGATTGTGATTCCCGATTATTTGATTATCGACGAAATTCGCCGGCGAAAAGAGCAATCCAAACACCCCTGCGGCATCGAATTGCCGTTGCCTGCGTATGATGTTCCCGATAAAGACTCCGAATCGGCGCGCGATTGTCCCAAAAAAAACGATAATGCGCACAAAAAACAAAATGGCGCCATTATCATCGATTTGCACACCTATAAACGTCTCCGAACCCCGATCTTTTGATGCGTTCAATCTGTCTGTTGCATAAACGGGGGGGCGCGCATCATGCATCTTCGGATTGTTGCGCGTTTATTGCAATTCGGCCGGCGTCATGATTGCCAAATATAAGCTGTTATATTATCGCCGGCGTTTTTAAATGCATTTAAAATAATATAATCTTGCATCTTGCATTTTCGGATTGCGATGCATTTATAACAATCCGGCAGGCGTCATGATTGCCGAATATAAGTTATTATATTATTGCCGGCGCAATATGCAAATCGGCGGATCGCCCGGCGCTTGGTGCGCCGGGCGTCAGGCAACAGATTGCTATATTTCCAACCCGCCGATATTCGTGCCGACTTCGTCTTCGCGATACATGCGGAGCACTTTATAGGCGTGAGGAACGAGCCCCGAAATGCGATCTTCGGCGTGTTCGAAATTGACTTCGGCGACGTTCGATCGGCCGGCGCGTTCGAGCAAGCGTTCGAATTCTTCTCGGCTGTATGCGCGCCGTTCGAGTTCAACGCCGTTGTCGGCCAACAGCCGGCGCATTGCTTTAAACTGCGAACGCGTCGTCGCAAACATTTCCATCTCGCGGTTAATTCCGATTTCTTCCATCCAGTAGCGCGACTCTGCCGTGTAACCGAGCTTTTGCGCCACTTGTTTCAAGACGCCGAAATGCTGCGAATACGTGACGTGTCCGTCTTCGAGCGTCTGCACCGGGTATTTGATGTCTTCGCCGAATTCGATAAGGAAGATTTGCGTTTTCTCTGTCGAAAGTTTGGCAATGTGTTCGATAAGCCGAATCGAACCCGTATTTAAGATGAAATCTTCGGGCGCATCGCACAAATTCAGACGATGTTTCATAATCAGATTGACCGAATCGCCTTCGCCGATGAAGGTGAGCTTCGCCGCATCGAGGTGCGCAGGTTTGAGGTCGCGTTCAACGCCGTCGGGAAGCGGCTCATCGTCTTCGTCGTCGTCGTCGTCGTCATCGCTTCCGCCCAACGACATCTTGCGCACCGCCGCCGACGGCAAGTTGGCCAAGAATTCGTCCGAAAAGATGATATCGAAAGTTCTGCCGAGAATTTGCGCGATTTTTTCGATGTCGCCGCCGACGATTTCGATGTCGCCGGCGATTTCGAGAAATTCGCCTGTTTTGAGTAATTCGCGAAGATCGTTTGCCTGTTCGGCATCGGGGCAGAATATTGTGTATTTAGCGGCGATGCTGCGCAACTTTAATTCAATAAGCATCGCTCGCGCGGTTTCTCCGTTTCCGCCGCCGATTTCGAGTATATGCGTTTCGGTTTCATGGAATAAACCGTGTTTCATCATGGCTTCTGCGATGGCTTTTCCGTACGAACGGTTCGAAAGCACCGGATGCGGTTGAGCCAATATCGACGACAGGCGCGCGCAAGTCCGATCGCTCCGGATCGTTTCGGGCGAAATTTCGATCGTCACGCTATGCTTGGGCATCGGCCGGGGCGGTTCTTCGTACGTTTCGAGGATATTGCCGTTTTCGTCGATTTTGGTCCGCACGCGATCGGTAATTTTTTCGTAAGGCATGGTCGAAATCAAATAGGGCGGCACGCCAAAACGGCGTCCTTTGAAATTGGCGCACGGCTCGGCCGACATCTTTACGGCTTGGACGGAGCAATGCGACCAAAGCGCAAGCGTCGAAACGATGCGCGATTCGACGTCGCCGACGGGCAAATCGTCTTCTTCGGCCATCGCTTGGGCGATTTCGCCGACGGTTTTGTTCCCCAAAACCCGCGCCCAAAGGCGCGACTCCCAGCCGTCGAGCGATATCTTGAGAATCTTGTTCTGCGACTGCGTGTCGAACGCATAGAGGACGACGGCCGCAGGATCGGTGCCGTCGACGGTTATCCAGCGCGCTTGCGTCGGGTACATGTCGTGCGTTTTTTTCGGTTCGTATGACGCGTCGGGCAAAAGACACGCGAGCGTGCGGAAAATCGACAAAAATTCGTTGAGCGTATCGCGGCCGAAAACATCGCCGAATTGCTCGGTCATTTCATCGGCCGACTTGGGCGCGCCGAAGAAGAACTCCAAGAAATCGACGAGATCTTCGCTCATCTTGAGGATATAGCCGTAAAGATTGTGGTAGACGAAAAAATCATCGCCGTTTCGGAAGTAATCGATGTTGGGCGATACATACAGCGTCCCTTCGAAGAGTTTTTTCGGCTTGTTTTCGTTTTCGCTCATAAAATCTCCTGCAGAACCGGTCGGCATCGGCGGCGATCCGACCGCATGTAATCCGGATGATGCCGGGAATCGGCAGACAGGCTCCGTTATGCATTCGGGCGGAGCGCGATGCGCAGCAATTTGTTGCCGATAAGGATATGCGCCGATTCCGTCACCGTCAGCGGCGATTTGATGCGCAAAAATGTCCCGTTCGAGCTGCCCATATCGGTGAGAATCGCGTGATCGTCTTGGTGCTCAAGCGACGCATGCGCGCCCGAGACGAAGCCGTCGCGGGCAAAAACGATATCGCCTTGCGTGCGCCCGATCGTCACCGTTTCTTCCGACAGCCGATACACCGCGCCCTCGGCATAGGCGCCCAATATGACGCGCAAATAGCCCCAGCCTTTCGACTCTTTGCCGCCGATCAGTTTTGTGTTTTCTTCGGTTTTATTTTTCAAAAGCGGCTGCGACGACGATCCGTGGCAATAATTGAGCAATTCTTCCCCGATGCGGAACGTGTCGCCGTCGAAAATCGGCGCGGAAGCATCGCTCAAACGCAGAAAAACGCCGTTTAAACTGTTGTTGTCTTCGACAATGGCGACATCGTCGCGGCACGTTATTTTGACGTGTTTGGGATTGACAAATCGGTCGCCGTTGAGCGCCGGCGAAGAAATGCGCCCGATGACGTTTTCGCCTTCGTACAGGCGGATTTCGTCGCCGATCGTCCCGTCGTCGTTGATTTGGCGCGCTTGGAACCGGGCGAGCTTTTGTTCGGCGGGCATGGCGGAGTTAAAAACGAAGCTCGGGCGTTCGACCGCGCGTTTGTTGTTTTCTCCGTCGTCGTCAGCCGCCGCAGGCGCGCGCTCTTCTTCGTATCGCGCTCCGCATGCGCCGCAAAAGCGATGATCTTGCGCAACTTCTTCGCCGCATTGTTTGCAAACCCGCGCGGCATGTTCGGCCGGATTTTCGCTGCCCGCAGCCTCTTTGGCTTCTTCGTGCCCATGGCGCGCAAAAATATCGGGCGTCAGGAGGCTGTCGTCGTCGTCGCCGAGGTCTTCTATCAACCACGCGTCGAGATCGTCTTTTGCTGCCTCGGGCGTTTGCTCCGCTTGATCTTGCGCAGCCTCTGCCTCAAGCAACGTCCCGCAATACTGACAATATTTAAAGCTTTCGGCATTATTTTCGCCGCAATTCTTGCAAATCATCGTTACCTCGCCGCTGCAGTCATCGGATTAACCAAACGATTCACCGAAACAACGGGGCACTGTAGCATTTTAACGCAAAAAAAAAGAGCGAAATGAACAATTGACGACGCATGTTTTTCGGTAATTTTTGGGGGCTTCGGCTTTTGCCCTTCGGGCAATGCGCCTTCGCGGCTTCGGCTTTTGCCCTTCGGGCAATGCGCCTTCGCTGCCGCGCTATTGCCCCGAGGGCAATACGCGCGGCCGAGCCTGCCTATTTGCGTTGCAAATACGGCAGGCCGGCGCGGCTATGTTCACGCGGGGGGCTGCGAGCATGCGCCGCGCCATTATCGGAAGTTTGCCGGCTGCAATCGGCCGTTTGCCGTCCGCCGTCTGCGGCGAGAGCAGCGTTCAGTGTTCAGAGATCGCAGCTCGGGGCATGGATTTCGTCGGCGGCTGACGGCCGGACGCCGGTTTCGGGGCAGCCGAATGCGAAGCTTCGCATGCAATCCGCAAAGCGTTCTGCCGATGGCCGGCAGCCGACACCTAATCATATATTTCGCGCGCCATCCGTGGTATGATTGACGATGCGCGCGTTTCATGCGCGGCGCAGGATTTTTGCAATCATAAAGGCTTAAAAACAAATGGATTTGACGATAAGCGAAACACGGCGCAAGAGCGATATCGCCGTTTTGTGCGGCGGCGAAAGCGAAGAGCGGGAAGTCAGTTTGAATTCCGGAAAAAATGTAGTTCAGGCGTTGGCGCAAGCCGGCATCGACGCCGATTTATACGATTGGAATCCCGCCAAAATGGGCGAGTTTTTGGCGCTCGGCTATAAAAAGGTCTTCATTGCGCTGCATGGCGGGACGGGCGAAAACGGCATGGTACAGGCGATGCTCGAAATGGCGGGCATTCCGTTTACGGGCGCGCGCATGCGCGCCGCCGCGCTGTGCATGGATAAATTGATTGCCAAAACGATTATTTCCGGACTTACGGACATCAAAGTGCCGCCCGGCAAATCGGCCGCCGTTTCCGAACTCGCGCAACGCATGAACATGCCGCCCGAAAAACGTTGGCGCGACATCGAAGCGCTCGGTTATCCGCTCATCGTCAAACCCGCGCGAAACGGTTCGAGCGTCGGCGTGACGTGGGTCGAACGCTACGAAGACATCGACGCCGCCGCGCGCGCTGCCGCCCTTTCCCCCGACGAAATCATCCTCTTCGAGCAATGCATCCGGGGCCATGAACTGACGGTTGCCGTGCTCAACGGAAAAGCTTTGGGCGTATGCCGCATTATCCCGAAAACAAAGTTCTACGACTACGAAGCAAAATATAACCGCGACGATACGCAATATCTTACGCCTTCGGGATTGGGCAGCGATTTCGACGCCGAATTGCTCAAAAAAGCCGAAACGGCGGCGCGGGCGCTCGATTGCCTCAGCGGCGTCGCGCGCGTCGATTTTTTGGCAACGGAGCAGCTCGAACCTTACTTTCTCGAGATCAACACCGTGCCCGGCATGACGTCTCACAGCCTTGTCCCGAAAATTGCCGCGCAAAATGGCATAGATTTTCCCCAGCTGTGCAAAATGATCGCCGAAACGGCGCGTTGATGCCGGATTTTTTCAGCTGTTCCGATTTTGTCTGTCATTGAGCGAGGATGCCGTCATGCTTTCATATACAGCGACTGTTTCGCGCCGGATTATTTACAGTTTGGGCGATGCGCACGGGCGCGGGCGCGATCAGCTGTCGTTTATCGAAAAAATACGCGACTCGCGGCCGTCCGGCGAAGATTATGCTTTTGTTCAGCTGGGCGATTTATGCGACGGGTTTGCGTTTTCCGCAGGCGGCCGTCTCATCGATGCGCAGGACGGCGATGCATTTATCGGCGCGCTTTGCGGCGAAATCGATGCAGTCGGGCGATCCGTTCCCGAACTGGCGGACGTTTTGACCGGCGATCTGCCGCTTGTCAATTGGCATAAACATGCCGATGACCGCGACGGCGACGTCGTCGGGGCTTATCCTGCCAAAACCCTTATTGCCCGGCGCAGGCGCGAAGAAATCATTGCGCTTTACGAGGCATGCAAATCGTTTGAAACGCTTGCGCTGTATTCCGCTTATCAGCAGGCGCATCCCGACTCGTTTTATGTCGTGTTGGGCAATCACGATGTCGATTTGCTGTTGGGAAAATCGCGCTACGGACGGCAGCAAAAATATCTTCTTCTGGGATTGCTCGGGTTTTCTCCCCAAGACGTCATCGATCATATGACCGAAGGCAAGGGCAATTTGAGCAAACGCCATCCTTATCTGTCGTGGCTTGGCGAACGCCCGCATTTGGCGCTGAGTTCCGATGCCGTTTACATGCACGGCGGTCCGACGGCCGAGATTTCGGACGCGCTTTGGAAAAGCGGCAAACGGGGATTCGAAGCATGGCTTGAGCAAATCGACGGCGCGCGAAAGCGCGGTTTGGGCGAGCCCGAGTTTTGGGAACATCGATCGTTTTTATCGCCCGACGGCGCCGACAACGATTGGACAAATCGCCCCGAACGGCTTGCGCGTTTTCTCGATGCCGCCGGACGTCGGTTTGCCGCCGTCGGGCATTCGCCGTTTCTCGATTTTGTCAAAGGCGAACAAATCGATTTGGAGCTGTCGCAATACGGCGAACGGTTCGAAACGCCGGCGCAGCTGCCGCCCGACAATCGGCTCATCAAACACGATACCAACCTCAAACGCGGCGGCCGGCTGTGGGCGTGCCGGCATGAAGTCGGCACAAGCGATTGGAGCGGCATCGACAGTTCGCTTAAAATGCGCGCATTGCGAACGCGATCCGAATAAAATCCGAAAAATGCCGGTTGCGTCTGCGTTCGCGGCGCAAGCGCGAGAAACGCCGCAAACGGGCAGGATTGCATGGGTAATTCGGCAAAAATGCATGAATTGCACGAGCGATTTGAATAAAAATCGGCATTAACGGGCTCTGTGCGCAGAAAAATAGAATAATTCAGCTTGATTTAACTTTCAGCTTAACGGCGCAAAACACTATGATGCATCATTTCATTTGCCGCGACATATTTCCGACATCCGTGCTGCATCTTTTTTTTGCGGCGGGGGCGTGTTTCTTTTTTGCGGCGGCATCAATGCCGGCGCATGCCGACGAACCGGGAACGGCGCAGTGGGATTACGCGGTGACAAAAGCGATCGCGTCGACGCTGTCGGAAACGGCGCATTGGAATGCGGCATTGCCTTATTTTCGCGATTTAATCGGTCGGAGCCAAGATTGGAACGTGCGGCTGCTCCATGCCAAAAACGAACTTCGGCGCGGCAATCTCGAGTCGGCGCAAAAATCGATCGACGAAGCGTTGGCCGTTCATCCCGATAACCCGCGGCTTTGGCTCCTGGCCGGAGATATAGCCGCCGACAGCGGCAAAACGGCGCAAGCTATCGGCTGCTATGCGAAAGTATTGGCGTCGCAGCCGCAAAACGAACATGCGCAGCTGCAATTGGCGCGGCAATATTTTGCCGCGCGGCGCTGGCAAGACGTCGTCGATCTTTATAACCGCTATATGTCGGAGCATGAAGCGACGTCGGAAATACTCGTCCGCCTTTCGGCGGCTTACGAAAATTTGGGCGATATCAAACGAGCCGAACAATGCCTGATCGACAACCTCGAACTGCGCAGCGCCGGCGCGCCGGCGTATTTGCCGCTTGAGCGTTTTTACATGCGTCAAAACGACGAAGCGCGCGCCAAAGAAATCGCCAAAGCGCGCGCCAAATGCCAAAAAAACGACGGCGAAAGGAATTTGCGCAAGCTTTTGCCTTCATCGCGATGACCGGCAAGGCCCCCGGCGGGCGTGCTTCGGGTTAATTGCCGACAGCTAAAAAGCCCGGCGAACCGAGCGCTTTTCCTCATCGGCCAAATGCTAATAATTCATGGCATCTTCGGGTGTTTTGCCCGGAAGCGCCATGATGCGGTTTGATATATCGCGCAGGTTTTCGAATTATCCCTCAATTATTCCTTGAGCTTTGCCGCGTTTTTCGCCGCAAGCCATGCCTTGTTCAAATCCTTTCGCTCTGTGCTTTTCGCGAGAACCATCAAATACTTCACGCATTTGCGCCCTATCCGTTTCTTTGCATTGTTCTCTCAATCGGTCAAATTCGGTTTCTCCCGCATTTTTGCATAAGAGCGACAACAACGCGCCGACATGTTCGATTGCGCCTTGCGGGCAACGATTCGAACCGTTCAATCGAAAACGTCGCAATCCCAAAGCGAGCAATTTGAGATCGCCCGATGCGGCGGGCGATTTCTTCGTCGCTGAGCCAAGCCAAATCGATGACGCGCATCGGATAGCCGTTAAACAGCGGTCTGAGCGCTTCGGATATAGCGCAACAGCAAGCGAGCAATTTGAGATCGCCCGATGCGGCGGGCGATCTCTTCGTCGCTGAGCCAAGCCAAATCGATGACGCGCATCGGATAGCCGTTAAACAGCGGTCTGAGCGCTTCGGATATAGCGCAACAGCAAGCGAGCAATTTGAGATCGCCCGATGCGGCGGGCGATCTCTTCGTCGCTGAGCCAAGCCAAATCGATGACGCGCATCGGATAGCCGTTAAACA
>CAVGZQ010000071.1:0-12639 GCA_963633515.1 Bacteroidaceae bacterium
GTGTGTCGCCGGGCTCGTCGGCAGCATCGCATTGCGGAACATTATCGTCGATCGGGCGGCAAACGAAGCGGCGTTGCGTCTGTCGGCGATCGGCGGACATTTGGAAATCGACGCCGGGCAGTCGTTTTGGTGCATCGCTTCGGCACGCGCAACGTTTGCGCCGGCGGGCGAAATCGGCGCCGCCGGAGTATGTCTGGACAATCCGATTTCGGCGCTTTTCGGCCGAAAACCCATGCATCTGAGCGTCGGACGCGCATGGATAACCGCCGATATCGAACAAGCCGAAACGATTGAATCGATCGCGCAAAATTTAAAACCGGCGCGGCGGCAGTCTGCAGGCGGCGAAGCGAATCCGGATAAACGCAAACTCCCCGATTTCGGCATAATTGTAGCGCAATTCGGCGCAAATATGCAAAAGGGCGACACGCTTTCGGCGTCGCTTCGCGGACGCGATGTTTATGCGGGATTCTCCGACGGCGTCTTTGAGTTTCGCGGCGATTTGACGCATGCGCTGACCGGCCGCCGGCTGCCGTTTTCGATCGACAGCATGCCGCGCATATCGGTCGCAATGCGCGCCGCGCCCGCGCGTTCGGACGCTTCGGCCGATATCGCGTTTGAGCCCGATTTGGAAGCGACATTTTCTTTTCGCGGCGATCAAATATCGGGAAAAATAGCGCGCGCGCATATTGCGCTCAATAATGCCGAACTCGCGCTCAACGCCGAGGGCATTGCGTTTTCGCCCGCAGACGGCAATGTTTTGCCGCCGGTTGCCGGCATCGGCGTCAATCGGGCAAATCCCCAAAATAGCGCCCAATCCGAACCCAAAACTCCGATTCTCAGCGCCGATGCCGTCGCGGTTTCGCTGCCGTTCGCAGCCCGGTCGCTGTCTGAAATCAAAAATATCCGCATCGATCGCCCGCGTTTGATCCTCGACTTGAACAAACTTCCGACGATCCCCGCGATCAAAGATAATGCGATTTTTTCGGCTTTTATCCGTTTTTGGAACCAAGAGGCCGGGGCTTTTCTGGGCGAAGCGCCAAAAAAATCGGTCCGTCGCGAAGATGTCAAAAAGAACAAACCGCGCCCGGCCAAAAATCCCATCCCGAAAGAAACGCTCGGCAAATGGCGCGATGCGATCAAATCATTCGAAGAACGGATGCAATCGCTTCCGGCCATCGATATGCGAAACGGCGAAATTGCCGTCATTCGAAACGGCGGAAAAATCGTCCTCGATGCGATATCGGCGAACACGTCCGAGATGTTCAAAGAAAACCGCGACGCCGAAATTCACTTCGACGTCCGGGGAGCAGACGTCATGTTCGGCATGGGATTTTCGGACAAACGCGGCGAATTCCCGACATTCCGAATCCGCGCCTCCGAACTGGGCGCATCGGATTTTCTGCGCGTTCTCAATCTTCCGATTCCCGATCGCAATTCCGGCCGCGTGACGCTGTCGGCTTCGATTGCGGCAAACAGCGAGTTTCTCGAAATCGGCGCCGATTTGGCGCTCATGGATTTTGCTTTTTACCATCCGAAAATCAGTCCCGAAACCGTCGAAGGCATCAATTTGTCGGCAGCGCTGCGCGCCGTCTATCGGTTTGACGACGACACGGTGACGCTTGACCCCATTTCTTTGACATCGGGTCCGTTAAACGTTCGCGGCAAAATCAAAGCCGAGTCATTGCGCAACAACCCAATAATCGGGTTTGACTTTTCTGCCGATCCGATTCCGTGCGAAGCGATTCCCGAGATTATTCCAAAGGGCTTGCTGCCGTCGATTGCGTCGCTTTCCTTCCGCGGGGGAGCATTGACCCCGGCTGTCTCCGGGTCGATTCCGTGGCAATACCCCGTCACGTCGTCGTTTAAAGCGACGGGGTTTGAAAACAAATGCATTCCGCTGTCGGTAGCCCCGCATCGGCCCGAAACAATCGCGCAAAAGGATTTTACGCATACGACGACGTATACGTATTTTGTCGATTCGATTACCGTCGGACCGGGAACCGAGACCTATGTTCCGCTTCAGAAAATCCCGCCCTACGTCAAAGCGGCGATGCTTTTGACCGAAGACAAACGCTTCTTCGAACACGGGCCGCTGCGCGTATCGTTTATAGAGCGCGCCATAAGGCTCAATCTCAATGCGCGAAAATACGTCTACGGCGGATCGACGATAGGTCAGCAGCTCGTCAAAAATCTGTTCCTTCGCCGAACAAAAAACATTGCCCGCAAGATCGAAGAAGCGCTGATAACTTGGCATATGGAGACTTATGTCACCAAATCGCGGATTTTTGAGCTCTACCTCAATATCATCGAATTCGGTCCCGATGTATACGGCATCGAACAAGCGTCGCAATTCTACTTCGGCAAACATGCCCAAGATCTCACGCCGCTCGAAGGCGCTTTCTTGGCGTCGCTCAAGGTTGCGCCGTCTAAAGGCGGCAAATTCTACAAAAGCGGATTTTCGAAAGACGGGCGATGGTGGGAGCGCAGGCTCAAGTATATTATGAAGGTTTTGGCCGAAAATGGCTACATTTCGCCGCTCGAAGTCATTGCGGCGCACGATTGGACGCCGCAGTTTTTCTACCCCGATGATCCGAACGACCGGCGTCAGATATGGCTGAATCAGTATGCCGAGTACCTGCGAGACGGCGAAAAAGCATCAAAACGCGGGGCGCAGGGGGCGGAAATCCGATGGCAGGAGAATCCGGCCGGCGAAGAAGAGGACTAAAGTCGCCACTTTCTTATCATAATCTTTAAAAAGCCGTCCGCCCCCCGAAGAAAAAAGGTGCAAAAATCGAAATCGGGACAAGAAAACCCCACCCAAAGCCGAAAAAATCGATTTCGGACAAAGTTTAACGATACCTTCCGGGGGTGAATCACCCCGGATCATAACCGAACGGCGAATTCCGAATGGCGCATGCTCGTATGGGCATTGGCCGCAAACCTTTGAAAAACGGGAGTATTTTGAACATCTAAAAATAAAATCGGATAAGGTCAAAAATGGCACGCCGTTTGCGAATGGCGGTCTCTCGGAAATCGGCGTCTCCGACGCAGCAAGAGCTCGCGGGACAAGGCGTCGAAGCCATCGGAATAAAAAACAAATTCCGGTAAAATCCGTTGACAGTTTGGGTTGAGATAAAATATCATAGCCGTGTGTTCGAAGAACAAAGACCATGTAAGAGTCCGCGAAACAAGATCTGAAATGGAGACGGGCAGTGGGACAGTTTGAGGTTATCAAGGACGTTAGCACGACGCTGCAGAAATTGCTTGAAACGAGCTTGAAAAATGCCGGTTACAAAGATGTAGAGTTGTACACGACGATCCCCACGGAAGAGAACATCAAAAAGCTGCCTGCTTTGTCGCTGTTTCTGAGCGCTGTATGCGTGGATCCGATAGTTCGTGAACGCGGTCAGAAATTGATGAGCGTAAACGAAGAATCGGGCGAAGTTGTCGAATATTCTGTAGATCCGTCGCTTTTGCTGAAGTTATACTACGTCGTATCGGCGTGGGGCAAAACACCGCAAGAAGAGCACGTGCTTCTGGCATTGGCAATCAAGGTGTTTTACGAGCATCCGCAAATCGCCGAAGGCTTGTTGCAAGGATATTCGTTCCGCCAAAGAGAGATTATCGCCTTGCGTCCGGTAGAAGAACCGAAGTTCGGATACGAGGAGACGATGTCGTTTTGGCGAAGCATGGGAGAGAAGGTTCGTCCGGCCGCGCAGTTTTGCGTATGGACGTACTTAGACAGCGACAGACGAAGCGATCCGATTCGGCGCACGTTCGATCGGTCGGTGAAGATGTCGGGTCAGAGCCACCGCTAAAGAAGGTTTCGGGGCGCGAGTCGCGGAAATAGGGCAGGGGGCGGTCCCCTGCCGCAAATCAACCCAGTGTTAATCACCGGAAAGAAATCAGGAGATCTCATGGCGTCGACGTATTTGTCACCAGGTGTTTATGTAGAAGAAGTTGATCGCGGTACGAAGCCGATCGAAGCGGCCGGCACGAATACCCTTGCCTTCTTGGGAGAGTGTTCGGTGGGTCCGGTCAATGAGCCGATCCTCGTCACAAACTGGAGTCAGTTCACAAAAAACTTCGGCGATTTCCAGAACAGCGAGTACCTCGCTCACGCAGTTTACGGTTTCTTCAACAACGGCGGCGGTCGCGCATATATCGTGAACGTCGGTCAGTGGGATCCCGAAAATTGCGTCGATCCCGACGGTGAAAAGATTGCGAGCAAAGCCGCGCTCTACACGGGGAAAGACAACGGTCCCGGCGCGCGCTCGGGCTTGAAACTTCTCGAAGAAATCGACGATATTTCGTTGGTTTGCGCCCCGGGTCAGACGGATCCGGCCATTCAAGATGCCCTCTTGAGCCACTGCGAAAACATGAAGTATCGCTTCGCCATCCTCGACAGCCCCGAAACGATCGAAAAAGGCGGCGTCGACAGATTGCCCAAGCCGCGCGATTCGAAGTTCGGCGCTTACTACTTCCCGTGGATCGAAGTTTACGATCCTCAGAAAGGCAACATTTATCAACCGCCTTCGGGGTATATGGCCGGCATCTATGCCCGCAGCGATACCGAACGCGGCGTTCACAAAGCTCCCGCCAACGAACTCGTTCGCGGCGCTCTCGGTCTTAAGTACAACGTTACGAAAGGCGAACAAGATATCCTCAACCCCAAAGGCATCAACTGCATCCGCTACTTCCGCAATCGCGGCATCCGCGTTTGGGGCGCGCGCACGATTTCCAGCGATCCTTCGTGGCGTTACATCAACGTCCGCCGATTGTTCAACATGGTCGAACAATCGATCGAAAACGGCACGCAATGGGTCGTGTTCGAACCGAACGATCAATCGCTTTGGAAACGCGTCGAACGTACGATTACCGCCTTCTTGCTTCGCATTTGGCGCACCGGCGCCTTCTTGGGTCAAACGCCCGAACAAGCCTTCTATGTCAAATGCGACGAAGAAACCAACCCGCCCGAAGTCATCGATGCCGGTCAGCTCGTTTGCGAAGTCGGTATCTGCCCCGTGAAACCCGCCGAATTCGTCATCTTCCGCATCGGTCAGATGGCCTCCGGCGGCGACGTTTCCGAATAATCATCCGTATATTTTTAACCCGTTTCCCGATGCGCAATTTCGCGCGTCGGGGGACATAGAGTGTACGTGCTAAAGACGCCAGCGGTTGGCTGCTTTAGGACAAAACCAAAGGAGAGAGACTATGCCTAGTCGTCGTACAGATTTGGATCACGTTGGTGCTTACAACTTCAAAGTCGATATCAATGGCGTGACCGCAGGTTACTTCAAAGGTGTCGATGGTATCAACTGCGAACTCGAAGTCATCGAATTCCAGGATGGCGATGATTTGACGCTCCGTAAACGTCCGGGTCGCGCGAAATTCGGTGATGTCACCCTCAAAAAAGGTTACATCGTCACCGCCGACTTGCAAGAATGGTGGAATCAAGCGAAAGCCGGTCAATATGTCCGCCGCGACATTTCCATCACGCTTAACGACAACGCCGGCGGCGAACTCCGCCGTTGGAACCTCTATGATTGCTGGCCCAAATCGTGGAAGATCAGCGCTCTCGACGGTAAAGGCAATGACGTTGTGACCGAAGAAATCACGTTCGTTGTTGAAAACCTCGAAATCGCCTAATTCCGTTAGGTTTGACGCTTTAAGCGATTAAAAAAGCAGGGCTTGTCCCTGCTTTTTTTTATGCCGTCAGAATCCGAATTTGCATCGTTTCTCAGGAACTCCGAGCGATCGAAATTCCGGCAACGCGCTTTGCTCTGAACGTTGATTTCGCTTTTGATGACAGCGGTCATGCGCAATTCGGAGTTTTATGCTTTGATTTAAATCCGGCTCAATTTCCTCCGGCGGAATACGTTTGCAATTCGAAGTTTTATGCTTTGATTTGAACCCTGTTCATAATCTTCTGACGACAGCCGTGCGCAATTCGAAGTCTTATGCTTTGATTTGAATCCGTTTTGGCATTTCCCGTCGCAAACCAAGCGCAATTCGACGTTTGAAGCTTTGATTTAAATCAGGCTCGAATTCTTTTGTAAGCAATCGCATACAATTCGGAGTTTTTTTTTAAGCTGCAATTTAAATCCGTACGCGATTCGGTGTTTAAAACTGTGATTTAAATTGAGTTCCGTATTTTTTGAACGAACCATGCGCAATTCGAAGTTTGAAGCTGCGATTATTTTTAGTTCGGCATTTCGCCCGCAAGAAGCACGGCTCTGCAGCGAATAGCAGCAGCGGTTTATCGGGGGAAATATTCGGGAGGATGCAAAAAAAAGAGCGCGTCGGATGCGCATGCGATCGGTTTTCTGTTTTGCGCCGATATGCGCGCAAAATACGGCTTTCATAAGCCTGAAACTTGCTAAATTCATTATTTTTTGCTTTATACATCCGCCGATTGCATCGAATGCGAGGCATATGCGCTTAGGCGGCGCGTTGCAAACGCATGCGCATTTTTTTTTAACATTTGGAAGAGGAAAGCAATGAATCGCAAATTCTTGATTTTGGGCATCATGGCATCGTTGTGGGCATTCGGCTGCAGCGATGATTCGGGCGAAGAACCTGTTTCTGCTTGCAACAATAACGGCGTACTCGATGCAAACGAGGTTTGCGACGGCACCAACTTTGCCGCAGGCAAACAAGTTTGCCCCGAAGGAAAAGTCTTGGCCGAAGGGAAAGCCCTCAGCGATATCAAATGCTCCGACAAATGCGCCGTCGTGACCGACGGCATTTGCGTCGACCCGACGCCCGTTCCGACGCCGGCATCATGCAACAACGACGGCGTTTTGAACGACGGCGAAGATTGCGACGGCACTGCGTTTGCCGACGGCAAACGCGTTTGCCCCGAAGGAAAAGTTTTGGCCGAAGGGAAAACCCTCAGCGATATCATATGCTCCGACAAATGCGCCGTCGTGACCGACGGCGTTTGCGTCGATCCGACGCCCGTTCCGACGCCGGCATCATGCAACAACGACGGCACTTTAGACGACGGCGAAGATTGCGACGGCACTGCGTTTGCCGCAGGCAAACAAGTTTGCCCGGCCGGAATGCGCCTTGCGCCCAATAAAACAAACGGCGACATTACATGCTCGAGCGAATGCAAAGTCATTTATGCGGCAGCTTGCGTCGAAGATGCGCAAAACCTTTGCGGCAATAAACAGTTAGACACCGCGAGCAACGAAGTTTGCGACGGAAACTTATTTGCCGCCGGCAAACGCGTTTGCCCGGCCGGCTATCAGCTCAAAGACGGCAAAACGGTTGACGATATCACATGCACCGATTCTTGCGCGCTCAATACCGACGATGCCTGCGAACAAACATTGATCGAATCGTGCGACGGTACGAAATATTGCATATGCGACTCGACAAACACATCTTGCGACTGCGAAGATTGCGCCGACAGGGGCATGATTTGCAAAACCGACGGCAGCAATGCGAAATGCGTCGAACGCGAGTGCAATCCGGGCACGCCGTATTCGTGCAGCGCCGATAACACGACCGTTGAGCTGTGCGTGCAAAACGACGGCGACACGGTCGGTTACTTGCTTACCCAAAAATGCAATTCCGACGAAGTGTGCGAAATGCAAACCGACGGAACGGCCAAATGCGACTTAAAACCGTGCGAAGCCGGCGTAAACGAAGGCGATTACAAATGCGAAGGCTCGGTCTTATTCGTATGCATGGAAGACACGCCTTCGGCAAATCGTTGGATTGAAGACACAGACTGTTCGCTTAACGGTCAAAAATGCGATGATTTTAAGGGGTGTGTCGAAGTCCCCAAATGCGGCAACGGCATTCTCGACTACAGCGACGGCGAATTGTGCGACCAAACCGAATCGGGCACGCAATTCAACACATATAAGGAAAACATCGATTGTTACAGATACGACCAACGAACGTCGAATGAAAGATTAACAAACAAAACGCTCTATACGAACGGCGGACCGACCTGCACCGCCGAATGCAAAATCAGCATCGCTTCGTGCGAAGCCGCAACGGAAGAAGATTACACCGTACTTAAAAAATGGAATTTCAGCTCATTGTCCGATGTGATAAACAACACAAAGGGCGGATCCGTCACAATGAACGGAACATTCGGCTCCGGATACTCGGAATGGTCGACTAAACACAGCGGATGGAGTCTTGGCAATTGGTCGAAAAATGAATTCGGCAAGTCGATAACTTTTGCAGCCGGCAAACTGAACGAAAACGCCGTCAACGTTTCGATCGATGTGACGCGCACCGACAACAACAGCCCGAAACAGTTCAAAATTCGGCTTCTCAACGGCACGAATACATTGGCGACGACCGAAGCGTTGGAAATTACCGAAAAAGACACGAAACACACATTGAACGCCAATCTTCGCAATTTGAAGAATATCAGCGATCTCCGCATCCAGTTTACGGCGTACGGAACCGATAAAACAAACCACGTCGTCATCAACAACATCGTCGTAAACGAATTGACGGCGCTGTAATGTTTTGCAACGCCGCCTATCGGCGCAAGCGCCGATACGGCGGCGGCTTCGGCTATTGAGCCCTGCGGGCTCAATACGCCTTCGCTGCCGCGCTATTGCCCCGGCGGGCAATACGCGCGGCTTTTTCGCAAGATGCAATATGTTGCATGATATATATTTTGATGCGCAATATATGCATAGCATTGCGCCGGCGATATAATCCCGATTGCCGGCGCGATGCGCTGTCATGCAATATGAATGAATATATATAAATTTCCATTCTGCGCTTTGAAACTGCTCCGCCGCCGGCTGCATCCCGCCGCAAATCGCTGCGGCGGTCTTGCAACGTCGCAACCGCAAGACGTCAAACCATCTTTTCGCAATCTATGACACGCATCCGTTTGTTCATTCTGTGCCTTATTGTCCCATGTCTGAGCGGTTGCCAAAGCGACGCCGACCGAATGGCTGAGTTTTGCCTCGGCTTCGTCAAAGCAGCCGAAGATGCGCGCGGCGAGTGCGCGCAAATGGCGCAATCGATTCAAAATCTGATCGGCGAAAACAACGCAACGATACGTCAAACCGATGTTTGCCAAACGACGACGGCTTGTCTCCCATGCCGCAAAGCCGTGCGTCTGATGCTTTCGCAATGCGGGGCCGACAAAGATTTTCGCCCGGTTCTGGATAATTTTCATTTTTCCGATACGCTTCGAAAATCGGCCGATGCGGCAGAACAGCATTTTGAATAATTCATACACGCCGATTCTTATTCGGCATCTATTATAAATATCGATGCGCAAGATTATTTATGCAGCGTTTTTTATCGCCTTTGTTTTGAGTTTTCAGCCGATATCTTCGGCTCATGCCCAAGATCGCCCATCGGGGGCTCTTGACTTCGGTCTCGATTACCATCGCAGCATGGGCGGACGCAATGTCTTGGGACTTCATGCGCGCGCAATGGCCGTCGACCGCGTGCCGGGGACGCTTTTGGGACGCTTCGCCGAGATCTACGCGTCGATCGGCGTCGGGCTCGAAGGCGAGCTCATTCAATATTCTGCGGGCGCAAAATTCGGCGTCGGTTTGGGAACCGATTACCTCGTCGTCTTTTTGGCATCGGGGCTTATGACCGACAGCTATCAGTCGATTAAAGACGGCTCAAAAGACGACAACGTCGCTCCCGGCATCGGCGTGCCGCTTATGCTGGGGTTTTGGATCGACCCCATGCCCGGGCTCTATATCTATATCATGGCCGAGCCGAGTTGGTCTTTTTTGGGCGGCGATCGGAAAACGACGCCTTTTATCCCGTTCAATTGGGCGTGGGAGCTTCGGCTGCGCGGCGGAATCGGCTTCGATGTCTCAAATATTCACATCCGCATCGATTACACCTTTCATCAGGTCGATCCCCACAGCTATCACGTCATATCGCTGGGATTCGGTTTTTCGAGCAAATCGATGGCCGATCTCGGAAAACTTCCCGTCAAAGAAAAATAGATCGCCTTCGAACATTCTGCGACATTCGAAGGCTTGCTTCAAATAATATTCGAAGAAATCCAAAAAACAAGCATTGTTGAACAGTTTTTTCTATTTAATGACCATAATAATCGGCAGAGCGGGATCGATTTTTTTCGTCATATCGAGCGGCGTCGATTTTGAATCTTTTCGGATGTCGAGCTTCATCTTTTCGATAGGTCCGTAGACGCGTATCTTGCACGGCGTTTTTCCGCAAACGACGCTGCCGTTGAGATAAATCGCGGCGTCGGTCGGGGTACCGATCACGCGATATTCGACATATTTTTCGACATCGCGGCTCGTGCCCAAATAGCCCGAAATCGCCGAAACATAAGCCATTTTTGAGGCTGCATCGCGGATTGTCGAATATTGAACGAAGCTTTTTGACTCCGCCGCCGGGGCTTCGTCGGGGATTTGAACGGCCGACGTTTTCGGAACGGCAAGCCCCAATTCCTCCAACAGCCCGGAACTCCGCAAATAGCCGCCGATGCCGACAACGGCGACGAGCGCAATCACGGCAGCGATCACATTGCGCAGAAGATTGCTGACTTTTTTCTTTTCGACGCGCGCGGCCGAAACCATCGCGCGCCCCAAATCGGTCTCAACCGCCGCCGGCACAGCCGACATATTGTTTTGTATCGCGAGTTCGGCGGCTTGTTCGATCCGCGAGAGCGCCGAATCATTTTTGGCATCGAGCGCCGCATTTTCTTTATTTTTGACGGGTTCGGGGCGCTTGCGCCCGGGTGTTTGAGGTTGCGGCGCGGCGAGCAGCGGCGGCGCGCTGTCTTTTTTTGCGATCGGTTTGTCTTCGGGTTTGATTTCGGGGACGGCGATCGCCGCACGCTTTGCCCCCGTCGCATTATCGGCCAATTTTTCCATGCGCTGCTTTGCGCCCGGGGTCAAATCGTCGAGCGCGGTCTGAAATCCGCCGAAATTCAGCGATGCCATATCGAAATCATCGGCGGTTGCATGATTGACGCCCGAAGCCGGCACATCGCCGTTCGAAGACGCGCCGCCGCCCAAGGGCGAGCCTGCGTTGTTCGGCGCGGTCATCAAGGGCACTTCGAACGACGGACGGCGCGATCCTGCGTTTGGCGGCGCAAGCTCGGGGACGGCAATCGAAGGCACGTTCGGATCGCTGCCAAACGACGGGACGCGCACCGAGCGCGGCGCGCCGGACGCCGGCATGAGCAAGTCGTCGATATCGCTGAATATGCTGTGAACGCTTCGGTTTCTGCGCCACGAACCCGCCATTTCCGACACGGTCTGACGCGTGCTATTTTGCAGAGAACCGGCCGCGGCGCGCAAATCGTCATACAAATCTTGCGTGTTGTTATAGCGTTTCGAAACTTCTTTTTCGGTCGCCCGCGCGATGATATCGCCGAGTTCCGTACACGCCAGGGCGTGAGGAATTTCGACCGGCGCATAGAGCTGCATGCGCAAGACTTCGCGCGGATCTTCCGAATCGAAAACAAACCGCCCGGTAAACATTTCAATTAAAATAAGACCGATGGCATAGATATCGGTCCAAGGACCGAGGGGTTTGTGCAATATTTGTTCGGGCGCCATGTACTGCGGCGTGCCGATGAGCATATGTTCGCGGTCGCTGCTTTCGTTTGCTTTGCTCAAAATCGACGCCACGCCGAAATCGATGAGTTTGATGACATTGTTGCGCGCCCCGACGCTCGTCAGCATGATATTTTCGGGTTTAAGATCGCAGTGAATGATCCCTTTTTTGTGTGTTTCGACGAGGGCATCGACGACCTGAAGCGCAATTTCGCAAATATCTGAGCAAGCAAAAGGTCCGTGTTCGACGAGCACATCGCCCAATTCGCGGCCCTCGACAAACTCCATGACGATGCACGGGACGCCATTTTTTAAGATATCATAATCGAAAAGGCGCACGATATTCGGGTGATCGAGCTTTTTGATTGCATCCAATTCATCGACGAATCGTTCGAGTATTTGATTGTTCGGATTGATAAATTTAATGGCGACATCGCGATCGAGTTTTAAAAAACGCGCCCGATACACCCCGCCGAATGCGCCTTCTCCGACGAGCGTTTCAATCTCGTATTTTCCTAAGAGAATATCGCCTTTATTCGGTTTATAAATCATCGAAAACTCCGAAACATGGATATAAAAACAAAACGCCGGCTGAAAACCGCATGATCATCGTCATGAATTATCGGACGCGATAGGTTCGGGGGCGTTGCGGGGGCATCCCCCGCAGAGGGGGGAGCGGCGTATAGGCAGCGTCATTTTTTGCCGCCATCGGGCGGCTCGAAATGCATATTTTATGTGCGCGCAACGCCGAACCGGCACATCAAAGACGCGCCTACAGCCGCTTGGGGGGAGACTTCCCCCCTCACCTGAAAAAAAGCTAAAGCCCTTTGCGGCGGCGCAAATCCGAGAGCACTTGCCGGTATTTGACATCCCAAGCGACGGAACCTTCGGACAAATTTTTGATTTTCGAACGGACTTCGGCATCGAGTTCGTCGTCGATTTGCGTGTGTTTATAGAGCACTTCGCGCGATATTTTGCGAATTTGCGGGTCGTCGGCCCAAATTTCGTCGACGTTCTCGGTGTGATATAATTTTTCGATGAGCTGATCGGTGAGCCAATCGATGGCGTCGTCGTCCATGCCGAAGTTGTATTT
>CAVGZQ010000072.1:0-4646 GCA_963633515.1 Bacteroidaceae bacterium
CCTTGGAACCCCGTCGCGCGTCAAGTTCGTTTTTGATCGGCTGCTTCGAACGCAAAACCTCAAAATCGGCATATCAACGCCACAAAACCGTGCCCGATTAAAAACGGCGACGACGATCTGTCTTCGAATATGTACGATTCTTTGCGCAATTCCCATATCCGCCTGACGGCGCCAAGGGGCGTGTGCGCTCGCGCGGCGTCCTTGCCGCGCGACAAGTTCGTTTTTAATCGGCAGCTTCGAATGCAAAACGTCAAAAATAAAACGCGTGCGTTCCGATCGCATGAACGGCGATGCCAACGAAGCAGCTGCGCAAAATATCGAAAAAACAAGCCTGCCGTATTTGCGCAAGCAAAAAGGCAGGCATCAAAGAAGGATTCGTTTTTTCGATAGTTTGATGCAGATGCAAGGCGGCAAGCCTGAATGCGCGTCGGGGCGTACTGACGTACGTTCCGACCGCATGAACGGCGATGCCAACGAAGCAGCTGCGCAAAATATCGAAAAAACAAGCCTGCTGTATTTGCCGAAGGCAAATAGGCAGGCAGCGAAGGCGTATTGCCCGCAGGGCAATAGCCGAAGCCGCGAACAAATCGAAACAATTTTGCGGATCGGTCTTTTGCGAATTCATCGCAATAAACATGTGACAAGCGCGGAAAATGGGGGTAAACGGCAAAATATGCGCGCAGATGCGCGTTCTTTTTTTGACAATCGCATAGAAGAGAGGCTTGACGATGGCAAACGAACGACGTCCGATGCATGGCGCAAAGCGCGAAATGCGTCACCCGAGAATGAATTTTGGCGAAGATATGCGGCCGCGCAAAGAAACGCAATTATATGACGGGACATGCGGCCGATGCGGGGCAGAGGTACAGGTTCCGTTTAAGCCGTCGCCCGATCGGACGCTTCTGTGCAAGGCGTGTTTGCATGCGAGCCGCGGGGAGTCGCGGGAAGATCGCGAGATGCGCGCGCAGGGCGAGCCGCGGACGTACGAAATCGTTTGCAGCCACTGCGGAAAACACGATACCGTGCCGTTTCGCCCGTTCGAAGGCAGCGCGGTTTTGTGTCATGAATGCATGGGAAACCCCAATGTCGAGCGCATTCGCGGCAAGATATTGCACACCATTATCTGCGCAGTGTGCGGGAAAGAAAACAAAGTACCGTTTAAGCCCGATCCGGGCAGCCGCGTGCTGTGCCGGGAGTGCCATAATGCCGAGCGCGAACAGAAGGCGCAAGCGCGGGCGTATTATGCCAAACACCATCCCAATGTCGTTTACGGGACGAAAGTGCGCGTAGATGTGCGGTGCGATCGCTGCGGCAATACCGATACGCTGCCGTTTGTGCCAAAAACAAACGGTCAGATATTGTGCCGTCAATGCGCAGAAAGCTTGTTCGGCGAAGATTGGGCGAAACGCAATCGCGTGAGCGCAACCGAATATCCGTTTACATGCGCGCGGTGCGGCGCGCAGGACTTTTTGCCGTTTTCGCCAAAAAGCCTGAACAAACCGCTTTTGTGCCGTCATTGCCTCAACGACCAAGCCGTCCTGAGCAAGCACAGCCGCAGCGAAATGATACGGCACGATTCCGGCATATGCATCCGCGCCCGTCAAGAAAATGATCCCGAAGAACCGGCGGCGCAAGACGAACGGCCGTCGCTTTCGCCTCAAAACGACGCATAAAGACGGAAGAAATCCGGCGCCTGCGCATGCCGGCTGAGACCGCAACGGCGATTCTGCATTAAAATTGGCATTTTTTTGCCGTTTTTATTAGTTATGTTCGGAATTTTGGCGGCGTTGCGCAAAGGCGGCGCAGCATGGATTGCTCGGAGGAGATATGCGATTTTTCGCAAAAGGTGTTTTGTTTTGCGCGGTGTTGTTTTCGGCGTCATCTGCTTTCGGACAGAGCTCCGTTCAAACGGGGACAGACGATGCCGCGACGCCGCAATCGGAAAGCCTGCAAACGGCGCCGCAAAGCTCCGATGCAGCGCAAGACAATTCGGAAACATCGGGCGCAAATGCGAAATCCGGCGCCGATCGCGATCAAACCGGCGGCGCGCCGACTTCGGACGAGACCGCAGCGGGGAGCGCCGCAGAGGGGAGCGCCGCAGGCGATTCTTCGGGCGCGTCAGATGAAAACGGCGGGAGTACTCCGACGGTCGTGACGGCAGCGCGTTTGGAAAAACAGATCCGCGAAGTCGGAACGGGCGTCGATACGCTCAAGGAAGATACGTTTACGACGAAGAGCCGTTTATTGCTTTTGCGCGAAGAAGTTTTGCAGCGATCGGTGAGCGGTTCGCGCATTCAGGTGCGCCACAAAAATAAAATGGGCGGGCAATATACGCTCGTTCAGGTTTATTATGCAATCGATCAGCAGCCGATATTCATGCGCGACAATTCGTCGGGCGATTTGGACGATATCGACGATGAAATCGTTTCGGATCGGCTTTTGTCGCCCGGAGCGCATCAATTGACGGTATTGTATATATATAAAGGCAAACCGTGGGGCGTGTTTTCGTATATGAACGATTATACATTCCGCGTGGAGTCGGGATACGATTTTTCGATCGAAGAAGGGAAATCGGCAGAGCTCGTCATCACCGCAGCCGAAGCGGGGAATTTCTTTACGGCTTACGAAAAGCGTCCGACGGTCAAGTATGCGTTTGAACAATACGATTTGATACCGGCGGCCGCCAAAAATGAAGCCGAAGGCGATGAGCAATAGGGGGCAACGATGAAATTGCGTTGGATTTTTTCTGCGCTTTTGCCGGCATTGATGTTTGCCCTGCCCGCGCGCGCAGAGAATTACGAGGAAACGCTCATCGAACTCGAAGGGCAGCTGACGCAGCTGACAAGCGAATATGCGCGTCACAATCCGAGCTCAAAGACGAAGAGTTTGGACGATCGATTGGCCGAAGGCGTGACGATGCAAGCCGCAGGCGATTACCAGCGGGCAAGTTATATCTATATGGATATATTGTCGCAAGAATCATGGCGCGGCATGCCCGGGTATCAAACGGCGCAGCTTGAGCTGTCGCGTTCGTTATATGAAAATGGTTATTATCGGCTGAGCCAACAGTATTTGATCGATTTGCTTCGCACCGGAACGGGCAACGAACGGACCGAAGGCGTTCTCTTGCTTTTGCAGGTCGCGCAAAAGACGGGCGATTGGAACGAAGTCAATATGGCGTTGGCCGATGTGAGCGATTTTTCGCAACAGCCGTCGTATTTGTATATTATGGGGCGCGCCGCTTTTTTGCAAGGCGATTACGCGCTTGCGCGCAAGTGTTTGGACGCCTTGCGCACGTCGGACGAATGGCAGGCAAAAGCGCAATATTTGCTCGGCGTTCTCGATACGATCGACGGCAATTATCCGTCGGCATTGAATCATTTCAAAGCCGCCGAAGCCAATCCTGCGCAATTCCGGACGAAGCCTCAGGTCAATGAATTGTCCATCCTCGCTCAAGCCCGCCTTTATTACGAACAGGGACAATGGGAAGAAGCGAAAAAATCTTATCAAAGAATCGGCAATCAAAGCCGTTATTTTCCGACGGTATTGTACGAAATGGCTTGGGCAATGCTTCGGGCCGAAGAATATGTCATGGCGCAGCAGAGTTTCGAGCTGTTGCTGTTATCGTATCCCGACGATTCGCATGCCATTGAAACGAAACGGCTTTTGGCCGATATCAAACGCCAGCTCGGTCAATACGACGAAGCGATTGCAAGTTATCAAACGTTGGTCAATGAGTTCGAACCGGTCGTCGCACAGATGGATGCCGAAGCCAAAAATTTGGATGCGCATAAAGCGCAGGTCAAGGCTTATGTCGAATCGGAACAGTATAAAAATGTTGATATCGTGCCTGCGCAGGCGCGCGGCATGGTTGCGTCGGGGAGCGACGTCAATAAAGTCGAGGCAATGCTGGGCGGTCTGTCGGCAACCGATGCGAATACAACCGATTCGGAGCTTCTGATTGCCGAGATCGGCGCGGCGCTTCAAGATGACGATTCGCTTCGCAATTTGCCCGAATTTCAGCGATATTCCGACAACTCGCGCGATATACGGATTTCGGCATTGCTTGCAGGATACGGTTTTACAAAAAAATACAGCGATTCAATGCCGGATTTGACCGAGGCGATTGATGTCCTCGAACGCATGCCGCGATCGTCGGTCGAGCGGCAAATTATCGTATCGCTTCAGAATGCGGCGCGCGAAACGCGGCAAAGCGATCAGCATCGAATCCATCTTCAGATCGACAATTTGACGCACAAAGTGCGTGTTCTCCGTTCGTGGATTGCATCGGGAAAAGTCGCGACAATGACGGCATCGGAGCAGGCGCAAATCGTCGGACGCATCGATGCGCTCGAGTCGAAGATACAAGTGATGAATGCCGATCTGGTGCAGCTTAACGGCGAGATTGCCAAGATCCGATCGGGCTATTCGATGAGCGGCGACCTGCAAACGGCATACAAATCAGCTTTGCAATCGGTGTCGTCGTCGTTGAGCCGGCAATGGGCAAGCGATCTTCGGGAAGGGATCGGCAACGAATATGCCGCGCTTATCGAAACGTCGCGGCGGATATTGTCGCAGCTCGATTCTTTCGACGAAAGTTTTGAGTCGGCCATAATGGCGCGGGCGGCGGAATTGCGTCAAAAACT
>CAVGZQ010000072.1:4656-12411 GCA_963633515.1 Bacteroidaceae bacterium
AGGCGGAAAAAACGCGCTACGGCAGCATGAAATCGGAAGTCGGCCGGACGGCCGGCGACATATCGGCGCGTTATTGGGAAGAAGTTCATGCGCAAGTTCGCGAAGTCGTTTTAAACGCCGATTTGGGCATGGTCGATATCGCTTGGCTGCTCAAAGAAGCGAAATCGAAAGCCCTCGAAGCGACGCTTGACGAGCGCAAAAAAGAGCGCGAAGTCCTCGAACAGGATTTCAAACAGTTTCTCAGGGAATCGGGCAGCGCGCAATAGCCGGCGCGATCCGTGCCGGAGCGCGCGGCGAGCCGAGAAATGCGCAGAGCGCATCTGCGCCGAAGCAAAAAGATCATTCGGCAGGCAATCCGGCATCATGCGCAAGTCGCAGAATATTATGCAAATCACTTCAGAATAGGCGCATTGCCGGACGGCGACAAAGGGAACATACAGTGAATGAACGGCTGACGAATCAAAAACGGCGATTTGCCCAAATCATCTTTGCATGTCTCGTCGGTTTATGGCCGCGATTTGATGCCATTGCTCAGGATGCGCCGCAGTCAGACGATGATGACGGCAAGCTCAAGATCGCCGACGAAAAAACGCTTACGGCCTATCAGGCATATAAAGACGCGGCGGCGCGCTATAAACGGGAAATACAAACGTATAAACTCGATTTGCGCAGAAATCTCATGACGGACTACCAAAATCGCATATCGAGCGTAGATGCCGCCTATCAGAAAAAGATCACCGCGCTTCGGAACGACGAAAAAACGATGCGTGACAACGTCATTGCGCGCATGGAAGCGTTTTTGCAGCGTTACGGCGAAACGCATGAGAAGTCGGCCGATATTCTCTATCGCTTGGCGCGTTTGTATTACGAGCGCAGCGACGACGAATATTTATCGTCGGACGGATCGGCGGAACATCCCGATTTTTCGAAATCATTGGCAACCATCGAAACATTGCAAACGAATTTCCCGCAGTACGATCAGATGGACGGCGCGCTGTATTTAAAGGGTTATTGCCTGTCGCAGATGGGAGAAAACGAAGCCGCGCGAGATACGTTTTTGCAGCTCATCGCGGCATATCCCGACAATACGCGCAAAGCCGAAGTCCTTACGCGGATCGGCGAGTACTATTTCTCGAAGTCGCAAGATGCCATTTTGGGACTTGGCGGCGAGATTATGTGGGATGAAGCGCTTAAATACTATTCGCAGGCGGTCGAAGCCGGGAAGGATTCGTCGATATACGATCGCGCGCTCTACCGAAAAGCGTGGACCGAATACTATACGGAAGATTACGACGGCATGATCAACGATTTTATCGCGCTCGTCGGATATGCCGACAATGTCGAAAACGGCAGCGCCTTGCGATCGGAAGCGATCGATTTTATGGCGGCAGCTCTTGCCGAAGAAGACTGGGATTTGACCGACGACGTTTCGATCGACCCCGATTTCGGCATGAAGCGGTTCGACAAATACCTTCATACGGGCGCCGCATTCGAGACCGAAGTTTTGCGCAAATTTGCCGACACGCTCATGGAACAGACGCGCTACGAATATGCGGCGCAGGCTTATGAGGCGTACATCGAACGCGAAGAATGCGCGGAAGATATGCCCGATGTCATTCGCGTTTATGTCGCCGCGCTCAATTTATCGGGAAAAACCGACAAAGCCGCCGAAGTGCAGGGATCGATCAGCAAGCGCATCGGGATCGGGTCGCAGTGGTATGCATGCCAAGAGCGCGAAGGGAATTTGGAAGCGATTGCCAATGCCAATCAATCGATGCAAATGGCGCTTAAAAACTCGATTATCGCTTATCACGACAACGTGCTCAAAGCCGAAGACAACGTGCGCATCGCCGAAGAAGCCGTCGAAAATGCCAAAAATGAGAATCAGCGCAATATGGCGGAAATTCAGCTCGAAAAGGCAAAACAAATCGTTATTTCTTCGAATGCCGCGCTAGCCGAAATTACCGATTCTTTCGTAAGCACATATCCCAACGACGAAGAAATATACAATTATCGTTATCTTTTGGGGCAAGCTTATTATTATTCGGGGCAATACGACAAATCGATTTCGGCATTCATGGCAATCCGCGATATCGAAAATGAGCGGTATCAAGCCGATGCGGCGCGTTATATTGCCGATGCATACGAATATTCGATCGCGCAAAAAGCGCAAACCGATTTAAATTATGTCAACGCGCTGCCGCTGCAAACATTGGTCGAAAAAGTCAATCAAAATACGATGCAATTAAGCGATGCTCCGACGAGCATTTTGCTTTCGGGCGCCATAACGTCGCATGCAAAAGACGAAATCGACGCAGAATTGCAAAACCGCAAGGGCGGCACGCTTCTGAGCGTCATTCCCGACGATGTCGAACAACTCATCGAGGCGCGCGAGAAATTCAGCGAAATCGAAATATCATCGGGCAAGAATGAAACCGATCCGACGGCGCTTGCGCCGCAATATCGTTACGACAATGCCATCACCTATTATAACTACGGCAATTTCGAAAAAGCCGAACAGCGGTTTATGGAAATCATCGAAAAATCGCCCGCTTCGCAGCATGCCGTCAGCGCGGCCGAAATCATTGTCGCCGAATACGAATTGCGGGGCGACCTCGATAAGGTTGCCGAATTGTCCGATCAATTCGGCAATATGCAATTGGGGAGCGAATCGTCCGATGCTTTGCTCAATTCGCGGTTTAAAGACAAAAAATACAATGCGCTCTTTCAGAAGGCGTTTAAACTGTTCGACAAAAAACAATACCTCGAAGCGGCTGCGGAATTTATCCGGATTATCGAAGAAAATCCGACATTCGAGCATAACAACCGCGCATTGTACAACGCGGCATATGCATATGAGCAAATGAAACATTACGACAGCGCCATGCAAATGTACCGCCGCGTCATCACCGACTACGGAGAAAGCGAAGAAGCCGTCAGCGCGCTGTACCGAATCGGCGTGAATGCCGAAATGTTTTTTGATTTTGATACGGCAATCGACAGCTTTTTGTCGCTCTACAACAACAAAAAGCCGCTGTACAAAGAGTTCAAATACCGCGTCAATGCATTGCGCAACGCGGCGCGCATCAAGCTGCTCATCGAAGACAAGAAAGGCGCGGCCGAGCTGCTCGAACGGTTTCATTCCGACTATCCGGGGCAATCGGATGCGCCGCAATATTTGTACGAAGCCGGCCGCGCATATGCCGAGCTCGGCAAAATATCGGAGGCTCAGCGCATTTTTAAAACATTCCGTCAAAAGTATTCATCCGACCCGAGCATGCGCGCCTATATCATTGCATCGTATGTGACCGAAGCCGATTACATCCGCGATCATAACAAACGGCAAATCAAAACCGCGAAATCTTATTACGAAACGGCGGTCACGCTCTATCGGAATGCGCCGTCTTCGGCCGGGGCTATAGGCCGCGACAATGCCGCAAAAGCTGCGTTTTCGCTCGCAGAAATGGAATATGAAACTTGGAAAGATACGGCAATCAAAGGGAAGATGAAAACCATGATGTCGAAACTCCAAGAACATATGAAAGAAATGAAACGCATTTATAACGAATTTGCGCAAGTCATGACATACAACAGTCCGATATGGGGCATTGCGTCGCGCTATGCGATTGCGCGCATGATGCATGAACTCGTGCTGTCGCTCGAAGATATGCCGTGCCCGAGCGATATCCGAACGGGCAGCGACAATCATTTGGCTTTTTTGTCGGCAATGAGCGATATGGCGACGGGGACGCGCGACGAAGCTATCAAAATGTATCAAAATGCCATCGAAGCATCGAAACTCGCCGGGATCAGCATGGAATGGACAGAGAAGAGTCTCGACGGTCTCAAACAGCTCGATCGCACGGCCAGCGCGCAAGAAAAACTCGCGCCCATGGTCAACAAATACAATGCCAACATGTTGCTCACGCCGTCGGAATTCAAAAGACAGGAAGAGGAAAAATCTGCCGCCGAGGCAAAGGCTCAAGCAGAACTCGAAGCCATCCTCAAAGGAGATGAATCCAAATGAAACGTTATTTCCTTTTGCTTTTCATTGCGGCGATTGCATCGGCGGCATCGGCATGCGCATCGGACAACAACAAAACGTCTCAAACGGCGGCGTCGGCAAAAGCCGCCGCCGGCGCGGCGAAATCGGCCGCGCCGACGGCGGCCAAATCTCAATCGTCTTTTGCTCAGGCCGCCGTGAAGGATATCGAAGCGGCGAGCGCCGATATCGAGAGCGCATTAAGCTTGGCCGAAAACAATCAAATCGATGCGGCGGTTTCGTCGTTAAAACAAACATTAAAAACGTATCCCAAGGCATTTATCGCGCATTACGATTTGGGATTGCTCTATGAGCGAAAACCCGACGAAACGTCGGCGCGATCGGCTTATGCCGCGGCGCTTGGCGCCGAACCCAATTTCTATCCGGCGCTTATGGCGCTTATCCGCATCGATATCAGGAGCGGAAAAACGTCGTCGGCAATCCAAACCGCCAACCAATGGATGGCTAAGCATCCCGATATTTTCAGTTATAATTATGCAAAAATCGAAGCGCTCATCGCCGACGGTCAATACGAAGATGCGATTTCGCAATGCCGCGCGTTGCTCAAGAAAGACGAAGCCAATGCGCGCTTGCGCTATTATTTGGCAAGCGCGGAATTCGAAAAAGGGCGTTATCGTTTGGCCGATTTTATTATCGGCGAGTCGCTCGACATAACGCCCAACGATGCCGAAGCGCTTTTTTTGCGGGCGCGGATTTATGATGCGCTGAGCATCGAAGAAGTCGCGCTTATTCCGAAAATAGCTTCGACGCTCGACGAAGTCATCGGACTCAATCCAAATTATATCGAGGCTTTATGGATGCGCGCCAATATATATTATAATGCGAGCAACTATACAAAAGCCGAAGAAATGTATCGGCACATTTTAAAGCTCGATCCCGATCATGTCGGCGCGCATATCAACTTGGCCAATACCCTCAAAACCGTCGACAAAGGTCCCGAAGCCGAAACATTGCTCAAGCGCGCAAAACAATTGGCACCCGATTATGCTCTCGTCGACTTTTCTTTTGGCACGCTCTATCTCAATTTTGAGCTTATCAAATTGCCCATGAAAGATATGGACAGACTCACGCTTGCCAAAAAACATTTCGAAACCGCCGAATCTTTGAGCGCATCAAAAGATGACAAGACGTTGGCAAAAGGCTACATCCGCACGACAAACGATGCCATGGAAACGTTGCAGGCCATGCTCGATGCCGAGGCGCTCTTCGGCACATCTTCAGAGAGCGAAGGCGATTCGTCATCTTCGGGCGGAACCGAATCTTCTTCGGGGTTCTTGGTGGATTGATGTTTTTTCGCCCCGGTTTGGTTCGTTACGCTTTTGCAATCGATAATCACGCCCCGCTTGCGGGGCGTTTTGCGCGTTGCAGGATTTCCCCCCCCGGCGGGGGGCGTTTACACAAAGCATCGGGTGTTGTATAAAGCCGGGGCGGGGGGCGCGCGTATTGCCGCATGCCGGTCCGGCAAGGCAATAGCGCGCCGCGAAGGCGTATTGACGGCAAAGCCGGCAATAGCCGGAGCCGCCGGCGTATCGCGCAACGCGCGAAAGACGGCGCAAAAAAAGCGCCATGCGTTGCGAAAGCGTATTTTTTCTCACGCAAAGAAAAGAAATATGATTTAAAATCGGCAAAAAGGCTAAACAGCGATGAAAAATTCAATCTTTTCCCGAATATGCTTTATCGTCGCCGCAACGGCAGCGGCGGGGTTGCCGGCGGTCGCTTTTGCCCAAGAAAGAAGCGGCAGAACGCCGACATCGTTCGACCTCGACGAAGAACAGCTGACGATCGAGGCCGATATTCCGTCGGTCGACCTCATCCTTTCGTTTCGCGAAATCCAAGAACGCAACCAAGGCATGAAAGAAAGTTTTGTCGATGAAATCGTCGAAAGCGCAAAAAATGATCCATTTTAAATCATGTGTTCTTGCGCGAAACGCGATTGCAATTGCGCTTCGGCCGATGAAATGTTACATTTGCGGCGGTTATCAATGACGTCGGAGGATATATGAAAAAATATACGATGGCATTTATTATTGCATCGGCGGCAGCTGCCGCAGGTTGCAGCCAGAGCGACAATATCGGCGTTGCGCAATGTTCGTCGCGGTTTGATTGCAATTCGGGCGAACGCTGCAACGAAGCGACGCAAACGTGCGAAGCCATTCCCGAGTCGGCATGCTCGGGCAATTCCGATTGCAAGGCCGGCGAAATATGCGACGCGGTATCGCAAGAATGCATCGTTGCCGTTCAGCTCTGCTCTTCGGACGACGATTGCAATGTCGGCATGCAATGCGATTCGGTGACGGGCAAATGCATCGACATTCCGCAAACGCCGTGCGAGGAAGACGCCGATTGCGGCGCGAATAAAACATGCGACAAAAAAACGAACCGATGCATCGTTGCCGAACCGGTTCCCGACGCTTGCGCAAACGGAGTCATTGACGCCGGCGAAACCGATATCGATTGCGGCGGTGCGTGCGGTTCATGCATAAACGGCAAGGCATGCCAAAAAGATGCGGATTGCGCATCGAATGTTTGCATTGCAAATATATGCACAACGTCGGAATGCATAAATGCTTCGGCCAATGATATAGAAATCAGCGAAGTGTTTACAAATCCGATAGACGGCAAATCGATGGAACATACCGCAAGCATGCAACAAAAGTTTATCGAAATTCACAACACGACAACGTCTCAAATTCGCCTCGACAATCTGAAATTTTCCGTCGGCAGCGGAGAAATTGCGCTGAGCGGTTGCATCGCGCCGCAGATTTATCTCGTCATTCATCCGTCCGGCACGCCGCTCGAAGCGCTCACGATTACGGGGCGCGCCGCCGAAAGCGATGATGTCGCCGATCGCGTCGCTTCAAACGGCAATTTTGTCATGGAACTCGCTTTGGACGGAACGCGGATCCATGCCGTTGCGGTGCCCGATATGACCGGAAAAGACGGCATTTCTGCCGCGCTGCCGCCCAAAGCCGATCGCAAGACCGACGATCAAGGACGCGATGTTCTCGTGCCGCACGATTCGATTGCGGCCGACGAAGACGGCGATCATCCCTATTCCCCGGGGCTTCACAATCAAGCCGTCATTCCTCAAGGTTAATTCGGATTTAATATGAAATTCTGTTGGACTTCTTTTTTTGTGTTTTTAATTTTGTTTGCTGCCGCTTGTTCAGACGATTCTTCGATTGCGCTGTGCGGCTGCGAACCCGATGAGTATTGCGTGCAAGATGAATGTCATGCTACCGACGGAACCGTCCGCCCTGCGCCGGTTCCGCAAAGCGGCAAACCAAACGCCGAATAATCTTCGGCATGAGCGGGAAAACGATGCGCGCAGTTTTATCGTCTATATCCTGCCGTTTATGCAGGCAAATAAGATAAACGCCGAATAATCTTCGGCATGAGCGAGAAAACGATGCGCGCAGTTTTATCGTTTATATCCTGACGTTTATGCAGGTAAACAAGATAAACGCCGAATAATCTTCGGCATGAGCGGGAAAACGATGCGCGCAGTTTTATCGTCTATATCCTGCCGTTTATGCAGGCAAATAAGATAAACGCCGAATAATCTTCGGCATGAGCGAGAAAACGATGCGCGCAGTTTTATCGTTTATATCCTGACGTTTATGCAGGTAAACAAGATAAACGCCGAATAATCTTCGGCATGAGCGGGAAAACGATGCGCGCAGTTTTATCGT
>CAVGZQ010000073.1:0-12348 GCA_963633515.1 Bacteroidaceae bacterium
ATTTCGGCCAACTTGACGCATCAAAACCCCAAAAACGCCTCATTCCGGTCATTACGTTTGTGCTGTACTTCGGCTATACTCAACGATGGAATGCGCCGCGCACGCTGCGCGGCTGCATGGATGTCCCGCCGGACATCGAACGCAGATTTATCGATTACCCAATTCACGTCATTGAACTCGCTTGGCTCTCGGACGGCGAAATTCAAAAACTTGAGGGAGAGCTCAAATTCATTGCCCAAACATTGCGATGTTTTCGACAACGAGATTTTGATTCGGTGCCCCAAGGACTCACCCGACACGCCGGCGCGGTTCTGACGCTGTTGGAGAGAATAACCGGAGATCAAACTTTTGCGGATATGAAAGAAAAATACGAACAAAAGGAGAATGCGAACATGTGTGAAATTATGGAAGAATTCAAAGCGCATTTCAGAGCTCAAGGCGAAACGCGAGGCATCGCCATCGGCGAAGCGCGTGGCATCGCCATCGGCGAAGCGGCAAAATCTAAATCTATTGCCCAAAACCTCATTGCAATGCGCATGAACAACGGCGATATTGCAAAAGCCACAGGCTTATCCCTCGAAGAAGTGCAAGATTTGGCGCGCTTGATGATATGACAGGCAGGCGAACATGTCCGGATTTTCGGAAGAATTCACAAAAAACAATGCCAAATGGCTCGCCGCTTCGGCCGGTGATCCGCAACACAGCTTTGAAATCCGTCTCATCAGATCATAACCGCCGATTGCGCGGTTTATCATAGCGATAAAGCCGCAAGGCGTTCGTGACAACGCAAAAACTGCTCAATCCCATCGCCGCCGCGCATATTCCCGGCGTCAGCGACAAACCGATCGGCGAAAGCGCGCCGGCGGCCAAGGGAATTCCGACGATATTATAAATAAATGCCCAAAATAAATTCTGGCGAATCGTCCGCAACACGGCGCGGCTCATTTCGATGGCATGCGGCACATCTGCGATGCCGGGCTTCATCAATACGACATCGGCAGCCGATATTGCGATATCTGTCCCCGCGCCGACGGCTATCCCGACATCCGATGCCGCAAGCGCCGGCGCATCATTGATGCCGTCGCCAACCATGGCAACACGCCCCAATAACTTGATTTCGGCTATTTTTTCAGACTTTTCTTGCGGCAGAAGCCCCGCAAAGACAAGCGCTTCTTCTATACTCAGTTTTTGGGCAACTGCGCGCGCAACGCCGATATTATCGCCCGTCAGAATCGCAGGTTTGATATGCATGCGCAAAAGTCTGCGAAGCACCGAGGCCGTTTCATCGCGCACTGCGTCCGAAAAACCGATGCTTCCAATCATTTGGCCGTTGCGGGCAACGGCAATTTCTGACTGCATCGTTTCTTGAACTCGGCTGCAACAATCCGATCCTGCCGTTTGCATATCGCTTTCGCGGGTTGTTTCCGAGTCGATGCAACTGCGTTTTCCCGCATATATCGCCGTTCCGGCGGCGTCTTTTGCCGTCACGCCGACGCCGGGCATTTCTGCGAAATCATATAATTCTTCGGCTTTAAAGCCCGCTGCTTCGGCATATTTGCAAAGCGATTGCGCAAGCGGATGTTTGCTGTATTGCTCGGCATCAAACGCCGTCTGAAGCAATTCTCTCTGATCCGGCGTCAAATCCGACGCAACCGAGCATGTTTTCTCCCCTTCGTTCTCAGATGCATCTTTGCAATATATCGGACATATCGCGGTGACTTCGGGTTTCCCGCGCGTCAAGGTCCCGGTCTTATCAAATGCTATATATGAAATCCGGGCCAATTGTTCCGTCGCCGCTGCCGATTTAAACAATATCCCCCGACGCGCCGCAATCCCCGTGCCGGCCATGATTGCAACCGGCGTTGCAAGCCCGAGAGCGCACGGACAGCTTATCACGAGAACGCTTATACCATGCGAAAGCGCAACGCCGAATTCTGAACCGATTGCAAGCCATATAACAAGCGTTATCGCTGCAATCCATACAACCGCAGGAACAAATATCGCGGCTATTTTATCGGCAATCCGCGATATCGGCGCTTTCTGAGACGATGTTTCCCGGACGGTTTCTATAATCCGTGAAAGCAATGTTTCTGAGCCGACATGCGTTGCAATGCATGTCAAAACGCCCGAAATATTGACCGTTGCCGCAATAACTTTTGCGCCGTGCCGTTTTTCTGCGGGGATCGGCTCGCCCGTTACAGACGATTCGTCAACCGTCGATTCTCCGCTTTCCGCAACGCCGTCTGCCGGAATGCTTTCGCCCGGACGCACGACAAATCGATCGCCGACTGCGACTTCGTCAGCGCTGACCGTCATTTCGCGTCCCGATCGCACAACTCTTGCCGTCTGCGGCGCGAGATGCATCAATGCGCGCACGGCATCCGACGTTTTGCCTTTTGCGCGCGCTTCGAGATATTTGCCCAGACTTATAAATGTCAATATCATTGCCGATGATTCAAAATAATAATGCATATTATCATTAATCGCATTTCCGGAAATCGCAACAATGAGAACGCCCAGGCTATACCCCCACGACGAAATCGCCCCCAACGACACAAGCGTGTCCATATTCGGCGCCCCGCGCATCATGCCGCGCGCGCCGTCGGCAAAATACCGCCAACCTGCCGCCATTGCCATCAGCGACACAATGCATTGATATGCGCCCGATCTTATCATATTGTCGCTCAATCCTTCGATCGCATAACCGAACATCGGCGCCATCGATACAATCATGAGCAAAACGAGAAATGCGCACGACGCGATAAATCGGCGCAAATAACGCCGCGCCGTCTCGGCTTCGGGATCCGGCGCCGAACTTTTATCCGCGCCAAGCTCAGACTCTGAAATATATTGCGCTTGAAATCCGGCGCGATTTGCGGCGGCGGCGATATCATCGGGACTTGCGCTTCCTGTTGCGATCATCGAATGATCGAGCAAACTTACGCTGCAATCTTCGACCCCCGCAATTCCCCGCACAACGCGTTCGACGCGCGCGCTGCACGCCGAACAGCTCATCCCGTCAACTCTGAAATGCATCCTCATCTTTATTGACTTTATTTAATTCTGCAATGAAACATTTTCTATTTTTATAACTTTAAAACCGAGCGTTTCGACGGCTTTTGACAAATCGTCATCCGGTATTTCCCGATCCATATCGATATTTGCGCAATGATGTTTTAAATCAACGCGAGCCGATGCGCCTTTAAAGTTGTTAAGCGACGACTCGACGGAATTTTTGCAATGATCGCAATGCATCCCTTCTATTTCGATGCGTTTGCGCGCAATTATCGGGTTGCCGAGCTTGGGCGGTTTGCATTTCCTGCACGAACCGCCGCCGCAGCACCCGCCAATCCCGCACGCATGCCGCATGATCAAATATATGCTTAAAACGACTGCCGAAGCTGCAATAATTCCAATAATGACCGTTTCCATATTCCGCCTTATTTCATCAGTTTTTGCAATGTCGCGCACAATTCTCCGACGACATCCAGTTTTCCCTGCGCAATATCGCGGACGACGCACGTCCGTATATGCTGCGATATCAACTCGCGGTTAAACGCCCGCAACGCCGACTCCGCCGCCGACGATTGAACAAGTATATCCGGACAATATGCATCTTTTTCAAGCATCCCGCGAATCCCGCGTATTTGTCCTTCGATGCGGTTTAAACGATGAATTAACGGTTTTAATTCTTCCGCCGTCCGAAGCTTTTGTTTCCCGCAATGACAGCATGGCTTCGACGCCTCCGCCGCCTGTTCATTCACGCCCTTCCTTATTCTCGCCATTTCTCCGACTCTCTCGCTTGCGATATACCCCCTATGGGTATCTCGCCGTTCTCGTGCTCTATAATCAACGCGTTCGCCGATATCAAGATTATTTTCGGCATTTTCGCCGGATTTTGCAATCGTTTCGCCCCGGCATAAGCCGCATAACCCATGAATTCTTCCGGCAGTTTTTTTTTGAATTGAATTGCAAATATATATGCATAAACGCATCATGCGCCGTTGGCTGCGGCTATGCGCGCCATTGCGCGCATACGCCTTCGCCGCTTCGGCTATTGCGGCGTTGTGCACATGGCACAACGCCGCAATACGCCTGCGCAAGCGCGCTATGTTCTCGCTGCAGCCGCAGCTGCAGCTGCGAGCATACGCGCGCTTTTTCCGCGATTTGATCTTCCGCATCGGATTTCTTTGCGCTTCGCGGTTTATTTGCGATATTCCGAAAAAATGCGCCCGAAACGGCGCGACGTTCCTCTTCTTCTTGACTCCGTAAAGTTATGCTTTTTTTTCGCGATATACCGACCTTCTGCCCGCCCGATAACGAACCCAACGCCGCCGAAATCCGATCGCGCGAACAGATTATTTCAAATGCTGTCGGCGCTGCCGTAACCGACCGCAGCGAACGCGCGTTATCGCGCATCGCCGCAAAAAATCGCCTGACGGCGTGGCAGCGCATTTGCCGGCTCGTCGATTGCGACGGCGATTCAAAACCAAAATTTCATCATATCGGCGCGCTGTTGTCCTTCGGCAGCGGCGCGCAAAAATCAAAAGCATTGGGCGTTCTGTGCGGCATCGGGACGGTTTGCGGCCGCGCCGCCGTCATTATCGCCAACGATAATGCGCAATCTGCCGGCGCTTGGCATCCGGGATCGCCCGAAAAAATCGAACACGCCCAAGATATCGCCGCGCGCATGCGCATTCCCGTCATTTATCTCGTCGAATGCGCCGGTCTGTCGCTCGCTTTTCAAGAAAAAACATACGCCGGTCCGCACGGCGCAGGCGCGATTTTTCGGCGCCAAGCCGTCCTTAGCCGAAGCGGAATTGCCGAGCTTGCCGCCGTATTCGGCGATTGCATCGCCGGCGGCGGTTATATGCCCATTTTATGCGACAAAATCGTCATGACCGAACATGCATCGCTTTGCATCGGCGGAAGCGCCATCGCCAATGCCGCTTGCGGGCAAAACGCCGCGCGCATCGGCGGTCCCGACGTTCATGTCGCCTATTCGGGCACCGCCGATGCGCGCGTTCCCGACGATATCGCCGCCATTCAATGGCTGCGCGACGAAATTTCAAAGCTCCCGGGTTCGGCTGCCGATTTCTATCGAATCGCGCAGCCCGTTCTCCCGAATGCAGACATCGGCGATCTTTATAATATCATTCCCGCCGATCCCGCCGCCCCGTTCGACATCGAACAAGTCATTGCGCGCCTCGCCGATGCGTCTCAAACCATCCCGCTTGCCGAATCAAGCGGCGCCGAAATCTATGCATGCCTGGCGGCAGTCGACGGACTCCCCGCCGTTTTTATCGCAAACTGCGCAAAAACGATCCTTTCCGACGGCAAATGCAAAGCAGGCGGAATATTGTATAAAGAAGGCATTCAAAAAATACGGCGCATCGCATCCGCCGCAAACGAAGACGGCATACCGACGATCTGGATTCAAGACGTTGCCGGCTTCGAAATCGGCGCAAACGCCGAACGCAGCGGGCTCTTGCGATTGGGCGCCGGCATTTTGCGCGAAATCGCCGACGATAGTCCCGATGCGCCGCCGGCGATGACCGTTATTCTGAGAAAAGCTTCGGGCGCAGGATATTACGCCATGAAAGGCGCGCCTTTTAATCCCGCCTGGATCGTCGCAACGGCGCTCTCTCGCATTGAAGTCATGAAATCCGACGTCTTGGCGTCGGCGTTATACGACAAAAAAATACATGCGTTGCAAGCGCGGATTGCGCAGAAAAAAACAAATAAAACCGCAGAAATCGCAAGCGAAGAAACCGGCCTTTTGCAAAAAGAAATCGCCGAACTTTGCAAAGCGCGCGACGCGTTGGCAGCCGAGCAAGAAGAAAATGCTTCGGCAATTGCCGCGCTTTCGCGCGGCGACGCCGATTCGTTTGTCGCGCTCTCGGATCTGCGATCGGCGGTTGTCTGCTTTATGCGCGCCGCTTGGCAGGCGCCGTTTGCGCCAAAGCCCAAACGGCTGTGGACCATTCTCGATTATATTTAACCGATAATCGCTATTTTTCGGTCTCTTCCAGCCGTTTGAGAAATTCTTCCTCGGTCCAAAGCGCGATTTGCGCCCCCTGCGCATTGAGCGCTTCGGCTTTTGTCCATTTCGATGTTTTGTCGGACGTCGAAACGAGAACCGACAGCTTTTTGCTTACGCCCGACGCAATCGAAGCGCCCAATGCTTCGACGCGCTTTTGCGCCGCTTCGCGCTTCATCGACGCAAGCGTGCCGGTAAACAAAAACGTCATCCCCGAAAATGGACCTTCGCCTTTTGATTCGGGTTCTGCGCCGTAATCGATCGTTACATGCGCCAAGAGCGACGCGATTAAACCGCGTTTGTTTTTCAGTGCTTTATATATCTTTTGCGCCGTCAACGCGCGCCCTTTGAGTATTTCCGACAACGATGTTTCATCGAGCGACATTATCGCTTCGATTGAAAGCCGCGTTTGCGCCAGCAACGCGCTGTATGTTTTGCCGAGCGCAGGAATAGACAGCGCTTCGAGAAACGTTGCAATCGGCAAAATGCGGCGCGATTGGATCGATTGATATAATTTCTGCGGCAATCGCGCCGATCCGTCGATATTTGTTTCGTCGTCTTGGACAGCTTGCGCGATGTCTTCGGGCGTCAATCGGTACAAATCCGAAGGCACGGAAATGAGATCTTCGTCATAGAGATTCGATATAATCTTTTCCCCAAACCCCAATATCCCCGCGACTTTGACATAATTTTCGATAAGCGCCCGACCGCTTGTCGGGCAATTGCCGGGATCGGAGCAACGCAAAAATTTGCCGTCGCGCAAAAGCGGCGATCCGCACGAAGCGCACGCTTGCGGAATGATGACTTTCGGATCGCCGGGCGCGCTCGAAACGATGTATTCGACGTGCGGTATGACATCGCCTCGGCGCGAGACGCACAAAATATCGCCCAACCGCAAATGCGCGCGCGCCCACCCGGGCTCGGCGATTGCCGGCAATTCGGGAGAACGGGCGAGTTCGGGCGGACAAACGGGAAACGACTCGACTTGTTCGGCATTTGAAAGCGTTGCGCGGCGAACGTTTGCCCCCGCCAATTCGACACCGTCGAATACCGCGACCGGCGTCTGCGTTCCCCCTTTGGCCACTTGCCACATAACATCGCGCAAAACCGTTTTCGCCGTGTCGCACGCAAATTTGTACGCAATCGCGCATTTCGGATGATGCGCCGTAACGCCCATTTCGCGTTGCGCGCGATTGTCGTCGATTTTGAAGACCAAACCGTCGGCATCGAAATCCCACGACTGCCGCGCTGCCGCCATTTCGTCGCAATAACTGCGGACTTCTTTCAATGCGTCGCCGATCGCCCGATTGACGCTTCGGCGAAAAAGACGCGTTTCGATCGTTTTAAAACCGAATTGACGCAAAGTTTCGAATTTTTCGCTGTCGGTCGCAAACTCGCGCCCAAGCGCTTCGTAAGCAAAAAAGCTCAAACCGTAATTCGCCGTCAGACGCGCATCTTTTTGTTTTAAACCGCCCACGGCCAAATTGCGCGCGCTGATTTTTTCGCCTTCATAGGCGCGAAACGCCGACAGCGGCATATACACTTCGCCGCGGACTTCGATCCCGCCCTGCGGAACAGATTTCGGAATATCGGCAATATAATAAACGTTGTCGGTAATATCTTCGCCGACTTTGCCGTCGCCCCGCGTCGAGGCAAGCGACAGTTTGCCCGACTTGCCGTACACAAGGCTGCAAGCCAACCCGTCGATCTTGGGCGATCCGTAAAAATCTCCCTCAAATCCGCGCAGCCACTGCGCGATGCCTTTGAATTCTTCGCCTTTTTTAAGCTTTTCGAGCGACAGCATCGCGACATCATGCGGAACTTTTATATTGCGCCCGCCGACGTTGACTTCGGGCGTCGTCAACTCGTCCAATGCAGAATTATCGGGCGTAAGCGCGCGAAGGCGTTCCGTCAGAGAATCATACAATGAATCCGAGATTTCGGGGTTTCCGGCGTTATAACGTTTGTTGTGATATCGTATTCTGTCGGCCAAAACGGCGATATCGGGGTTATCCGACGCGATGAGCAATCGGATTTGGGCTTCTGCGTCGGAGTTATCATTATTTTGCAATTCGCCGGCGCGCGCGCCGGCATCGGCCGGCGTCGTATTATCCGCCAAATCGAACAAGTTTTTTTGACGCTTTTTCTTATCGACGGGCATATCAAAATCTCCTTAATCCGATTGCGATGCGCGGACAAATGCGTTCGCTGCAAGCGCATATCGTTTATGCATTCATGCCGCAAGGCAAAAAAGCTGCGCGTATGCGCGCAAGCCGCCCCCCGCGGGCGGATTCCGCGCATAGCGCAGCCGCGAAGGCGTATCGGGCGCCGCATGCCGAAGGCATGCCGTGCCCGATAGCCGAAGCCGCCGACGTATTGCGCAAGCAATAGTCGGCGAAACAACAAAAAAAGAATATACCGTGCAAATGCATCGATATATATATATACAAACGGAAAACATCGCGCGCAATATGCAATTACAATTTGGGCTTCGGAAACATGCGGTCGGCCTTTGCGTAGAGCGCGTCGCACCGCAGCGAATCGACGGGACCGACAACGCGGGCAACGGGGCGATTGCGGTAAAAGGGCGGCAAATTCTGCATCAGATATGTTCCGCCGCCCAAAACATCGGTTGCGCCGTATATGACGCGGCCGATTTCGTGAAGCACGATCGTTGCCATGCACATGATGCACGGCTCGAGCGTCGTATAGAGCGTCATGTCGCCAAGTTGCGGGAGCTGCGAAGGGCAAATCTGCGACAGCGCGTCGCATTCGGCGTGTTTCCAAGGGTTTGCAGCCGGATGCAATATCCTGTTTTGACCTCTCGCAATAATCTTTCCGCCGAGCGCAATCACGCAGCCTATCGGCAAATTCCCCGCATCATCGGCTGCCTGAGCCTGAGCGAATGCTTCTTCCATGCAATATTTGTCAAATTCCGTCAACATTCCGGCGTCCGAATTCATAACTTCTCCTGCATCATGGATTCTATCGCTGTTTCCTCTATTTTATCGGATTGCGGGCGATTGAAGCGAGTTTTTTTCTCGAAATAATCCTGCGCGGCAACCGTTGCGGCGACGATGAGAAGTCCCGTCAGACACGCTGCGGCGACGGGGACGATTTCTGCGCCCGACGAAGGCATGATATTGACCTGAATG
Source organism: Bacteroidaceae bacterium (assembly GCA_963633515.1). Lineage (GTDB taxonomy): Bacteria > Myxococcota_A > Bradymonadia > UBA4248 > UBA4248 > UBA4248. Next base: position 9,196 of record CAVGZQ010000073.1, read on the forward strand.
CCGGCTTCGAACGTTTTGAACGGCCATATCGCGCGCAAACAGCCGATCAATATTCCGATTATGGCGCATAACGCCGCATCGCGGAAGTTTTTTAACAAATACGTCAGCGCGCGCGAAAACAAGGCGATGCCGACGATTGCGCCGATGCCGAAACATAATATATATAATAAATGCGTCGGATAAAACACGCCGTGCGACAGCCCGCGCAAAAAGCTCTTGCCCGCATGCAGCATGAAATAATAACATCCCATCACGAGCAATATAAAGCTGCCCGAAATGCCGGGCAAAAGCATCGCGCATATCCCGCAGAATCCGGCAAGCAAACAATAGGAGAAATATGCGCGCGGCACGGCGACCGATACGCCCGGCGCGATGATATCGCCGGCGCCGGAAACCAAACTCTGCAACGGCCGATTTTCGGGCATATTATATACATCGTTGGGCGTATAAAAACACGGCGCTTGCGCGCAAATGTCGGCGAGCGACTGCGTTCCGTCGCTCGCAATCGTCGCAATCGAAACCGGCACCTGCATATGCTGACCCATCAAATAAAAACAGCCGGCGGCAAATGCTGCGATAATCGCAATCTGCCGCAAACGGTATCGCGACACCTGACGCAAAGGCGTTATAATCGATCCGAGCACGAGACCGAAAAACAGCCCCCACATCACCGACGGATACCGTTCCATCAGCGCAGGGATGAAAAAACTCGCCAATATAAACGCCGTTCCCAGACCGAATAACAAATTTATCAGCCACGGCAAATCGGCCGTTCGGCACGCCGTCAAACAGCGTTTGCGGCTTTGAGCCGAAAATTTATTGCAAAACATCCCGCCGACGGCGCGAAAAAAATCCAAATTGATGTTTTTGAGCGCCGCAATAAACCTTTCGTAAAAACCGAGCAACACGGCGACCGTGCTGCCGCTTACGCCGGGCACGATATCGACCGTGCCCATCACAATCCCTTTTAAAAATAATATAATCTTCGATTTCATCCCGTACCGTCACGCGTTTTATGCATAAAAAACGCGGCGCTGCCGATGCGGCTTCGCGTCGCGCCCCATACATTGCACGCTTGGGAACGATTAGCAACGCGTTTCGCATGCTTTCGCTATGATGCCGCCGCCGATTACCCAATCTCCGTCGTAAAAGACGGCCGATTGCCCCGGCGATATCGCCGCAATGCCCTGCGGGATTTCGGCCGAAACATTTGCGCCGTCTTCGCTCACGAAAACGCGGCACGGCACGGGGTCTTGCGCCGATCGCACCTTGACTTGCGCATCAAACGCGCGGGGCACGTCTTCGATATGCCAATTTAAATCGGACGCTTCGAAAAAATGATCGTTGGGACAATGATCCGAAACGACGACCGTATTGCGGCATGCGTTTATTCGGACGACATAAAGCGGCGTCTTTGACGAAACGCCCAAACCGCGGCGCTGCCCGATCGTATAATTCCAATATCCGGCGTGCGTCCCGACAACGTTGCCCGACATATCGACGATTTTTCCCGCGCGTGGCGCGACTTCGAGCAATTCCGACGCGTCGCCGCTGTAGAAATCTTGGCTGTCGGGTTTGTCGGCGACGGACAAGCCGAATTGCGCCGCTTTTGCGCGCACTTCGGCCTTCGTCATTTCGCCGAGCGGAAAGCATATCTTATCCAATTGCGCGCGAGGCAAACGATACAAAAAATACGATTGATCTTTTTTGCGGTCGGCGGCGCGCCGAAGCCGCATGACGCCGTCTTTCATCCCCAAACGGACATAATGCCCCGTCGCGAAAACGTCGAAGTCGATCCCCATGCGGCGCGCTTCGCGGGGCAAAAGCCCGAATTTCATTTGCGCATTGCATCGCACGCACGGATTCGGCGTGCGCCCGGCCAAATATTCGCGCCGAAACTCCGACACTATCGTTTCTTCGTATGCGCGGCTGCAATCGACGGCTTCATATCGAATGCCGCGCGATGCGCAAAACGCGCGGGCATAGGCGATATCGTCTTTTTCGCCCGGACCGAAACACGCATCGCGCGCGCCGCCTTTGTATTTCCCGTCGCGCCACAGTTTCATCGTCGCCCCGACGACTTCGTGCCCCGCTTCGCGCAATAACAGTATCGCCGCCGACGAATCGACGCCGCCGCTTAACCCAACCAATGCTTTCATCGTGTATGCATGCTCCCAATCGCAATAGCCCTATTTCGTCGCGAAGCCGCCCGCCGGGCGGCGCGACGCGGCGTCATACCCCCGCAGGGCGCTTGCGCGCAAATGCATTTGCGCCATTCAATACACTTACCCGCTCTGTTGGGGGTTAATAGTGCGCAACATACGCCGGCAGACAAAACAGTTGCCAAACCGCCGGGCGGAATTATCCGCCCGGCGCATAATTCATGACACGGCCGGTGTCTTATAAAAATGAAGATATGCGTCTGTGCATGTCGCCTCCTTCGGGCGCAAGATGCCCAAATCGGTGTGTTATCATTAAACGAAGCCCGCAAAAGTCCCTTTTATTTTACCTTGCGCACGTGCCGATTCGCAATGAAATAGCGGTTTTCCGTTCATAAAAACGCATCAAACAATCAAAAAAAAAAGAGGCGCGAGGCGCTCACGCCGCAAATCTCCGACGCTTATGCGTCACGCGGCTGCGACCGGGCGCAATAAAAACGCATCCGACATAAAAAAGGCGTGAGAAACTCACGCCCAAAAATCCGGCCGCCGGGCGAACGGCCGCGCGCGCAAAAAAAACGGCGCGCTTGCGTTTTGACGGCGGCGGCGCCGTTCAATGCCCCGCCGCTGCGCGCTCCGTTCTAATAACACAATATCGCCGAAGCCGTCGTCCCCGTTCCGTGATTCGTCGTTCCGAGCGTGCACGCATATTGGCATCTGCCGGCGGAGCATGCCGACGATGTCGCATTTGCAATGGGATTATCCGAGCATTTATAATTGCACGTTCCGCAATGATCGGCATCGGCGCTTTGTATATTTTTGCATTCGTTTTTGCCGTTTATCGAGCAAAGGGTTTCACTTGTATTGGTACATGAATTCAACACATGCACCGTTGACGCAAGCATAGTTTTTTCCATGCGCTTCCGCGCAGTTCGTGTCCGACGATCCGCAATGCATGCTGTCCGTATTTGTATTTACTTCGCAGCCGTTCGAA
>CAVGZQ010000074.1:0-932 GCA_963633515.1 Bacteroidaceae bacterium
GGGCTTCGGCTATTTCGCCCCTGCGGGGCTCAATACGCCTTCGCGGGCTTCGGCTGTTTCGCCCCTGCGGGGCTCAATACGCCTTCGCGGGCTTCGGCTGTTTCGCCCCTGCGGGGCTCAATACGCCTTCGCGGGCTTCGGCTGTTTCGCCCCTGCGGGGCTCAATACGCCTTCGCGGGCTTCGGCTGTTTCGCCCCTGCGGGGCTCAATACGCCTTCGCGGGCTTCGGCTGTTTCGCCCCTGCGGGGCTCAATACGCCTTCGCGGCCTGCCTATTTCGCCCCTGCGGGCTCAATACGGCAGGCTGCCCGAGCTTTTGCCCCTGAAAACAAGCGGCTCTTTCCTTTCGGCACCGGAATTATGTTGCCAAATCGTTGCCATGAGGGGTATCAAACTCAAAAAGTCCTTTAATTTTAAGGATTTTTCGGGTTTTGACATAATATCGGCCCAATCCGTTTCCGACGATGATTCCATGAAACGCATATTATGCATTATGTGGTGAATGTATGAAAATACTCCTCGATTTCGATGGCACTCTGACAAATATCGAACAAGAATATGAATTCGAATTCGCATATATTTTGTCCGAAGCGCAGAGGAAATTCGGCATCGAAAGCGATGCATTTCAAAAGCTTTTGGGCGAAGCGCAAAAAACAATCGCGCAAAGTCCGCGCGAGCATGGGTGGCGCGACAACGGGCGCATTTCGGCATTTTGCGACGAAGATTTGTTCATGTCCGTCGCCGCCGCATTGACGCTTCTCGATTCATGGATTGCCCAAGGCGATCCGCGCGCAGCGCTTTTGATCGAACGCGGCATCGCCGGCGGCTGCCCGATGATGGATCTTGCCGAATCGGCGCATCGGGCAATGAACGGCGAACCGCTCGGCGCTTTCAATACCCCCGAGCCGGCCGTCGTTTCGGCAATCAATACGC
>CAVGZQ010000074.1:942-5207 GCA_963633515.1 Bacteroidaceae bacterium
TCAATACGCTGCTCGATCGCGACTGCGAAATCGTCGTCGCGAGCAATTCGCCCGCCAATCGCATCATCGAAAAATTCGAACATGTCGGACTCAAGCCCGTCGATCACTGCGATAACCCGTCGGCGCGCTTTCGGGTGCGCGGAAATGCGCATAAATTCCGTTTGGGCGACAATCCTCAGCCGGTCGATTTCGGGGATCGTCAAGTCGACGCCGATCGCCCTTATTATGCCGATATTCTTCGAAAAGAACGCCCTCAGGCCGTCGTCGGCGACGTGTTTTCGCTCGATTTGGCGCTCCCATTCGATATGGCGCGCCGAGAACCGATGATCTACGAAGATATGCAGGTATATCTGCGCGTGCGCCCCTACACGCCGCAATGGGCCGTCGATTCCGTCTTAAATCCCATCGAGGGCGTGCCGATCATCGCCCGTTTGCTCAATCAGTTCGACGACTTGCCGAAGCTCATCCTCAAACGCTGACGGCTGTTTCTGCCGCCTGTCGGCGCGCATAAGGCAAAAAATTGACGTTTACGTTTCGATCCGCATGTGCAACAGCTTTTATCGTTCCGAGTATGGTTTTGTCGGATTTCGCCTTTGCCGAAGATAATTCGAACGAAACAGTCGGCGGCAGCAATGCGCCGGCAGCGGGCGATGCCGGCTGCGGCGCGCAAAATTGCTCTGTTCCCTGCTGCGCCGATCCGGCGCGCGCCGCCGAATCGAACGATGTCCGAAATTCGGGCGCGCCGGAAAACGGATGCGCTGCATCAGCCGATGCCGCCGATTCTCTGACCGGATCTCCCGCGCCCGATCACGTTTTGCGCATTGCCCCCTTCAAAAAAGGTTATCGGATAAACGCCGAATTGGTTACGAGTCTGGGATCGGTTTCGTGCGAGCTCTATGCCGATACGCATCCGCTGACGGTGCTCAATTTTGTCGCCCTTGCGCAAGGCACTCCGGCGTGGGTCGATGCTTCGGGCATAATGCATGCAACGCCCTATTACAGCAATTTGACTTTCGGAAATCGCAAACGCGGCGCCTATGCCGTCAGCGGGATGCGCCGCGAAGGCACAGGATTTACGGTCGCCGACGAACGTTGCGCAAGCCATATGCCTGTTGCCGGATCGATTGCCATGGTTCAGTCCCTGCCCGGGACGGCTTCGGCGGTTTTTATGCTTCTTGCGCGCGACATGCCCGAGTTTTCGGGCATGTATGCCGTTTTCGGGCAATGCCGCGACATCTCCGTCATCGAAAAGCTCACTGCGCAAGACGCAACGCTCGATTATGTAAAAATAAGCAATATCATATGGTGAGCTTTTCCGCGCCGCTTGTCCGACCGCGAACGCCGCATGGGCTTTGCATTTGCGACGGATCGCAAAAGCGCTGTATTTGCGCTTGCAAAAAACTTAACGGGGATGCTGTTTGTTATCGCGGATCCCGAAGGCTTCGAGTTTGCGCACGAGATGGCGCCGGGAAATCTTGAGATATTTTGCCGTTTGCGTGCGGTTGCCGCCGTTTTGCGACAGCGCCGCCATGATGATTTCGCGTTCGGCGGCTGCCATCATATCGGAGAGAGAGTCATAACTTCGAAGCAAAGTTTGCGGCGATATCGGCGTATCGGGCGGATCGGAGTCCGTTCTCTCGTCTTGCATGCTGTTCGATGTTTCGTTCGTTATGCTCGGAAAACTTTCGCCAAATTGCGCGCAATCGGAATATTCTGCGGATGTTTCCGCATTTTTGCCGTTGCTTTGGCTTGCGCCGGAAACGGGAATTCTTCGGTTCGGCGCAGGCAGGCAGACCGTGTCTGCGCGGAGATTATCGGAATTTTCGGCAGATGCGCCGCCGGCGTCTTTGTCCGATGCAAGACGGATGCGCAGCGCGATGTCGGAACCTGCGACGATCGGATTATCGCCCGTGATGACGGAGATCCGTTCGATTTCGTTTTCGAGTTCCCGCACATTTCCCAGCCATGAATATCGGCTCAGAACATCGATCGCATCATCGGAGAATGTTTTGTCCGATCGCCGGTTTGACCGGCATTTCTGTGCGAGGAAATAGCGGCTTAAATCGGGGATATCTTCGGGATGATCCGAAAGCGCGGGAATATGGATCGGCACAATGCTGAGCCGATCGCATAGGCTTTGAAGAAAATTTCCCGCTTTGACGGCGTTTTGAAGATCGCGCGCCGATGTCGCCATGATGCGAACATCGGCGCGGCGCATGGCAACGCTCCCGACGGGGAGAAATGCGCCCGTTTCGATAAACACGGCGAGTTTGTTTTGGGCGGAGACCGGCAGAGCGTCGATGTTTTTGATGAGCAACGTGCCGCGATCGGCAACGTCGAGGAGTCCCGGTTTGTCGATAAATGCGTTGACCGATGCGCCGCGCTTGAGTCCGAACAGCTCGCTTTCGATATCGTCGGGCACCATTCCCGCGCAGTCGGCGATGACGTTTGGCGCCGATTGCCGCGGTCCGGCGTTGCGGATCGTTTGCGCCAGCTTCGTTTTTCCTGTCCCGGGGGCGCCTGCGATGAGTACCGGAATTTGAGATGCGCTCAGGCATTTGGCACGGGTGACGATATCTTGCATCGCATGCGATCGTCCGATGAACGATTCAAACGGCGCATCTGACGCAATCCGAAAGATCGTGTTTTGACCGGCCGGCGCATCGGGCATGCAATGTTCGATAAAATGGCATGCAAAGTATGCCGTTTCTTCGAGTATATTGCGCAAGATTTGGGACTCGCGGTGCGTGAGCCTTACCAGCTCGCGGCAACCGTGCGCCAAAGCCGATGCGTGTATTTGAAGGCGTTCGCCGCGCTCGGCGATGCATGCATCGGCATGTTCGGCTTCTGCAAAGACAAAACCCGAAGCAATAAAGGCGCCGATGCATTTGCCTTTCAGAACGATGGGCGCGATTATCCCTTGCATGCCCGCATGGCATTGCATAAAAAGCGACACGGGATTTGCGGACGATATATCGTTAATCCAATCTTTGTAATTCCCGATGCACGTTTTGGAGGCATTGCGTATCATAAAGGCATCGCACAAGGGCTTATCGGTGCGTTGCGCCGCGCCGATCCACATATGATGACCGTCGGCGCCGACAAATCCGACCAATAAATTGAATTCGCGGCGGATGAGCTCTGCCATGCGCTGTATGGCATCGGTTTGTAAAATGCGATCCCATTCGATGGTTGCCATAAACACGCCCTTTCTTTGAAATTATGATTGAGGGTCACAACAATTTAGACATTTTTTCGCGAAAATATCAATCGTTATAAATTGTGCCGGCAGGCGCAAGAGCGTATGCCGGCACAGCCGCAGCCCGAAGCGATGGGGTGTCGGGCGACAGGGAGCAAAAAAACATGGAAGGCAGTCATAATAACCCGGATGAACGGAAAGTATCGGCCGGTTCGCTTCGCGTTGCGCACAGTTTTCTCGCTGAGTTTTTCGGCGACAGCGATCTGCCGCGCGCGTCGGATTTGCTCTGCAGCGAATCATGCAAGCGGTTTCGGGCTTTGGAACAATACCATGAATCGATTCGAAACTGCGCCGAAAACGAAACGCGCCCCATTCTCATTCATGCCGTTGAGTTGTGGCGCCGCGCGCTTCGGCATGCCGGCGCGCCCGCAGATTTTATAAGTTTTATCCATCAAACGGCCGAAGACTTGGGCGTGACGCGTCAAGATTGCATTCGCCGCCGCATTTGGCCCAATGATCTTAATAAACGCGGCTGAAATCCGTTCGGCTTATCGTTGCAAAATCGGTTTCTTGTTTATTGCGCCGTCTGAAGGCCGATCATTCCGGCTTTTGTCATTGAGTCTGAATTCAGACAAAAAAAAGCGCCGGCTCATCGCCGGCGCGCGCAACGCGATCAAAAAAGCATCGGTTTCGCAGACATTGCCTACATTTCTTCGAGGTATGACTTAAGCGATGCGCTGCATTTTTTGGCTCTCGATTGGTACTTGCTCTTCTTTTGAGAAATCGAATCCATAAAACGGATGGAGTCATCGATGCGATTTTTCTCATTTTCGACCGACGGATCGAGTTTTAAAGCTGCTTTGCAGTAATCGTCGACGCAAGCAAGCGACAAACCGGCATCGCAAGCCGAGCGCGCATCGTTGAGTTTTGATATGCGGATGCGGCTGTTGCAGTCGGCCATGAGTTTTTCGGCTTCTTTGTATCGGGAGGCAGTTTCGTCGATATCGTCGAGAATGCGCAATGCATCTTCGTATGCGCGATCGTCGTATTTCCTTCGCGCCTTTTT
>CAVGZQ010000074.1:5217-12295 GCA_963633515.1 Bacteroidaceae bacterium
GCCTTTTTCAGTTCCTCATCGAAACTTATTTCTTTGTCGATCTTGGCTTTCAGGTCGTTGACTTCCCGATTGTCGGGGTTTTCTTTGCGAAGAGAAACGACGATATTGAGCGCCGCTTCGAAGTGGTTGTCGCCGGCGAGCGCTTTTGCTTCGTTCAAACGCGCCTGAAACTTCGTCATGGCGTCTTCCTGACTGATTTCGGCCGTCGCTGCTGCATCATTGTTTTCGTTCGGCGACAAGAAGACTACGACGATAATGACGATGATCAGCACGAACGTCACGACAATGCCCATGAAAATGCCGATGACCATGCGACTGTCATTGCGCCGGTTTCCGACATTGGCATAGGCCGCAAGATCGACGTGTTGCGCGGCTTGCACAAAGACAAACGAGACATCCGAACCGAAACGGATGAGATCGCCTTGATGAAGCGGAACCTGACCCTGAATCCGTTTGTTATTGACGAACGTGCCGTTGGACGAATCCAAATCGACGAGGAAAAAATTGAGATTGGAATTGACGATCTTGGCATGATTGCGCGAAATCGAATCTTCCGACAGCAAAATATAGTTGTCTTCGGTTCTGCCGATAGAATTTGATGCTTCGGTCAGCATAAATTCTTCGCCGGCAAACTTATCGCCGACGCGAACGATTTTATAACCGCTCTGTCCGCCCGACACGATTTGCGTTTTGAGCACGTCTTGACCGGCGTTCATCTCTTTTTGGTCTTTGTATTCCAAATAGAGCGTATATTCTCCGATCCGGATTTTTGAACCGTTTTTGATTTCGACGCGCCCGGAGATTCGGGCGCCGTCGACGAGCACGCCGTTTGCGCTGCCGAGGTCGTCGATATAGCACTTGTTATTCGAAACAAAGATGCGCGCATGGGTGCGCGAAACGGAATTCGACGGCAATACGACGTCGTTTCCGTCTACGCGTCCAATGGTATAGCTTCCTTGATCGAATGAGATTTCTGTGTTGGACCCATGACGGTCCTCGATAATCAGTGTATACATAAGTCCCTATTACGGATTAAAGATCGACGGATCGAGCGCCATGCCGCCGCGTTCAAGTTCGCGATAGAAATCCGGTATGTTCCCCAGAGCTTTGAATTGTCCGTCGCCGACAGCCATATTTCCCATGCCCGTTCCCGACCAAATGAAGATCGGCGTGAGGCAGAACCCGTCGCCTTGTTCGCATACTTCGGCAATTTCGACGATTCGGCGTTTGGCATCGGTGAATGCGCGAACGCTCACCACAATATCGATGTTGCCGACGAGGGAGGCAATGCCCGGATCGGTTCCGATCATGCGTCTGAATATGTCAAAACCTTCTTTGGCATTTAATCCGACCGTTGTTGCCATCGACCCTTGAGCGCCCGAACAAAGCGAAGCGACAAACGCAACCGCATCGGCAGAACTGCGGAGCGAATCGGCAAGAACGCGTTCTGCGCGCAGGCGGTCGGCCTGACGGATGAGCGATGCCAAATCCCCGCCTTGTCCGAACGACGCATTTTGCGCTTCAAGACTCATGACGCACAATTGCGGCATGACGAGAACCGCCGAATTCTCGACCGTCACAATCCGCTCGCCGTCGGGAATTTCCGCGCCCAGAGCGTTCAAAAGCGTCGTCCTTCCCGACGACTGAGCCCCGACGATGAGAATATTGCGGCGGGCTTTGACGCAGAGATTGAGGAATTCTTCCATGTTTTGCGAAAGCATTCCGTGTTGCGCAAGCACATGGAGCGCACGATATTCGTGCGTCGGCTTGCGCACGGCGATCGATGTCGAAGCGACCGAAACGGGCGGAATGACAACTTCTATTTGCGTCCCGTCGCCGAAGCGGACTTCGGTGATTGCGGGTGCATTTTGCGGCGTCACGCCGTTGAACTGAAGCAATCGCTGCGCGACGAGATAGAGCGTGTCGGCGCTCGTAAACTGAAGACCGGAAATTTCGCGGTGACCGCGGCGTTCGGCAACGATTGTTTCGAAATTGTAAACGTTGAACGCGCTCACTTCGGCATCGTCGATCAACGTATCGACGGCGCCGAGACCGCAAACTTCCTTGAGCAAAAAATCGGCCAAAGACTCGGGATTGGCGCCGCCGAGTTCCGTCATGCATCCGTTGATGCATGACATGAGCTGATTATAGCATGCGTCTTGGGTTTCGGGTTCGGGCGGGTAGGGCATTGCCGCAATTGCCTGAAAATCGTTCATCGACAAATATCTGTCCATGACAATCCGCGCGGCTTTAATCCAAGCATCCGACTCGGGCGTGCGCGCATCGTCGACGACGATTTCTTCGGGAAGCGCCGCCGTTCCGACAATTCTTGCATTTTGCGCGCCCCTCGAAGCCGCCGGCTGTTTATTGACGCCGCCATTGCGAAGCGATTTGTCGATCATTCCCTCGGCGGCAGGCGATCCGATGTTGGACGGCTGCTTCGGAGCGGACAGATTCGACATCGGGCGCGAACCGCCGAGCGGACTTGCGCCGAGCGGCGAAGAAATCGGACTTGAATTCGGCGATGAAATCGACGGCAACCCGCCGCCGGAAATCGGGGCATGATCTTGCGCGCCCGCCATGCCGGGACCCATGCCCTTCGGCGCCGATATCGCAGGTGACGGCGCCGCGCTCAAACTCGGCGCAACGCCAAGCCCGACGGGGGCAACGCTCGGTTCGTTGTTCAGACTCGGCGCGGCGCCCGGCCCCATCGGCGCGCCCAAACTCGGCGCGGCGCCCGGTCCCATCGGCGCGCCCAAACTCGGCGCGGCGCCCGGCCCCATCGGCGCGCCCAAACTCGGCGCGGCCATTTCCATCGGCGACGACAGCCCTTGCGGCGACGACAGCCCTTGACCTGACGGTCCTTGAATATTGGCGACCGACGGCATATTCGGGACATTCGGGCGGTTAAAGCTCGGCGCCCGCGGTCCCGACAGCGTCGGATTGTTCATGTGCTGCGGATCCATTCCGCCGATCGACGGCAACGACGCCGCGCTCGGTCCGCTCGCGAACGGTTGCATCGACGGCCCGGACGATGCCATCCCCATCGGCGCGTTCATTCCCAAATCCCGCACTTCAAGCGTAAAATCTCCGATGAAAATTTTATCGCCCTCCTGCATGACATGGGGTCCGGTTATTTTTTCGCCGTTGATAAAGGTGCCGTTTGTGCTCTTCAAATCGATAAGGATAATTTTGCCGTCTTTCACGACAATGCGGGAATGACGCTTCGAGATGTTCGATTTGGGTAAAACGACATCGTTGCCTTTCACACGCCCAATGAGAACCTCGGTCTTATCAAATGTTGTTGTTGTCGACGGACCGTCTTTCTCCGTGATGGTCACACTAAGCATATGAACTCCTCTCCGTTCGCAGTGAATCGAAAAAACAAATTGCGCTCGTGGAACGCGAAAATACCCTGCCTCTTCTATTATCCTTTCGCAAACCTGTCAAGAATGCGTTGATTCGCTCCGACGCCGGTTTGACAATCTTTGCGGCGGACTGCCGGGGGACCGCGATTTGCGTCCGAAAAATCATCTTTTCGGTCTTTAGCCGTTGAAATCTCCGTCAATTGCGTGACATTATCGCGGCGTCATTGCATTTTCGGAATCGGCGCATGCGGTTTTCGAAACGATGCTTCGCCGCGCAAAGGTTTGATATGCCCGTCTTCTGTTTTTTGAATGCCAAGTGTCCGCGCTTAAACGCAAAACGCCGATTCGGGAAAGGTCTGCGTCATTGGACGAAAGTTTTGGTTTTCTTTGGATTTGTTGCATTTTCTTCGTCGTGCATGCGCTCCGTTGCGATGCCCGAAGTTGCGACGGCCGATGTCCGCCGCGATATCTTCGGAAGCGCCCGCAGCATGCCCGAAACGATTCGCATGGTTGCCCGCGTCGATTACGTCGACGAGAAGAATAACAAACGCGCAATCGGTCAGGAACTCATTTTGTCGGCCGACGCCGAGTCGCGCATGCGCATGACGGTTTCGGCGTTCGACAAAGCCGTCGCCGTTCTCGTGACCGACGGCGCGGAATTCGGGCTTTTCGACGTCGGTCAGAATGCTTTTGTCATGGGACCTGCGACGCCCGAGAGCATTTCGCGGATTCTTCCCGTCAGATTGTCCGCGCGCGACCTGCATCGCGTTATTTTCGGCGGTTTTCCGCTCGACGGCGTGTCCGAAAACGCCGGCGAATCGGCGCGTTTTTCGTGGGACGGGCGGCTGGGCGGTTATTGTTATGAATTGCCGCTCAAAAATGGCGCAACCCAAAAGGTGTATTACAGCTGGCCCGAAAAAGACATCTTTCGCATCGAAGTTTCCGACGCCGGCGGCAAGCCCGTTTACGCCTACGAGGCCAAATCATTTGCGCAACGCGAAGTCAACGGCGCAACATACCGTTTTCCCGATATCATCCGTTTTAAGCTGGCAAGCGAAAAAACAGACGTTCAAATCCGCGTCCAAACCCGCGATATCGATGTCGCGTTTTCGCCGCAGGTCTTCCGCATGATTCCGCCGAAAGGCGCAAAAATTTACATCACCGAAACGCCCGCCGCAATTCGGGAGAAAAATATGCCGGCAGCGCAACATTCCCCCGAAGCCGACACAAAAAATGACCTCGCGGCAGATGCCCAAGAATCATCTGCGGCCGGCGAAATCGCAACAGATGCTCAAGAATCATCTGCGGCCGGCGAAATCGCGGCAGATGCCCAAGAATCATCTGCGGCCGGCGAAAGCCGGGCAACGCCCTGACGCTGCATGCGACGCCGGCGGCGGATGTTCGGAAATGATCCCGGCGGGAATCGAACCTGCGACCTTTTGATTAGGAATCAACTGCTCTATCCGACTGAGCTACGGGACCGCTTTTTTTTCCAAAAAGCGGGGACAATGTGCTACAAGGAAACCCGTTTGTCAACTTGTTCGTCGATTCGATGCATGATTTGTTTCGTGCAAAGTTTTGTTTGGCGCGCGGCGCAAGTTGGTTTATCTATTGGGCCTGCGAGTTTTTTGCGCGCTTGCGCGCCGAGTTTTTTATGTCGTGACATTCCGCAGTCTTGAGGTGTTCTTTTGTCGAATTACATCGTTATTGAAGGATTGATTGGCGTCGGCAAGACGAGTTTGTGCCGGCTTTTGCAAAAACGCCTGAATGCGCGTTTGGTTCTTGAGCCTTGCGAAGCCAATCCTTTTTTGGCAAGCTTTTATGCCGATCCCAAGCACTACGCATTTCCGGCGCAGATGTTCTATTTGGCAGGCCGCTACCAACAACAGGTCGAGTTGCTCCAGAAGTCTCTTTTCGACAGTCTTACCGTCGCAGACTATCTTTTCGACAAAGACCGCCTTTTTGCCGAGCAGACGCTCAACGAATCCGAAATGGCGCTCTATAACCGTTTTACCGATTTGCTGAGTCACCATGTCAGCTGTCCCGACTTCATCCTCTACCTCGACGCCCCGACCGACGTCATCCTCGCGCGCATTCGCAAGCGATCGATCGACGCCGAACAAGTCATCGAGGCCGATTATCTCGATGCGCTGCGCGCCCGCTATCAAGATCTTTGGGCGCATTGGAAACAATGCCCGATTTACGTTCTCGATACGACAAACATCAACTATGTCGAAAACGCAGACGATGCCGATTTCATGTGCCGTCTCATCGGCGGATATCTGAGCGGCAAGCCTGCCGACGGAGCGCCCAAAGCGTTGGGCAAGCAAAGCGAAGGCAGGCTTTTGTTCCCCTGATCGTCAGCTTTCAGAGCGATTCGGCGCAATTTTGCCCGCACACCGAGGAATTGAGATGCAAAAAGACGAAGCAATCAACAGATTAGAGAATTGGCTGAAAATCCCTGTCGATTACAAAGATGTTGTGCCGGCTCTGGCCGATCTCAAATATACCGATCTCTACGAGCCCTACCTTAAGCGCGTTGCCGAAGCCGACTATCGTTCGGCGGCAAGCATCGACAAAGACGTCGAGCTCTACATAACGGGGGTGCGCTACGACCTGAATCGGAAAAAACAAGACTATGAGCGCAAGCTCGACGATATGGCCGGCGGCGATCGGATTGCCTCGCGATCGGGAAACGACGACGATCTCTTGGACAGCATCGATCCGCAGCAAGCCGGCAATGCCCGCAAAAAAGCCGAGCGCGAAAAAATACTCTCCAAATACATGGAGACATCGGGGGCAAAGCGCCGCAAGCGCAAGGACGGCGACGATTTGGACGACGAAGAATACGACGACGCCATACGCATCCGGCAAGGATACGCCATTTGCCCGTGCTGCGGCAAAAAAATGCGCGCTCAAACCGACTACAGCTACAGCACCGCCGCGATCCTCTGGATGATCCTCCTGTTTGTCGTTTGCTTTCCGATTTGCATCATCGTTGCCATATGCAGTCTGAACAAGCAAGTCACGTTTCGGTGTCCGCGTTGTTACCGAGTCAGCTCAAAACGCGATCCAAAATCTCTCCCCGCGCTGCGCGGTTAGACGGGGCGTTGTTCTGAATTATGGGGGCTTCGGCTATTTCGGCCGGCGCCTCAATACGCCTTCGCGGCCGGGCTATTGCCCTCGGGGCAATACGCCCGGCTTGCCTGCCTATTTGCGAAGCAAATACGGCAGGCCGGCGCGGCTGTGTTCTCCCTGCCGCCTGCCTGCCGGACAGGCGGCAGGTGCGAGCATGCGCCGCGCTTTTCCCGGCGATGCATTGCGCATGTGTTTTGCGCGTTCTGAATTCGGAACCCGGGATGACGGTCGGCTCAGAGATCAGATCTCAGATCTCAGAGATCAGATCTCAGAGCTTAGTCTGCGATCGGCGATCCGCGAACGGCGATCCGCGATAAGCCGGGCTCTTGCCGACGGCAGCGAAAAGCCGGCGATCGGCGTTCGATTTTGCTGCCTGCGTGCGAAGTTGCGAATTCAAATGGCATCGATATCGAGAAAAAGGCGCGCGTATGCCCGCAGGGCTGCAAGCCCGAGGACATGGCGCGCCCGGCGCGGCGCATCGGCTTGCCGACAGCCGCGCAAGCCTGCCGTATTTGGCCACTGTCTGCCGCAGGCAGACAGTGGCCAAACAGGCAGGCCGCGAAGGCGTATTG
>CAVGZQ010000075.1:0-12248 GCA_963633515.1 Bacteroidaceae bacterium
AGGCGAAATAGGCAGGTCTGCCTGCCGTATTGAGCCGAAGGCGAAATAGGCAGGCTTGCCGCGCGTATCGGCACGAAGCCGATAGCGCGGCAAAAAACAATAACAAATATAATTTTTAAAATATCATGCCGGCATATGCGTTCCTTCGGAATATTATTATATGCTTCGGCTCATGATATATTAAACGTTATCAATATTTTCCGACGAGAGTGACGCAAGCGAGCCGCGGGATTTGGCATGCGCCCGGGGATTTGGCATTTTGACGCGCCGAAGCGGCAAGGGCAAAACGCAGGGCAAGAGATTCGGAAAAAGAAAGCGCGCTTTTAACGACCATTTGCACGAGCCGGCAAGACGGTTTGAAGAGGCGTCCGACGAGACCGAACGAAGACGAGAGCTGCCGGACGCCGGCGCGATAGTCGGCTTCGATTGCCCGTGCATCGGCGGGGAAATCGGGGCGGCAGACGAGGTGAGCTCCGTCGTAATCGGCCCAATCGAATGACGCGATGCGGTTTTGCGCGACGCACTCGGCGAATGCCCGGGTTTCGGGATATGGCGTATCGATGACGATTTCGGGCTTGTCGATGCCGGCAGAAATGAGGCGCCGCGCCTGTTTGAGGGTGAAGGCTCCGCGCGCGATCCGGTGCGGCGTTTGAGGGTTTGCGATGGTTCGGGGCGCAAGCGCCAGCTCGGCTGAAACGATGATTCCGCGAGATTTAAAGGCTTCGATGCTTTTTTGAGAGATGTCGCGGCGAACCCCGTCGTGCATGAGTCCGTGAAAACTCATCGACGTGCCGAGCATTGCCATGCAGAGTCCGGCGCGGCGCAAAAGCGCGATGTCGCGGCCGTCGGTGAGCGCAGGGAGATAAGCCGCCCAAGTGATTTCTTCGGTCACGAGCCGGCGCGCCAAGCGCAGAATAGCTTCGTGCGCTTGGGGCTGCGACGGGAACGGACTGTCGAAGACGACTTTTTTGGGGGGCGTAAGAATGCCAAGCCGTTTGAGATCGCGGATTTCGCCGACGATCTCCGAAGCCTGACGGGCGCAAATCACGCCGTTTCGGCACGTTGCAAGCGAAACGGGGACAAAGTATGGGCAATAATCGCCGATGCGCGTTGCGCGCCAATCGGGGAGAATTTCGCTGCAATCGGCCGATTGCGGATCGGCGCCGAACCAGCGGCAAGCGTCGGCAACATCGAGTCCGAGCCACTCGGCATCGTCCGAACCGAGGAATTCTCGGGCATGGGCGCGATAGATATCTTTTGCGCCGCTGACGATGGCGATTTTTGCGCCCGCTTCGCGGCACGCTTTGGCCAGACGCATGGTATCGGGGGCGTTGCAGGCGTCCATGAAAAACGCAATGCGATCGTACTGCCAAAGCGACAGATATTCGCGATTTGCGTCGAAAATATCGACGCAGCCGACGCCTGCGCTTCGGGCGACAGCCGCCCAAACGGCCATTTGACGGACGGGAATGACGGCTTGCCCCTGAATGACTTCGAATGTCACGAGTTCTCGGCCGATAAACGGCGAAACGCCGCGTTTGAGCGACGAATCGATATTCCACTGTTCGCAACGATTCTGACGGACCCGAACGATAGCTGTTTTCATAGTCTGCGCTCCTCTTCATCCGTCAAAAGCCAAACGCCTTTGACGGGAGAGGATTTACGCCGGGAATGTCACCGAATTGTCAGGTCAATCGTCTTGTTTTTCGGTTTTATGCATGATGCAAAGCTCGTCGAGCTGCTTGGGATCGACGGCCGACGGGGCATCGGTCATGAGATCGGCGGCTTTGTTCGTTTTGGGGAAGGCGATGACATCGCGCAGGGAGTCGGCGCCCGTGAGCAACATAATCATGCGGTCGAGTCCGAAGGCCAAGCCGCCGTGCGGCGGAGCGCCGAACGAAAGGGCGTCGAGAAGGAAGCTGAATTTGATCCGCGCCTCTTCGTCGCTTATGCCGAGCGCTTGGAAGACTTTTTTCTGAATATCGATATTGTGAATTCGGATAGAACCGCCGCCCAATTCGATCCCGTTCAAAACGAGGTCGTAAGCTTGCGCATAGACGTTGCCCAAATCGCCTTTTTCGAAAGCCGGCCAATCGGATGCGCGCGGACAGGTGAACGGATGATGCATGGCATACCAGCGATTGTCTTCGTCGCTCCATTCGAACATCGGGAAATCGGTCACCCATGTAAGCCCGACGTCTTCGGCTTTTGTCATATTTTTGGCGACCCAATTGTTTTTGACGGCGATTTCTTTTCGCACGCGTCCCAAGGCATTGCGGGCAATATTGAGTTTGTCGGCGACAAAGAGCAGCGTCGATCCGTCTTCGGGTTTGAGCCGGGCGATGAGCGCCGATTTTTCGTCTTCGCTCAAGTTTTTGGCAATCCCCGCGTCGAGCGCGCCGTTTGCGGCTTTTGTCCAGGCGAGGACTTTCGCTCCGTACGTTTTTGCAACGTCGGCAAGCCCCTGTTCGATGTCTTTTCGGCTCATTTTGACGGAAGCCGGGACGCAAATCGCGCGAACGGTGCCTTGTTTATTTTCGAGCGCCTGAGCAAACAATTTGAATTCGGTATGCGCAAAGATATCGGTGACATCGTTGAGTTCCATGCCGAATCGGATATCGGGAGCATCGACGCCGTAGCGATTCATGGCGTCATCCCATGTAATGCGTTTGAACGGTCGGGGCAAATCGATATCGAGAATTTCTTTGAAGATCGCGCAAACCATTTCTTCGCAAATGTTTTGGATGTCTTCGGGCTCGATAAAGCTCATTTCCATATCGATTTGGGTGAATTCGGGCTGACGATCGAGGCGCAAATCTTCGTCGCGGAAGCAGCGCGCGATTTGATAATATCGGTCGAAGCCCGAAACCATATAGAGCTGTTTGAAGAGCTGCGGCGATTGGGGCAAGGCATAAAAAGCGCCGGGCTGAACGCGGCTCGGCACGAGGTAGTCGCGCGCGCCTTCGGGCGTCGATTTGCCCAAAATCGGCGTTTCGAGATCGAGAAAATCGTTGGCTTCGAGAATGCGGCGGATAATCCCCGTCACTTTGCTCCGCGTCACGATATTGCGATTGAGGCAAGGACGGCGCAAATCGAGATATCGGTATTTGAGGCGGATTTTTTCGTCGGCATCGCATTTGTCATGGATGGCAAACGGCGTCGTTTCGGCGCGGTTAAAGATGCGCAAAACGTTGGCTTCGACTTCGATTTCGCCTGTCGGCAGCTTTTTGTTGATATCTTTGCCGCGCGAAATGACTTCGCCTTCGACGCCGATGCACCATTCGGCACGGATCTTTTGCGCCGCGTCAAAAAGCGGACTCCCCGCGTCGATATGGATTTGCGTAATCCCGTAACGATCGCGCAAAACGATAAACAAAAAGCTTCCGAGATTGCGATAATCCTGCACCCATCCGACGAGGCGAACCGTTTTGCCGACAT
Source organism: Bacteroidaceae bacterium (assembly GCA_963633515.1). Classification (GTDB taxonomy): domain Bacteria; phylum Myxococcota_A; class Bradymonadia; order UBA4248; family UBA4248; genus UBA4248. The sequence continues at coordinate 3,439 of CAVGZQ010000075.1, forward strand.
CGGATCCGCGCAACGCGCCGCATGTATGCGTGCGTTTAAAACCGTTTAAAAATTCGCTCATGTATTTTGTAACTCCTTTGCAGCGTGAAGGCGCGATTTTTTTCGCGCCCGAACCGGGCGGATATTTACGCCATTTCGCGAAGAAATCATATTTTTTTATAATCGGCGGCAGTCAGCAGTCAGCGGTCAGCGCTAAGCTGACCGCTGACTAAGTTCTAAATTCTAAGCTCTAAATTCTAAGCTCTAAATTCTAAGCTCTAAATTCTAAGCTCTAAATTCTAAGCTCTAAATTCTAAGCTCTAAATTCTAAGCTCTAAATTCTAAGCTCTAAGCTCTAAGCTCCGGACTGACCGCTGACCGCTGATTGCAATCCCCCGACGATTACCAGTCTTTTTCGACGACGGGCATTCCCGCGCCGTCTTGACGCGATTCGCGGTGTTTTCGGCGTTCTTGATCGCGGCTTCGGATTTGTTGGATTTTTTTCTCGGCCTGATCCTTCGACATCTTTTGCTGCTGTTGCTGCTGTTGCTGCTGTTGCTGCTGTTGCTGCTGTTGCTGCTGCTGGTTTTGCGGCGGCCGGAGCCATTCGAGCGCTTTTTGAACGTGTTCGGCTGCTTCTTTTTGCTGCGCGATCGCCTCGGCAAACAATCGGTTTTCGTTTTGCAAATCGGCTTGCGCTTGGCGCATGGCGGCGGCGGCATCGGCGAGTTCGCCCGCTGCTTGGCGGTAGCGCTGCGCCGTTTCTTGCGCATCTTGACCGCCTTGCGCAGTCTGACCGGCCATTTTTTCGCTTTGTTCGGCAATGACCTGCGACAGCTGCATTGATGTCAATTCGTGCGTGCGCTGGCGATCGATGACCGGCGCAAGCTTGAGGTTTTGTTCGTCGCCGGAAAGCGCCGCCGCGTCGGACGTCGCATCGAGCGTCGCCGTTTGTTGGCGCAAAAGCTCTTCGACATGTTCGGCAACCGTAAAGAAAAGCATGCGCAGCCGCTCGAGATTCGCGTTTGCCGCCGCCGAATCGTCGGTCAAATCGCTCCAAACCGCGTCTTGGGCATTTTGAGGCGCGGCGCGAAAAGCATCGTCTTGCGAATCGGCCGCCGCAACGGTTTCCGACATGCGTTTTATGGCCGCCTGAGCATCGGCGCGCAATGTTTCGGCATGCTCGAAAAGCTGTTGCGTTTGCGCGATTTGCGCTTCGGTTTGCGCCTTTGTGCGGTCGTCGGCGGCCTGTCCCTGCGCCGCCGCTTGGCGGTCTGCGGCCTGCGCCGACTTGTTGACGGCTTCGAGCGCTTTTGCCGCCTCTTTGGCGATAGATGCCGACAACCGCTCCAATCGCTCGGAATTTGCCGCCAATATCGGCGTCAGCGCCGTCTTCTGCTCTTCTCGCGACAAAAGCTCCGGCGCGTCGGCGCCGATATCGCCCGAAACGATTGCCGAAGCATCCGACTGCGACCGATAAGCAATTTCGATTAAATGTTTCAAATCGGCGAACCGTTCCATGGCCAAAGACAAATCGCGCGCAGCCTTCGCCCCTTCGCGCAGCGCCGCCGCCGATTCGCCGCGATTGACGGCTTCGTCGGCTTGCGACATCGCATCTGCCGCGCTGCGGATTAACGGCAGCGATTCGCGTATCTGATCGCGCCGTTCCTGCGCGGCTTCTTTCTGCGTCTTATCCGCCGGCTGACCGTTTGCGTCGGTTTCGGGGATTTCGATCGACGATGCCGCATCCAAAAATGCAACGAGACGTTTGGTGCGTTCGAGCACATCCTGCTGCGTATCCGACAGAAGCGTCGCATTCAGCCATGCGGGCAATGCAATGTCGGCATCTTGATGCTTTTCGCGATAGGCCGACAATCGTTCGGGCGACTCGAATAAGGCTTTGGCGTCGGCTAACCGAATAAAATTCTGCTCATCTTCAAAAACATGAGTCAAAATGCGAAGCGGATCGTCGAGTTGCTCGCGAGCCTGTTTTAACGCATAAAATGCCTTGTTTGTCTGCCGCAAGCCGTCATCCATCGACATATCGCGCATTTGACGGCGCGCGCTTGCCATATATCGGCGCGCATCGTCGAGCAGGGGAACGACGGCGTCAAACTGAAATTTCCGATAAGCTTCTTCTTGCGTTCGCGCGTCTTCGGTCTTCGATTCGATGAGCGCCCGCGCATTCGCGATATTTTCGGCAGTCAAATTCGCATCCGTCATCGCTTCGCGCTGCATTTTCGCAATTGCCTTGAAATCGTCCCGGAAAGCGATGGGATTGCGTGCAGCGGCGTCGCTGCCGATTTTCTGCGACAGCGCGCGCGCCGCTTCGCGGATATCGCGCTCGGCCGCGATGAGCGCATCGAGCCGGCGCTCGGGCGTGTTGTATTTTTGCGCCATGATGTCTTGCGCATTGAGATGCCGTTTTAAGACGATTTCCAAATTTCCGCGCGCATCGTCCAAACTCGGGCGCTGGCGCGCGGCATCGCGAAACCAGGCAATGCTCAGCGACAAATCGTCGATCGCCGACTGCAGTTCGGCTTCGCCGAGGTTTTCGGGATCGCCCGCTGCCGCCGCTTTTTCCGCATACGCGAATCCCAGATTATAGGCGGCGGCATAACGCAATTCGTTGTCGAACGACGCGGCGTCGCGCGCCCGGGAAAATCCGTCCGCCGCCGATTCAAACGCGCCCTTGCCGAGTTCTCCGATCGCCAAATTATAAATATCTCGCGGGGTGAGCGACGCATCATCGTAGATGCTTTTTGCCTCTTGAGCTTCCTGTGCCGACGCGTCGGACGCAGGCGCCGTTTGCGGCTCACCCGCCGCCTGAGCGGCGTTTGGCTGACCGCCGGCCGTCGGTGCGCCGTTTGGCTGACCGCCTGCGGGTTGGGCACAGACAGGCGCGCATGAAATCAACGCGCTGATGAAAATTAAATTCTTAAAACGCAACCGAATCAAACGTTTCATGCGCATTTCTCCTTTGACTGTCGCTTGCGATTTGTTCTTATGTCTAAAAGCATGAATCCCATAAAGAAAACCATGCCGAACCCGACATGCCACTGAAACAGTTCAACGCGCACTTCGCGCGATTTGACCTGCGACGACGCGTCGACCAACGGCAAAATATGCTTTTGCAGGATCCCCTCCAAATCGAGCACACCCGTGCCGGCAGGCACATAAACGCCGTTTGTTTTCAGCGCGATTTGGCGCAGCAAATCCCCGTCAAGACGCGAAATGACCTCGCGTCCGTCGGCATCGGTCACGCGTTTTTTTACGCCCGTTTTCTTGTCCGAAACGTCGATCGTCGTGCCCTTTTCCGATCCGAAACCGACGGCGACGATCACGACGCCCGCAACGCGCGCCGCCTCGGCCGCCTCAACCGGGTACGACGCGTGGTCTTCCCCGTCGGTTATCAATATCAATGCCTTGGGACCCTCTTGCTCGCTGAGCAATTTCGTCGCCTTGGCAATGACGCCGCCCAAATTCGTCCCCCCGAGCGTCACGCTCTGCGGCGATGCGCTTTCAAGCGCCAGACGGAAAAAACCGTGATCCATCGTCAGCGGCGACAAAACCGTCGTCCGCCCCGCAAATGCCAAAAGCCCCACGCGATGCGACGAAAACGACGGCAGCATGTCGCGGATCTCCGACTTCGCCCGCTCCAAACGATCGGGCGCAACATCCGTCGCCAGCATGCTCTTCGAAACGTCGAGCGCCACATAAATATTTGCCGAATCTTTTTCGGAAACAATCCGCTCTTCTCGCACAATCTGCGGTTGCATCAACGCCATTATGAATAATGCGCCGCTCACGCCCAAGCAAACGACTTGCAAAACTTGCGCGCCGACCGTCGGACGCGTCACCAAACGCGCCTGCATCGCCTTGCTCACAAAAGCCCCGAGTTTATCGCTGCGCGACGCTATGCGCCAAATCATCCATAAAAGGAACGCAACCAAAACGAGAAAAAGCCATGCCCGTTCAGAATGCTGAAATTGTATCCAATTCATTTCAATCCTCTGATGATATTCGCCAAATCCGAATTTTTTTTGTTTGGGGCGCGTCTGTCGGCTTGCGCCGATACGCCGCGCTGCGCGGCTATGCGTTGCATACGCCGCGCTTTTGCTCCGCTATGCCGCCCCCCCGGGGGGAGCGGCATACGCTGCGCGGTCGGCGCTATGCCGCCCTCCCCGCGGGCGGCATACGCGCCGATTTTCCGATTTACGGCATCCTGCGATAATAGGTCATGCGAAGCAAAAGCCCCAAGAAAGCCAGAATTAACGCCGTTATCAGACTGTACGCATACTTTTCGTCGTAATGCGTCGCGCGATCTTCGCTTATCTTCGTTTTTTCGAGCGCATCGATTTTTTCGTATATCGCCTCGAGCCCGTCGCGGTCTGTCGCCCGGAAATACATTCCGCCGGTCATATCGGCGATTTCTTTCAAAACGGCTTCGTCGAGTTCGACGGGCATCTGACGCATGACGCGGCGGCCGGTAAACGGATCCGTCAGCCGAACCGGCGCAAAACCGTTTGTGCCGATCCCGATCGTATAGACTTTTATCCCGAATTGCGCCGCCATCCGCGCCGCTTCGATCGGATCTTCATACCCCGTGTTGTTTACGCCGTCGGTCAGCAATATGATGACTTTCGACGCGCTCTTCGACTCGCGCAGCCGTTCCGCCGCCAATCCCAGCGCGTCGCCGATTGCCGTCCCCGATTCCTCGCGGTCGGTCACAATCGACAAATCATCGATAAGCTGCATCAACGTAACGTGGTCGAGCGTGAGCGGGCAATCGGAGTCGGGATACGACGCAAAACTCACAATCCCTATGGCATCGTCATACCGCCCCCTGAGCTTGCCGTTGCCCTTGATAAACGCGCCCAAAACGTCTTTTAACGCATCCAGGCGGTCTTGTTCTTTGTCGTTTTTCGACATGTCGAGCGCCGCCATCGACCCCGATTTGTCGATCGCCAGCATCATCGAAATGCCTTCGCGATGTTGCCGCACGAAGCCGCCCGGAATGCGCGGTCCGGCAAGCGTGACCGCAAACGCCGCAAAACTCAGCGCCAGCAAAAGCGCAGGAACAAACGACGTCTTGGCGCGGAATCCCGACGATTTTACAGGCCATACGTTAAAACCCGAAAAACGGATGCGCCCGCCGCGGCGCTGCATGACAAAAAACAGCGGCAACGCCAAAAGACCGAAAAGCAAAAATAACGGTTCGCGAAACTCAAGCATTTTTTGTCTCCTGCGGCGCTTTTTCGCGCGTTTCTCCGATAAATCGGCGCGCATCGCTCAGCATCCGTTCGGTCTCCTCGCGGCTTGGCATAAAATCGGTGAATTTCACGCGATCCGATCGCTCCAAAAGCGCGCGGATAAGCTGTTTTTCTTCGTCGCCGAGCAATTCGCTGCGTTTTGCGCGATCAAAAAACTCTTCTGTCGTCAGACGCGGCGCGCCCAGACCGAATCGACGCTCGATATAAGTGCGCAATATCGAAGACAATTCGACGTACCATCGATCGGCTGCCGACGGATCGTCGGGCATGCCGCGTTCGGCAAGCGCCGCAAGCGCCGATAACGCAACTTCGTCGGGCGGCAGTTCAGGCGCCGTTTTCTTGCGTCTGAGCATCCAAACCGCAGCGGCGATTGCGCAAATCCCCGTCGCGGCAAGCGCATAAAACCAAATCGGCGTCTTTTTGCCGTCGGGCATGACGAGTTCGGGCAAAACGCCGATCGCCGGTTTCAGATCTTCCGGCACGCGCCCGTCGCCAAACACCGACTTAACGTCAAATGCGATTCCTTCGGTCAGCAACTCCTGAACAACGCCTTTTTTCTCGCCGGAGGCGCGATTGTCGGCAAATTCGATCAAAAACGACGGCGCATGCAGCGTTCCCGACATGGGCAAATCGAGCGCATACGTTTGCGAATAGATATTTTTGCCGCTCGGCGAAACCGATTCCGACGCTTTGTAATCGGCAATTCCGAAACGCCCGAGCTGATCTCCGAAATCGGGCATCGAAACGACGACATCGGGCTCAGCTTCGACCGTCAGCGTCAAGACGATTTGCTCGCCCAACACAGGCGCGCGGTTGCTCAGATGCACCGTCGCCTTCACCGGTCCCAAAACCGTTTCGCGGCTCACGCCCTCCGGCGATTCTTTCGCGATCTCGCCGCTTTCTGCATTCTCCGCCGACTCGGGCGCCGCGCAGCCGAAAGATGCGCAAAGCATGACCGCTATCATTATTTCAATAATGATATAATGTTTTTTATATCGTTTCATAGCTCATCTGTGCCAAAGTTATCCTATAAAACGCATCATTGCTCAACATGCCGGCATGCATTCGATTCGGATATGCCGCGCAGCCGGCACGCATATTTGCATTGGACATATTGATGTCAACATTGAATTGTCAGCGATACCGCCGCCGACGCTGCCTGAAAAATGATAGCAGCGGATCGATGACCGATTCCGTCGCATCGATTTCGATCAAATCGCATCCCGATGCGGCAAACGACGTCCGAAGTCTTCCGACGCGCGACAGCGCCGCGGCTTGCGCCGCTTCGCGGAATGCTTTCGATCCCGTGTCGACTTCGCGCACTTCTCCCGTTTCGGCATCTTCCAATGTCAGCAAACCTTCGTCGACAACTTCAAACTCGCGTTTATCATTCACCAAAACGCTTATGATATCGTGTTTTCTGTGCATATTGCGCACGATATCCAAATAATCTTCGTCAAGAAAATCGGAAATCAAAAAAATGACGGCGCGCCGATGCAGGATCTGACGCGCAAATTCGAGGGCATGCGCGATATTCGTCCGGCGCGCGCCGCCGCGCGTTTGCGCTTTCAGACGCGCGAATTTTCTCCGAAGCCGCGCCCCGATCCGCCGCCAAAGACCCGTTTCGCCCGGCCCCTCTTCATAGGGCGCTTCGCCGGCCTGCGATCGCGCCAAAACTTCGCGCACGATGCGAAGCGCATGCTTTTGGCCTTTGCGCGGCGGAATATATTCGTCAACGCCGCCCCGGAACAGAAGCAACCCGATATTGTCATCATTTTCGATGGCCGAAAATGCAAGCAATGCGCTCAATTCCGTCGCAGCTTCGCGCTTGGAACGTTCGCCGCTGCCGAAATCGAGACTCGGGCTGATATCGACGACCAAAAGCACCGTCAATTCGCGCTCTTCGACAAAACGTTTCACATACGGCACGCCCGTTCGCGCCATCACGTTCCAGTCGATGTTGCGGATATCGTCGCCAGGCACATAAGGACGGACTTCGTCAAATTCCATCCCGACGCCCTTGAATACCGATAAATAAGCGCCGGCCAGCACATCCGAAACCTGACGCCCCGTGCGTATCTGAATTTGCTTGACTTTTCTTAGTATTTCAGGAGTCAGCATCGTCTATTTCGGGAGCTTGCGCGGCTCCCTTCTCCCCTCTGTATCGTCAATAATGCAAGCCCGTTGCAAGTCGCATCCGCGCCGGCGGCGCCGGCGGCGCAAAACTACGGAACGGGCACCGTTTCGAGAATAGCCGAAACGATATCGTCGGCCGTTTTGCCCTGAGCTTCGGCTTCGTACGAAAGCGTCACGCGATGGCGCAAAACATCGGGCGCTATCGTCTTGATATCGTGCGGCGACAAATACGTGCGGCCGTTCAAAACGGCATGCGCTTTGGCGGCTTTGACGAGGTTAATCGACGCGCGCGTCGAAGCGCCCATTTCGATGAGCGCCGAAAGCTGCGACAAGCCCGCCGCCTTCGGATCGCGCGTCGCATTGACGATATCGACGACATATGCGCTGATTTTTGAATCGATAAATACCGCATCGGCGGCGCGCCCGGCGGCCAAAACCGTTTCTTTGTCCATAATCCCGCGAATTTCGGGAACGGCAACGCCCCCCGCCATCCGCTCCACGACTTTCATTTCCTCCTCGCGCGACAAATAACCGACGAGCACTTTGAGCATGAAACGGTCGAGCTGCGCCTCGGGCAGCGGATACGTCCCCTCCTGCTCGATAGGGTTTTGCGTTGCCATAACCAAAAACGGCGCCTCGAGGCGAAACGTGTCGCGTCCTATCGTCACCTGCTTTTCCTGCATCGCTTCCAAGAGCGCCGATTGCACTTTCGCAGGCGCCCGGTTGATTTCGTCCGCAAGAACCAAATTCCCGAAAACCGGCCCCTTCTTCACCGAAAACGTCGCATCTTTCGGGTTGAAAATTTCCGTCCCCATCACGTCGACCGGCAACATGTCGGGCGTAAACTGAATGCGCGAAAACGATACGCTCAGACATTGCGAAAGCGTCCGTATCAAAAGCGTTTTGGCAAGCCCCGGCACACCCTCGACCAACACATGCCCCCCCGTTATCAAACCGATTAAAAGACGGTGAACGAGCGCATCTTGCCCGACGACGATTTTGGCGATTTCGGCTTTCACATCGCCAAACAACCGCTGATACTCTTTGACTTCGTTTTCCAAATCTTTGTTTGCCATGAATTATTCTCCAACTGCCTCTGCTGCCGGACAGCCTGCCTTTTTGCCGTCCCTGTTCCGCGCCGCCCGCAAAATCGGCCGCGCATCGGCTTCCGCCCTGAATACGCCGTTCAAAACTCAGCTTTTTCGCAATACATTCCCAAAAAACGCACCATCTTTGCGCCGTTCGGCCGTTCGGAAAGCGGCTTCGGCTATTGCGCCGGCAAGCGGCGCAATACGCCTTCGCTGCCTGCCTATTTCGCCTTCGGCGCAATACGGCAGGCTTGCCGCGCTATGTTCTCCCTGCCGGCAGGCAGGTGCGAGCATACGCGCGGCCTCATGCGCGGCTATGTTCTCAGCGGCTTTG
>CAVGZQ010000076.1:0-7274 GCA_963633515.1 Bacteroidaceae bacterium
ACCGCGAACGCAAACGCATTAAATCGATTTTTATGCATATTCATTCGGGGCGCGGCTATTTAAAAATACGCCGCGCGGCTCCGGCTATGCGCGCGCGCCGCCCGCCCCGTTGCAACCCGACCGCCGGTCGGGGCGGGCTGCGGCGCGGCGCGCTGCGCATACGCTCGCCCCTTACGGCAATCGCTTGCCCTATTTCCATTCGTGCTCGACGTCGATAATATCTTGAGCTTCCAATGATTTGGGCGCCTCGGGCGCCTTTTTCTGCATCACGACGTCGTGGCGGCCGCTGTATTTTACTTCGTAGCCGTCGCCTTCGTCGATATCGATCACTTCGCCCGCACCGCCGCCGCGCGCCTTCGCAGCGCTCGCGGCGAAATCCGCCGCGCCCGCGCCGCCGTTCATCCCGCGCATAAAATCCGAAAACTTCGCGCCGTTTTCATTCTTAAACGATTGAACAATCTCGGGCGGCAATAACTTCGACATAATCCGCGCATATATCGCCGATCGAAGCGGTTTTATCGCCACAATCGCCGCAATGACGTCCGTCACAAAACCCGGGCATATCAAAAGCATGCAAACGGCGCGGCCCGCCAAAGATTTCATTCGGCCCGAGCTCAGCGCCAAATACCCCAAAAGCGAAAAACCGAATATCAGCCAGACTGCATTGCCGTATCCGCCGACAAGCTGCGCAACCCCGATAAACGACGCGATTTCCGACGCCAGCCAACACAATAAAAATATCGCAATCCGCGCCGAATGCTTCTTTTTCATCTCCGTCATCGAATTGTAATCCATCGCTCTCTCCCGCCGACGCGCCCGAACAACCGCCCTAACATCGTTTTGCCAACCGCAATAACCCGTTTTGCGCCGTTTCTAATCCCTCAAAATCCCTTAAATTGCGCAACGCGCGCTTTGGCGGTAAACACCTTATTCTTGCGCGCTTTGCGGCTCTTTCTCTTCAAACGCTCCCCCCCCCGGAACACCATGGGCAAAGTTTCTTTTTTTTCTTCAATTCCGCTGCTGTTTGCGTTGGCATTCGACGGCTGCGCGCCTCAAACCGACGCGGCATCCGCAACCGCGCAAGCGATCCCCCCGGCCCAAACCGAAGACAATCACCCCGGCGCCTTGCCGCCGCAAAACGGCGCCCCTTCCCCCCCTATAAACACGCCGACGGAATTGCCAACCCCAATCGGCATCGAACCCGCCGATAATTATGGACTCGGCAGCCGATCCGATCTTCTCAAAACGTGGTTCGACGTCCGAAACGACCCGTCGCAAGGACATTTTTTGAGATTGGCGCTCAGGCTTGCCGAAGCAAGCCAAGACGGCATCGATATCGCCATCCGCATCATCGAAAACATCGCCCGGCGCAACGAAACGTCTGACGGCAATGACGATTTCGCCGACATCTATAGCTATCATTTGGCGCGGCTTTTCGAAGCAAAAGCGCAAATCATCGGCGCAGAACGTAATTCATCGGCTTCGGCGCAAACCGAATCCGACGCAAATTCCGCCGACAATGCCGCAGAAAATGAGAAATTGCGCATGCTCAAAAAGGCGCGCGCGCTCTGCGACGCTGCGGCGCAGCTGCGCCGATCGCCCTATTACCACTCGGCGCGCGCAAAATCGTTGATCCTCGGCTTTCAAACGGGCGACGCCGACGAGGCCGCATTGTCCGAGTTCATCGAAACGTATCCCGATTACCCCGGACTCAGCGATTTTCGATTCGAATTGGCTCAGATGCAATACGATAAAAGTTTGGCGATCCTTTCGGAAACCGACTCCGAATCGAACGGCATCAAAACCGCGAAATCGAATTCTGCGGCCGATCGTTTGCGCGCCGAAGCCGTATCGGTCATGCAAGATCTTGCCTTTTGGAACCCGAAAGATCCCGTTTCGGCGCGCGCCGCGCAATGGCTTTCCGATCGCAGCATTGCCGCCGCCGAACGAAGCTACGGCGATATCTTCAAACGCGTCGACAATCTGCGCAAGATCCGTTTTTGGGACGAAGCCGAAGCCGCCGCAGACGATGCCCTCAGACAATTCCCCGACGACGCGCCGCTGCGCGTTCAGAGCGGACGCATCGCCTACGAACGGAGCGATCACGCGGCGGCAGCCAAACGTTTCGAAGATCTTTTCGATTTTCTCGGCGGCGAAACGATCGATAGAATCCGCCCGAACGGCGTGCGCGGCTATATCATGCGCGCCTATGCCTATATGGGCGACTGCGGCAAAGCGCTCGAACTATTCGGCGATTACGCCGCAACGTACGGAAAAAAAGCAAAACTCGAAGCGAAACGCGATTTTGCGCTTGCCTGCGGCGCCATCGATCGCGCCTACGACTATGCCAAACAAGCCGGCGCAGGCGACTCGGCGGCCGCGCGTGCCGATTTCGCTTTTTTGGCGTATTTGGCGGGCGACTTCTCCGCCGCAAGGCAATATTATGCGGCTGCGATGAGCGGTTTGTCGGGCAATGCCAAACGGCGCGCAGCATACTTTTTGGCGCAGGCAACGCTCAAAGCCGCCCAAGCCCCGGCGCAAACATCGCCGGACGCCCAAACGCCCGCTTCGGACGCATCGAATGCTCAGACCGAAAAGAAGCCAAAAAAATCGTCAAAAAAGAAACAAAAAAAACCTTCCCCCGAACAAATCGTCCTTGCGCCCGCCTCGGCCGAAGCGGCAAAAAGCATGTTCCGAAAAATCATCGGCGAAAACGCCGACGACTATTACGCCATTTTGGCGTGGTCGCGGCTCGATGAATTGTCCGATAACCCGACGGCGGAAACGATCGTCATCGACGATCCCGATGCGCATCGCGAGCGAAATATCAAGAAAATCCGTCCAAACGAAGACGAATACACGTTCGACGAAAGCCGATTGCTCGGCCGATTCGCCGAAGATGCCGAAAAATACGCCTCGGCAATACCCGAACTCAGACGCGTTAAGTTTTTGCACGATGCCGAGCTTTACCGCGAGCGCAATGCGCTCTTTCGCCGGATAGCGGCCGAAGTCATGGGGATAACCCGGCAGACAAAATGCCCGACCGTCAAAAATTTATGGACGGCAAAACTGAGCATCGACGGGCATTTGGTCGACAACCGCAAAAACGCCGCCGGCGTTTGGGGCATAAAAACCGATCGCCATTATTTCGATTTGCCCGATCAAAAGAATGCGGCAGAACGCCGAAAGATCTTCGCGCGCCAAGCGGCGATCTGCGAATTCGGCGCGCCGCTGCGCGATTTTGTCCGCCAAACGCTCATTGCGTTTCACGACTACTATCTCGCGCGGCGATACGCCGCCGCGCCGAAAAAAACGTGCGGATCGCCCGACAATTGCCACGCTTGCGCGATTTTCTATCCGCATGCTTATTCCGAAGCGGTCATAAAAGCGGCGCGCAAAAATAACATTTATCCCGAACTCATCTGGACCGTCATGAACATCGAGTCGGCGTTTAACCCCGATTCGATATCGCATGCCAATGCCTACGGGCTGTTGCAAATCATCCCCATGACGGGGCACAAAATAGCCGACGCGCTCGGAATCGGCAACTTCGGTCCGTATGACCTCATCAAACCCGAAACGTCGATTGAAATGGGAACATGGTATTTTGCGCAAATTCTCCGCAAATTCCGAGGCTATGCCGCGATTTCGATGGCGGCATACAACGGCGGACCGCACCAAGTCGCGCGTTGGCTCACGGCATATTCGGGAAAAATCGAACACGACGCCTTTGTCGAGCTCATCCCCTACAACGAAGCGCGCAATTACGTCAAAAAGGGGATGTCGCGTCTGCTCATCTTTGAACGCATCGATCGCGGCGATCCGCAAGCCTTTTTTGCCATTCCCAACACGCTGCCGGCGTCGTTCGGCGATATGCCCAATTATTAGCCGCCGCGCCCGGCGGTCTTGCGGCCGCAGGCGCGAAGCTTCGGAGTCAAACCGTCAAACGATCGGCCGATCGCCGATATCTCAGCCGATGCCGCCGATGCGCTATAAACCGAAAAAAAAGCGCGGCGTATGCCCGCACCTGCCGCAGACCTGCCGCAGGCAGGCAAGGGGCAGGGCGGACATAGCCGCGCCGGCCTGCCGCATTTGCAACGCAAATAGGCAGGCAAGCCGCGCGTATTGCCCCTCTGCGGGCAATAGCGCGGCAGCGAAGGCGCATTGCGGGCGGCGGCGGACTCGCCGCCGATCCGCAAAAGCCGAAGCCGACGCCGCATTGAGCCGCAGGCGAAACAGGCGGCGAAAAAAACGGCCGGCAAGAAAACTTGCCGACCGTCTCAACGCGTCGCGCAAAGCGCCGATTATCTCAGCGTGTTGCAATAACCGCTGCCCGAACTGTTGCTCACGCACGCGAAACTTGTGCTGCCGCTTTGGCAATCGTCGCTCGATTGGCACGAAACGAGGCACTTATGGTCTTGGCATACCATGTCGGAGGGGCAATCGCTGTTCGCATTGCACGGGTAGCTCGTCGCGAGGCATGCGCCCGTGCTCAGATTATTGGAGAGAAATTCGCAATAGTAGTTGCCCGTTTTGCATTGGGTATCGTTGAAGCACTGCGAAGCGCAGACTTTTTTCGAACCGTAGTCGACGCAAATCGCCATGTTGCTTGCGAGGCAATCGCTGTCTTGCGTGCACGAGATTTCGCTTTCGGCATTCTGTTTTTTGTCGGAATTGGGCTTATAGCTGATGTGATCGCTGCAGCGTCCGTTCGAGCACGTGCCGTACCCCCCGCCTTTTACCGCGCAATCGGTATCGACGCGGCACTCGGGGACGGCAGAACATTTCGTTTCTTCCCAACAACGCTGTTGATAATAGCCTTCGTAGGTACAATCTTCGTACCAATCGCCCCACCAGTCTTGATAGGGCGTGCAATATTCGTTTTGAACGAATTCGACGCCGTTATCGCAAACGATGTAGGCAACTTCGTAATCGCAGTCGTTCAAGTCGTTCAAATCGATAAAACATGCGGGCAGCGACGCGACGGCGAACAGCGCCGCAAGCGCTGCGGCGGCGCGTTTCATATTTTGCATAAGACTGTGTTTCATCGCGATATCTCCTCTTAAACGGGTTTCGTCTTCGGATGTTCGGCGGAATTGCGCATGACAGCGTGCCATGCTCTGACCTGCGGGAATTTAAGCAACTTTTGTGCCATCATGCCATTTTCGTTCGTCTTCGCCGCAAGAAGGCTAAAATAGCTATCCAAATCGCGGCCGCCCACCCGACGAAATCGCCGAGATAGCTGTAAATCGTTCGATCGGGCGGCATCATGGCAACATCTTGTCGCAAAATTTCCGGATCGTAAATCGACGTTTTTTGCAACAGGCGTCCGTTTGCATCGACAAACGCGCTCACGCCGGTATTGGTCGATCGGACGAGCCATTTGCGGTGTTCGATCGTGCGCATCATGGCGAGCGCCAAGTGCAGCATCGGCTCGGACGTTTTGCCGAACCAAGCGTCGTTGGTGATGTTGACGAAGACGTTCGGGCGCAATTCGGACAATTTTCGGACAAAGCGCGGCAAAATATCTTCGTAGCAAATGATGGGACCGATGGCGAAGCCGCGAAAATGCATCGTTTCGGGGCGATCGCCCGGCGTCAGATCGCCGGCCTCGGGCAAGATATCGTAAATCTTCGGGAATTTGTCGGCAAACGGGATGTATTCGCCGAAGATGAGGAGATAATTTTTGTGATACTTTCCGAGCACAGATCCGTCATTTCCGACGAGATGCGCCGTATTGTAGAGTTTGCGCGCGTCGGCGGGCGCGCGGTAGAGCGCGGACGGATCTTTTGCCAAATCGGCGCCTTTTTCGGTCAACGCGTATGTAATCGTGCCGAAGAGCAACGCGGCGTCGAAGCCCCGGATCGGAGAGCTGATGTCTTCGGGGCGGATGAGTTTGAGCAAATCGTCTTTGCGCGATGCGCGCAGGGGTTCGGAACTGGGCAGATAATAGGTCAAATCGTCGGGAATGAGCCGCAGATAGGGCCGACGCATGATTTGTTCTTTGCGCGCGAAGACTTCGTTCGGGATATTGAACCCGGCGACGAGAGACGGTTCGAAGGCGTCGAGCGTCATCAGATTGCGATCGCGCGCCTGCCCGGCGATTGCATCGAACAAACTTCGGCGCATGACGGGATTTCTCAAAATATCTTCGCCGAACATGCGCGCGAGCGCGCGATAAATGCGCTGAGCATCGGGGGCAAAGTTCGGCGCAAACATCGCATCGACTTCGCGATCGACGGGATCGGGCGACGATGTCGCGCTGCCCCAAACCCAAGCCGATTGGTACGAAGATTCGGGCCAAACGATGAGATCGACGCCCTGCAGCGACAGTTTGCGCGAAAGATCGTGATGAATGAACAAATTATTGCGCAGTTTCGAGGGGGCTTCTTTTTCCCATATCCCGATGTCGCCCTCGACCATGCCGACGGTCAATTTCGGCGCTTCGTCTTGGATCGCATCGATTTGATGCATGCGGATCGGAGCATAAATTGCAGCGAAGACCAAGACGGCGGCTGCGGCGGCAATCGACTTTTTATGATAGCGCGGAAGCGGACGGCCGTCTTTTTTGGCGCGCCGGCGCAAAAGCCATGAACGCGATGCGTCGTAGAGCAAAACATTGAAGGCGACGATCAGGGCAGAAACTCCGATTGCGCCCCAAATATCGGCGGTTTGCGCGGCGAACGGGAAATTGTGCTGGCTGTTGGCGAAGTACCACGGGAAGATCATCGGGAAAAACATTTCGGCGGCGACGAACAGGGCAACGGCCGAAGTCCACGGCGAACGCGCGCTCAGTTTGCGCATGCCCCAAGTCCAAAGCCCGAAAACGAGCCCCTGGAGCGCGCAAAGCCCGATGCATAAAATCGCCGAAAGCCAAGCCGGCATATGCCCGAAATCCTCGAGCATGCCGCTTATCCAATAGAATCCGCCGATATTGGTGATTGTTCCGGCCAACCAGCCGAGAAAAAAAGCGGGCTTAGGACGCAAGCCGTCGACTGCCCACAATTCGAAAAAAAGCGCAATATAGGCAAGAAAGAACAGATTATAGTCGGGATACGCCAAGAATACGCAGCATCCGCCGATGCATGCCGACAGAATGCGCGCAAACCAAGGCAAATGCACCGCGCCGCCGCACGGGCGGTTTGCGTCATTTTTGCGGCATTCGGGGGCTTCGAGCAGCTGCATCGCAAGCCGATCGAGGCATTGCCGCAGCCCGTTTTTTGCCGATCGATCGGGCGCGGCGCCGTTTGGGGCGCGGGGAGAGCAAGGATTAC
>CAVGZQ010000076.1:7305-12030 GCA_963633515.1 Bacteroidaceae bacterium
GCGTCCGTTTTGGCATCGTTGGCAAAAACGCAATGCAGATTGCTCTCGGAATACGTTTTCTCGGCTTCGCGGCGAATGCGTTTGCCCCAAGATTTGCGGACAAGCCGCAATTTCAGCGGCGACAGGCGGTCGATGAAAACCGATCCGTCGAGATGAGCATATTCGTGCAAGATGGCGACGGCGCGAAGATCCGTCGCCTCTTCGCGAAACGGTTTGCCGTCGGCATCTTGCGCCTCGACGATGACGTGTCCGAACGTCTGCACGTCGCGGTAGAGCCCGGGCAGCGACAAACACCCTTCGTTCCAAATTATCGGCCGGTCTTTGAGCACAATTTTCGGGTTGACATAGGCGCGCAGCGAAGACGGTTCTTCGGGCGCGCTCGTGTCGACGACGAAGACCCGCAGGCTCAGACCGATTTGCGGCGCAGCCAGACCGACGCCGTTGCCTTCGTACATCGTATCGGCCATATCGCCGATGAGCGTCTTAAGGTCTTCGTCAAAACTTTCTGCAGGCTTTGCGGTCTGCAACAAAATCGGATGCGGATAAATATATAAATCTCGAATCATATTGCTCCTCAAGGCAGAATCTTCGGTGCTATTTTTGATTCCCCTCTTGCGTTTTCCCTTATAATAATGGGATGCGTCATTTCGCAAGCGCGATATTTCATGCGCGGCGATTTATCGCGTTCGAAGAGATCCGAATATTTTCGGCGGCTTGCGTCGGTTTGCGCGAAACGCCGGACGTTTTTGCGCCGCAGCGGCCGCGGGGGGCATGCGATTCGCGCTTTTTCGCCGGCCGCGCGGCGCATTCCGAAAATGGCGCTTTTTTTGACGGCTCTCTCGTGTTAGAATACTTGCGCTTTTTCTTAACGACACAATTAAGGAGTCGGTCATGATTAATAAGGCAATTTTGGTTGGTCGTCTCGGCAAAGATCCCGAATTCCGCACGGCGCAAAGCGGCCGCGGCGTATGCCGTTTCACGCTTGCGACGGACTCGGGCTTCGGTCAATCGCGCAAAACCGATTGGCATACGATCGTCTGTTTCGACAAGCAGGCAGATTTTGCGCGCGATTATCTCAAAAAAGGCAATCTCGTCTATATCGAAGGCCGCATCAGCTACAGCGAATACGAAAAAGACGGCGTCAAACGGTATTCGACCGAAATCATGGCAAATACGGTTCAAAGTTTGGGCAGCCGCAGCGACAGCCAAAATACGGGCGGATCGTTCGATCCCAACCGCTATGACGCGCCGTCGGGCGCGCAGAACAATGCGTACGGCGCGCCCGCATCTGCGTCTTCGGCAAGCTCGGCCGCAAGCGATCTCGGCGCAGATATCGACGACGGCGGCGAATATCCGTTCTGATCGTCTCCAAAATGCGGCAGCGCACGTTTTCGGCGCAGATATCGACGACGGCGGCGCGCGAAGTTTCGGCCGTTTCCGAATCGGCGCCGGCAGCTTCGCGCGCACTCTTGCATGATTCCCCAAAAACATGCCGAATGCTTTCGGCTGGCGGCTTTTTTCGCCTCCCGCGGGTCTTCAAACGTGCTTTTGCGCGGCGCGTCTCGGCCTTTTTGAGCGCTGTTGCGGTTTAAACACATATTTCTTGGGCATGTTTCACGGCATGCCCGGTTTCGAAGCGTGCGCAGACAGGCGCAGTTTCAGTATTTTTTCGTCTTTTTGAGTCATTTTTGAATGGAGAAGTCAAATGGCGTGTCTGAAAATCGGTCCGGATAAACGGGGCAATGTGGCAATTTGCGACGGCGGCAAAGTCGTCTTTTTCGGAGCGGCCTCGAGCGCGCCCGATCTCGAGATTGCCGAAACGCTCGACGCAAAAGATGCGGAAATTTTGCCCGGCTGGGTATGCTCCCACACGCATCTCTACAGCGCGCTTTGCCCCTACGGCATGCCGGCGCCGGAACATGCCCCGGAAAACTTCACGCAAATTCTCGAGCGCATTTGGTGGCGTCTCGACAGAGCCATCGATCGCGATATCTTGCGCGCCTCGGCGCGTCTGTATGTTGCCGAATCGCTTTTGGCCGGCACAACGTCAATAGCCGATCATCACGAGTCGCCCAATTTCATCGAAGGATCGCTCGATGTATTGGCCGATGCCTTCGA
Organism: Bacteroidaceae bacterium; assembly: GCA_963633515.1. Taxonomy (GTDB): domain Bacteria; phylum Myxococcota_A; class Bradymonadia; order UBA4248; family UBA4248; genus UBA4248. The sequence continues at coordinate 9,424 of CAVGZQ010000076.1, forward strand.
AGAGTTCGGCGCGCGCGGCATTCTGACCTACGGCGCGACCGACCGCAACTTCGGCAAATCCGAAGGCAAACGCGGCATCGATGAATGCGTTCGTTTTATCCGCGAAAACAAACGGCCGCTCGTCAAAGGCATGGTCGGTTTGCATGCGCAATTCACGTGCTCCGACGACACGATCCGATATGCCGGCGAAAAAGCCCGCGAAATGGATGCCGGCATTCATGTCCACGTCGCCGAAGGTTCGGCCGATGTCACCGATGCCATGGAACGCGGCTATGAATCGCCTGCCGACCGCCTCGAAAAACTCGGCGCCGTCGTCCCGCACTCCATTTTCGTTCACTGCATCCACATGTCGGCGGCAGAAACAAAACACGTCGCCGATCAAGGCGTTTGGTTTGTTCAGAATCCGCGTTCCAATCACGGAAACGCCGTCGGCTGGCCGTTCTCGCTGCGCTATGCTCAAAAAGTTGCCCTCGGCGTCGACGGCTGGAGCGGCGACATGAATGTCGAACTCGACTTCGGCAAGAAAGAAGCTCAGGCGCAAGGCGATGATCCCGCAAACGTCATCCACCGTCTCTACAGCGGCTGGCGTCTTATGAGCGATTTCTTCGACGCGGAAATCGGCCCTCTCAACACCATCGAAAACTGCCGCCGTTCTGTCCGCACGACCGCAGCCGATTTGCGCGTCGTCGACAGCGAAGGCGTGCGTCATACCGTCGTCGACGGAAAAATCGCCGTCAAAGATCGCAAACTCGTCAACGGCAATATCGATGATATCCGCGCCGAAGCCAAAGCTCAGGCCGAAAGACTTTGGGCCGAAATGGTCAAGTACCCCGAAACGTATTCGTACCATTACGACGACTGATCGTTTGCGCCGCCCGCAAACGAAACATGCATTTGCGCATGCGCGCCGTTCGGCGCGCATGCAGCAGGCGGCGCGGCGGTTGTTTTCGCTCTTTTATCCGATGCAAATTCGTTGTAAAAGAGCGCCGCTCTCGTTTTGCATGTCGGCTTGAAAGAAGACATGCATGCCGGTTCGGAAATCCGGCATTCGGTTTGGCACGGAACATCGGAATAAATCGGCGGATATCGGTTAAAACCGGTTTGAATCGCATGCAAAAACATCGGATTTTTCCGAATTTTGTTCGCTTTCCGCCTTAACCGTTCGCATCCGCCGCAAAAAAACGGGCTGCGTCGGCGTTGTTTAGAATTGCATATCGTTCGTTTTGCAGATTGACGGGGGAAAATCTGCGTCTTTTTTTATGTCCTATGATGAGGTAAACGATGGAAAAGATTCTCGAAAGACTTGGTTTGACGACAAAAATCGTCGACGAAGCGACGCTGCGCGACACGGTTGCGCGATTTAAGGAGCGCAAAATTACGCTCCCGACGTTCGACATGCTTGCAAATCCGGCAAAGATCCCGGCCGACATCCGCAAAGCGCTCGAAAATGTCGATCCCGACGCGCCGGATCCTTTGAACCTTTATCGCGTTCACTGGTATAACAGCGAAGATCGCCGCCATTTCGTCGAAGTCCCCGTTCACCTCGTTCTCACGAAAGAAATCACCGGCATCGATGCCACCGTTATCACCATGGTCGGCTGCTTGGCGCCGATGATCGGTTCTCACAAAGTATTGGCCGCGTATGCATGTTTGGCGCCGCGCGTTATTTTGGGCGCATTCAACCCGACAAAACACCGCGCCGTTTGGCCGTCGACCGGCAACTATTGCCGCGGCGGCGTTGCCATCAGCCGTCTCATGAACTGCCGCGGCGTGGCGATTTTGCCCGAGCGCATGAGCGCCGAGCGATTCCAATGGCTGCGCGAATGGACGATGAACCCCGAAGAAGACATCATCGCCACGTACGGCTGCGAATCGAACGTCAAAGAAATTTACGACAAATGCAACGAACTCGCAAAAGATCCCAAAAACTTCATCCTCAATCAGTTTGCCGAGTTCAATAATCACCTCGCGCACTATTTCTGCACCGGCGAAGCGCTTTCGGCTGTTTTCAAAGATTTCAGAAAAACTCGCAAAAACGCAAAATTGCGCGCATTTGTCTCGGCAACGGGATCGGCCGGCACCATCGGCGCCGGCGACTATCTCAAAGACAATTACCGGTCAAAAACCGTCGCCGTCGAAGCGCTCGAATGCCCGACCCTTTGCTACAACGGCTTCGGCGATCACAATATCCAAGGCATCGGCGACAAACACGTGCCCCTCATTCACAACGTCATGAACACCGACTTCGTCCTTGCTCTGTCCGACAAAGCCTCCGACCATACTTTTGCGCTCTATAACACCGAAGCCGGCCGCGAATATCTCGCGGCGCGGTGCGGCGTCAAGCCCGAGCTCATCGAAAAACTCAAATTCCTCGGGCTCTCGTCCATCGCCAATATCCTCTCCGCCATCAAAACTGCGAAATACATGAAATTGGGCAAAGATGACGTCGTCATGACGGTCGCAACCGACGGCGCCCGCATGTACGGATCCGAAAAAGAACGCATCATTGCCGAAGACTATAACGGGAAATTCGATATCGTCGACGCCGCCGAAACGTTCGGTCAGTACACATTGGGCGCCGGCACCGACAACGTCATCGAGCTCTCT
>CAVGZQ010000077.1:0-4224 GCA_963633515.1 Bacteroidaceae bacterium
GTTTGTCGGCGGTATTTTTATCGTTCCCACGCTTTTGCGCAAACTCAAAAAATATCTCGACGACGAAATCATCATGACGATATCGCTGGCGCTTTGCCTCGGGATGGTGATGCTGGCCGAGCGTTCGAATCTATCGACGGCTCTGGGCGCTTTTACTATCGGGTCGATTTTGGGCGCAACGACCGAGGCGCAACGCATCGAACATCTCATGACGCCGATCAAAAATTTGTTCGGAGCGATCTTTTTCGTTTCCGTCGGCATGATGGTCGTGCCGGGGTCGATCGTCGCGCATTGGCCGACGCTGCTTCTGCTGCTGGGCATCGAATTGATCATCAACCCGATTTTGGGCGCGCTGGGGGTCTTCGTTTCGGGCAAGAGCTTGCATGATTCGCTCAATTGCGGCGCCTGTTTCGGGCAAATCGGCGAGTTTTCTTTCATTATCGCAAAATTGGGCGTGTCGCTTGCGGTGCTGGACGAGTTCACATACCCGATCGTCATTACGATAAGCGCCATCACGATGATAACGACGCCGTATATGATGCGGCTGTCGGAAAAACTCGTGGCGCCCGTGTCGAAACTCTTGCCCGATCGCATGAAATACCGCATCGAAGGCGAGCGCGAGTCGGCAAACAAGACGCCGAGCAAACGGTCCGTCATGGTGAAGCATTTCATCGCCGAAACGTTCATTCTGTCGATGATTCTGCTCGGCATCGTGACGTTTATGCACGGGTTTGTCGATCCGAATTTGGCAGAATTTCTCAAAGAAAAATTCCCGTCGGCCGACGGCGCGTTTATCAGCCAAGTCGCCTGCATGACCGTTGCGCTCATCGCCATGACGCCGTTTTTGAGCGCGCTTATCTTGCGCCGAAACAAGCTCAATCGCGCGTTTATGGTCGTTTTGCTGCGCGGCGGGAGCGAAAATATCCTGCTTGCGCTTCAAATCATCCGCATCGCCGTGGCCGCGGGCTTTATCGCGTTCGCGCTGATGATGGGATCGCCGTTTGCGTGGTATTGGAACGCCGCCGCCGGCATCGTTTTGCTCGTCTTCGTGATGCGTTTCGAACTCGTGTTTACGAATTACATTCGTCTCGAACGCCAGTTTTTGCTCAATTACAACGAGGTTGAAATCAACGAACAAGAAAACGGCGAAAAACCTGCCAACGAAACCGAATCGGTCGACTCCCTCACCGATTTGCCCGCCGTCAATTGGTTTTCGTCGGACTTCTCGGTCGGCACCTACAAGATCGATGCCGATTCGCCGTTTCGCGGCAAATCCCTCATCGACCTGAATTTGCGCGCCGAACACAATCTCTTCATCATCCGCATCGAGCGCGACGAAGATCCCGACGTCAATATCCCGATGGGGCAAGAAGTTTTGCGCGTCGGCGATACGGTCGACATCGTCGGCAGAACGTCCGACATTGCCGCGCTTTCGCGCGCGCCCTACGATATCCCCGCCAAAGAGATCCGCACGCGCGGCATGCGGCAGTTCTCGCGCGAAATGCAAGAACGGCGCACGTCGGCGGCGAATTTGCGCTGTCTGTGCATTCCGATTCGGGCGAATTCGGGGTTTGCCGGCAAAACGCTGCGCACTTCGGGCATCGGCCGCAACACGCGCTGCCTCGTCGTGGGCATCGAAACGTGCGAACGCGTCGAGATGAACCCGAGTCCCGATACGGTCTTTGCGCCCGACAGCCGGCTCTGGGTCATCGGCGAATCCGACGACTTGGCGCTTCTCATCGAAGAAAACTTGCCGAACGTCGCTCAAAACACGCTTGCGCCCGCAGCGGCAACGCATTAGCTTTTTTTTGCGGCTGTGCCGACTTTCGCCTCGGGGCGATGCGTCGGCGCGTCGCCCTTTTTCGCCCCTTTCGGGGCTCAATGCGGGCTTTTTTTATCGCCCTGTTGCCTGCGGCAATGCGGGCTTTTTATCGCCCTGTTGCCTGCGGCAATGCGGGCTTTTTATCGCCCTGTTGCCTGCGGCAATGCGGGCTTTTTATCGCCCTGTTGCCTGCGGCAATGCGGGCTTTTTATCGCCCTGTTGCCTGCGGCAATGCGGGCTTTTTATCGCCCTGTTGCCTGCGGCAATGCGGGCTTTTTATCGCCCTGTTGCCTGCGGCAATGCGGGCTTTTTATCGCCCTGTTGCCTGCGGCAATGCGGGCTTTTTATCGCCCTGTTGCCTGCGGCAATGCGGGCTTTTTATCGCCCTGTTGCCTGCGGCAATGCGGGCTTTTTATCGCCCTGTTGCCTGCGGCAATACGGGCTTTTTATTGCCCTGTTGCCTGCGGCAATGCGGGCTTTTTATCGCCCTTTTTCGCCCCTAGCGGGGCTCAATGCGGGCTCAGGCTTCGGCTATTGCCCGCAGCGGCGGGCAATGCGCCTTCGCGGCTTGCGCGCTTTTTTATTGATCTGCGCGCTCGCTGTTTTTAAAATATACCGTCATTTGTGTATGTTTTATGTTTCGGCGTCTGTTGTCCTGCCAACGGCAAACCGCTGCGAACGGCGGTGAATAGGCTCGGTTGCATCGAAGACAATTCCCTGCAATGTGATGGCGGTTCGTCCGGCGTTCGAAGAAAATTCGAGGAGAAGCCCTATGAGCAGAACGAAATGTATCATGAGCGCGGCGATTTGTTTGAGCATGGCTTCGTTGACGGCAGCCGCGTTTTCTGCGCCGGGGTTCGCCGAAGAGTTCATCTGGCCCGTGCCCGGGTGCAGCTACATATCGAGTCCGTACGGACCGCGCGGGTCGAGCGGTTATGTTCACAGCGGCATGGATATATCGTGCGGCCGCAACGAGCCGATCGTTGCAAGCGCCAAGGGCACCGTTTCGGGGCGGACGACGTCGTCGGGGCAATGCACCTATTCCGCTTCGGCCGGCACGTGCCCGAGCTGCGACAATTCAAGCGGGAATTCCGTCACGCTCACGCACGAAAGCGGCATGCGATCGGCTTATTTGCATTTGCTGCGGTTTTCGGTCAGCACCGCAACCGGCACGCAAGTCGCCTGCGGTCAGGAAATCGGCATCATGGGCACGACCGGGTGCTCGACCGGCACGCACCTTCACTTCATGATTTACAAAGGAAGCGCGTACTCGACGCATACAAATCCCGCAAATTACGTCAATTCGGGCAAAAAAACGTGCCCGAGCACGTGCGTCCCCTCGACCGAGGTCTGCGACGGGCAAGATAACGATTGCGACGGCAGCATCGACGAAGACGGCGTCTGCGATCCTGTCGACGAACCCAAATATCAGTCGATGAACTACGACCCGCAAAATACCGACATCGACGGCGACGGCAGAGCCGATATGTGCGCCCGCGGCTATTCCGGGGTTTATTGCATGTTTTCGTCCGACGGCGACTATAAATCCAATGGTATCGTTTTTGCCCTGAGCAATGCCCAAGGATGGGGCGATGTTTCGAATTATGCCACGATTCGCTTTGCCGACGTCAACGGCGACGGCAAAGCCGATTTATGCGCCCGCGCCGACGTCGGCGTCATGTGTTGGGTTTCGCAGGGGCGATCGTTCGGCAATTCGACGGGCACGGTTTCGATGGCCGACGCCGACGGGTACAACGACGAAAAATATTATTCCACGATTCGATTTGCCGATATCGACGGCGACGGAAAAGACGATTTTTGCGCGCGGTTTAAAGACGGTTTCCGGTGCTATCCGTCGACCGGAACGGGATGGGGCAATCCCATCGCCTTGGGCGAAATGTCCGACGATCAAGGCTGGGGCAAACCCGAATATTATTCGACCATCCGAATGGCCGATGTCAACGGCGACGGCAAAGCCGATGTCTGCGCGCGCGGTTTGGCGGGCTTCCGTTGCTGGCTTTCTCAGGGCACGTCATTCCGATCCGATTTTTTGGCAACCCCATGGAGCAACGCCAACGGCTGGAACGCCAAACAATACTACGCGACATTGCGCATGCCCGATATCAACGGCGACGGCAAAGCCGATCTCTGCGGGCGCGACAATGCGGGGCTGGCATGTCATTTGTCTCAAGGGACGTCGTTCGGACCTGAATTCCGCGGACCGAATCTCCCCGACAGCAGCGGCTGGGCCGATTACGACAATTATTCGACGTTCGTTTTCGGCGATATCGACGGCGACGGCAAAGACGACGTCTGCGTCCGCGCAAATGCCCGCCTGACATGCACGCTGTCTGTCGGCAACGGCTTCGGGCAAAGCTATTCCGCCGACGATTTCTCCGACG
>CAVGZQ010000077.1:4234-6943 GCA_963633515.1 Bacteroidaceae bacterium
GGCTGGAACAAACCGTCTCAATTTCGCACCCTCCGAATGGGCGACATCAACGGCGACAAAAAAATGGAAATATGCGGGCGGTTTTCCGACGGCATCAAATGTTACGCATTCAACGGAAACGGATTCAGCCGAATCGAAGGTCCGGATTGGACCGATGCCGGCGGATGGGGCGATCCGCAATACTATTCCACGTTCCGATTGGGCGGTCCCTTCGTCAAATCATGCGCCCGACAAATCGAAATCTGCGACGGCATCGACAACAATTGCAACGGTCAAATCGACGAAAATAACGTCTGCTGCGAGCCGAGCGAAGAAATTTGCGACGGCATCGACAACGATTGCGACGGCGAAATCGACGAAGGCGGCGTCTGCCAATCGGCCTGCGAGCCGAGCGAAGAAATCTGCGACGGCATCGACAACGACTGCGACGGCGAAATCGACGAAGACGGCGTCTGCGACGCCTGCGAGCCGAGCGAAGAAATCTGCGACGGCACCGACAACGACTGCGACGGCGAAATCGACGAAGACGGCGTCTGCGGCGCCTGCGAGCCGAGCGAAGAAATCTGCGACGGCATCGACAACGACTGCGACGGCGAAATCGACGAAGACGGCGTCTGCGGCGGCGATAATATCAAAGATTGCATCCCGTCGCCCGAAATCTGCGACGGCATCGACAACGATTGCGACGGCATGGTCGACGAAGGCGGCGTCTGCGGCGGAAATGACAAAGATTGCGTCCCGTCGCCCGAAGTTTGCGACGGCATCGACAACGATTGCAACGGCGAAATCGACGAAGGCGGCGTCTGCGACGAATTCGTCGGATGCGACCCGCGCGACCCGTTGTGCAATCATCAAATTCCCGAGGTTTCCGTGCAAGCATACGAAGAATCTTGCTCGGCGGCGGTCTCGCGCCAATCGCCGCCCCCGCGCTTTTGGCTCATTGGGTTGGGGTTCCTGCCGGCGCTTTGCTTCGCCCGGCGAAAATCGCTCCGCAAGCCGTAAAATTGCTTCGATTGCCGCCGCCGTATAAAGATGCGGCGGCGGCATTTTGCGGCGGTTTGATGCAAATTGATTGATTTCTCGGCATGCGATAAAATTCAATTGATGATGAAAATAATTCTAAGTTTTTGAATTATCTGCATAATTTTTAACAGCCCATCGCATGATTTTGTGAATTTCGGTATTGAAATTCGTTTCAAAAACTTTGTAGATCCGTCGTGCCTTTTCAGAGGAGGGCAGTGACATGAAACGTCATCTTTCTGTAAGTTTTCGGGGATCGGCAAGTATTTGTCATGAATTCGGTTTCAAAGCCGGATTTATCGGGCTTTTTGCTATGGCGGCTGCTTCATGCAGCAGTTCGGAGATCGTCGATCCGTGCCAAAATGCCTGCCTTTCCGGAGAAGTTTGTCAGAACGGCGGCGTCTGCCGCCCCATGTGTCTTCCCGACGGCACGTGCAGCGATCCGTCGCTCACTTGCCAAGACAGCATATGCAAAACGCAAGATGAGCTCTTGTGCCGCATCGGCGCATTGAAATGCTCCGACGATAACGCATCCGTCCTCGTTTGCGGAAAAGACCAACACTACGATGTCAAAGAAGAATGCGCGTCCGGATATGAATGCAATTCGGGCCGGTGTTTGGAAAAAGCCTGCGCCGACGGCGCGAAACGGTGCTACGGCGGAAACGTCGAAATTTGCCAAAATAGTTCCTATGCGATTTACACCGAGTGCGAATCGCCCGAGCGTTGCGATGATGAGACGTTTGAGTGCACCGAGCCCCCCGAGTGCCAAGACGGCAACAAACGATGCAAAGACAACGATGTCGATATTTGTTCCGACGGGCAATATCAAAGCTACAAAAAGTGTCCGGCCGGCAAAGCTTGCGACAATGCGACGCTCGATTGCGCGCAGACGGCGCAATGCCTCAACGGGCGCAAAGAATGCATCGGCGACGATTACCGCGAATGCGAAAACGGCGTCTGGAACTACAAATCGTGCGACGGCGCGTTAAAATGTTCGGGGCAGGGCGAATGCTCGGAAGACGACTGCGCGCCGGGCGCGATGCGCTGCGCCGACCAAAATGGGACAGATATCGTCCAGACTTGCGCAAACGGCGCATACATGCTCTCGCAGATTTGCATGACCGATCAAACGTGCAGCTTTTCGGACGGCGTCGCGAAGTGCGTTACGCCGGGCGATCTGTGCGAAACGGCATATACATGCAAAAACAATATCCTCTATAAATGCGACGACGCCGACGGCACGATGCTGCTGGCCAAAAATTGCACAAATCTTCAATCTTGCAATGCATCGACCGCCGATTGCGACGATCTGTGCGGAAACGGCGTCATCGATGCGGCCGCAGGCGAAGAATGCGACGGAACGAGCTTTGAAACGGGCACAACATGCGCGACCGTCGTCAGAACCGGCGCAACAGGATCGCTTGCGTGCGATCCGGTCACGTGCAAAATTATCGCGGCGGGCTGTTCCGACGTCCAATGCGACATCAATCAAAAAGTTTGCGACGGCAATACATTCAAATCGTGCGTCGGCGGCACATGGCAAACGGTCAATTGCAGCGATGCCGGCGCAACGTGCGACACTTCCGCGCAAGGCGGATGCAGCGCCGACAGCGACGGCGAATGCTCGGCCGGCGACAAAAAATGCAACGCAAATGTCTATAGCTATTGTTACAAAGGCATTTGGGCTTC
>CAVGZQ010000077.1:6953-12029 GCA_963633515.1 Bacteroidaceae bacterium
TCGCACGCCTGCGAGTCGGGCGAAACTTGCCACGTCAACGCCGAAGACGGGTGCTATGCCAAAACCGTTGTCTCGGGGTTCGATCACGTTCAAGATTTCGAAATCTACGACAATTGGAAAGATACGACGGCATACGGCGAAGTATTTCATGATACGCAAAATCTCCCCCTCAGCTACGAATTCATGGCTCGCACGAATACGTACAGAGACAATGCGCAAACGCAAAGCATTGCCATCGGCGGCCGCTCGATCATCCTGAGAAATAAAAACAGCAATTATTTCAAAGTGACCGGCATTTCCGGCGGAATCAAAAAAATCGCATTTAAATGGCGCAAATGGGACGCCGGCGACAAATCTGCCGATATTCAAATCACCGTCGGCGCGACCGTCGTCCAAACGATCGACACAAGCGCCTCTTCCAAAGATATTCAGGAGTTTTCGGTTGAAATTGACGACGCGCTCCGGTCGTCCGACACGATCGATATCCGCCCCGCGGGCAACAAAGACAGCCGAATCGTCATCGACGATATCATGTGGAGCAACAAATAAACCGCATCGCCGGCGGCTGCGCTCATGCCGCGCAATAAACCGCATCGCCGGCGGTTGCGTTCATGCCGCGCAATAAACCGCATCGCCGGCGGCGTCATGATGCCGAGTTGCAAACGAACTGCGCGGCGCGTGCTTTTTGACGTCCGATGCGATAAAACTGCGCGGCGCGTGCTTTTTGACGTCCGATGCGATAAAACTGCGCGGCGCGTGCTTTTTGACGTCCGATGCGATAAAACTGCGCGGCGCGTGCTTTTTGACGTCCGATGCGATAAAACTGCGCGGCGCGTGCTTTTTGACGTCCGATGCGATAAAACTGCGCGGCGCGTGCTTTTTGACGTCCGATGTGATAAAACTGCGCCGATTTGCGCAAAACGGATTTATTCGGCGATTCGGCCGAATCGCGCGCCGCCGGGAGGCGGCATCCGCGCAATCCGGGTTTCATTATTCAGCTCACGGGGAGTCAAAAAATGTCGGTCGAAATGTTGAATCGCTATCGGAAGTATCTCTGCGTTTGTGAAGATATTGAGCTTTCTCTCGATATCAGTCGGATGAAATTCGACGATGCGTATATCGACTCGATGAATGCGCAAATTCAATCGGCGTTCGATGATATGGATGCGCTCGAAGCCGGTGCCGTTTCGAACCCCGACGAAAACCGACGCGTCGGTCATTATTGGCTTCGCGCTCCGCAATTGGCGCCCGACGAAGATATCCGCCGCGAAATCGTTCAAACGCGCGACGATATAAAAAAATTCGCCCGAGACGTTCACGACGGCGCGATTAAAGCCCCGAACGGCGAAAAATACACCGATCTCCTCGTCATCGGCATCGGCGGATCCGCCCTGGGACCCCAATGGATTGCCTCGGCGCTCGCAATGCCCGACGACGCCATGCGCGTCCATTTTCTCGACAATACCGACCCCGAAGGCATCGAACAAACGCTCTTGGGCATTAAAAACATTCAAACGCTCCTCATCGTCGTCATTTCCAAATCCGGGTCGACGCCCGAAACGCGCAACGGCATGCTTTCCGCCGATGATTTCCTGCGCGCTCGCGGACTGAAACTCTCCGAACGCGCCGTCGCCGTCACCGGCGCCGGTTCCAAACTCGACCAAACGGCGCTGCAAGACGGCTGGATCGCCCGTTTCCCCATGTGGGAATGGGTCGGCGGCCGCACGTCCGAGCTCTCTGCCGTAGGTCTATTGCCCGCAGCGCTCCAAGGCATCGACATCGACGCGCTTTGCCGCGGCGCTGCATTGTGCGATGCGCACACGCGACGGCGCGACGTCGCCAAAAACCCCGCCGCACTCATGGCGCTTATGTGGCATTGGGCGACAGACGGAAAAGGACGGCGCGATCTCGTCATGCTCCCCTACAAAGACAAACTCTTGCTCTTTTCGCGTTATTTGCAGCAGCTTATCATGGAATCGTTGGGCAAAGCGCTCGACCTTGGCGGCAACGCCGTTCATCAGGGGCTGACCGTATACGGCAACAAAGGATCGACCGATCAACACGCCTATGTCCAGCAACTGCGCGACGGCATAAACAACTTCTTTGTGACGTTCATCGACGTCCTCGAATACGGCGCTTCTCCCGTCGAAGTCGAACCGCACGTCACCCCCGGCGACTATCTCCACGGGTTTCTCTTGGGCACGCGGCAAGCCCTCTCAGACTCCGGGCGCGACTCGATGACCATCACCGTCGCCCGCATCGATGCCTGCGCCATCGGCGCGCTCATCGCTCTTTTCGAACGCGCTGTCGGGCTCTACGCTGCGATCATTCATATCAACGCCTACCATCAGCCCGGCGTCGAAGCCGGCAAAAAAGCCGCCGCTCGCATTCTCTCCGTCCAAACGCGCGTCCTCTCCGCCCTGAGCCAAACCCCGCAAACCGCGCATCAAATCGCCCTGGCGATCGGCTTGCCCGACGACGAAGAAACCGTCGCGCGCATCCTCGTCTATATGGCGGCAAACGCCCGCATTCATGCCTCAAACGCCAATCCTTACGATTTCGATCGAACGTATGCGGTTTAACTTTTGGCGCAAAAGGCTATGGCTTGCGCCATACGCCCTTTTGGGGCGGGCTATGGCTTGCGCCATACGCCCTTTTGGGGCGGGCTATGGCTTGCGCCATACGCCCTTTTGGGGCGGGCTATGGCTTGCGCCATACGCCCTTTTGGGGCGGGCTATGGCTTGCGCCATACGCCCTTTTGGGGCGGGCTATGGCTTGCGCCATACGCCCTTTTTGGTCGGGCTATGGCTTGCGCCATGCGCCCGACATTGCATTATTGATCGCAAATAGGACACACTTTCCGTGAATCAGAAGAAAATTGTGCAATGGGACGGCGACTTCGAAGAATATGCATCATATCAGCCGTGCGCATTGAAATGTTTCGAAAAGAAAATGTGCGCAGGATCATGGTCCGATGTATTCTATGATATTATTTTGATGCTTTATAAAAGAGATTCCGCCGCGTTTAAAAAGATGAATGCGCGCTGCGATTTCGGCGATATGTTTTCCGTCATGAACATCCCCCAAAAAGGGACGCGCGGTTTGCCAAACGATTGCCCTGCCTCTTATCTGATCACAAATCTTCCCCCCGATCTCATCCTTTCGCATATCGCCAAATGCATGCGGTGGTTTGGGCTTAACGGCGGAGATATACAAATCGCATGCATCCCCGCCGTTCAAAAAAACGGGCAAATCGCCCCGTCGGTTCTCGAACAAATCCGAAAAAATGCCGCCGAAGAAGAAAAATTCCGGCGCCGGAGCATCCGCAATTCCGATAATTCCGACGCTTTGGCATGCGCCCGGCGCGCGTCGGCGCAATCTTGCAAAATGCTCAATCCGAATCCCCGAATTCAAAACGAATTCGAAAAACTCAACGCCCGGCGCGAATGCGCGGGGCGTCAAAGTTATTCGTTGCAATCTTTGCGGCATTGCGACGGCGCCGCCCGCGCGCAAGATCTTTTGGCGCATAATCCGCCAAAAGACGCGGAATGCGCATCCGACGGATATTTGCCCCAAAATGCGACGAAGAATTTGCAATATATCGAATGGCAGACGGCGGCGTTCAATCGTTATCAAAATGCAATCCCTGAGTTTATCTCATTTTCGGGGCAAATCATACCCGTTCAATCGTGGAGCGCTCTGTTTCAAAAGCTGTGCGAAACGCTCGCGTCGATCGACGCCAAACGCCTCGTCAGCGCTTTTAAAGCACCCGCGCTCATCGATTGGATTCCGCCCAAAAAGCCCTATTGCCGAATGACAAAGCCCGTTTTTGTCGAGTCTTGCCGATTGTGGGTCGAAACCGACCGATCCCCCGCCGATATTCTCAATGCAATCATGTCTTTGACGCTCCATTTTGCAATCGACGTACGCGATATTTCGATAGCTTATGCGTTTTCATGATTGGCTGTCCGTTGCAATATTCATATATTTCCGGAAATTGATCGGTCTTCGGCGGTTAAAGAACGGACTGCGAACGGCAGGAAATTCAGAGCTTAGATCTTAGAGCTTAGTCAGCGTTTTGAGCCTAGAGTTTAGCGTTTAGAGCAATCAGCGGCTGGCTGTCTGAAAATAGTTTATAGTCTGAAGTTTAACGTTTAAAGCTTAGAGCTTAGCGCTTAGCGCTCGTCGGCAAGCAGCGATCGTTGCGGTCTGCATTCAATGCTCCGCATTAAAAAATGTATTTTGGGGCATTGCGCATTTATGCATTTGCAATGTTTATTATTCACAATGCATTATGCATTGTTTAATCCATGCACAGAATCCGACAGGCATGCGCGCGGTGCGCGCAAAAACGTCAAAAGCCGCTCAAAGAGCGGCTTTTGAAGATTGCTCGATTGCATTTGCTGCCTATGCGGCGGCAAATTGTTCAATCGATATTAAAACGCAGTCCAGGCAATATTGTCGATAACGGTTTGCGCACCTGCGGATGTCACTGTAATCTTGACATTGCCCGATTGATTCACGCTTTCGCATTTGGCGGTATACGTTTCGGTCGAGTCTGCTGCGATATCAATCGATGCGCAAGGAGTGCTTGCCTCGCCGATTGTAATGCTGATTTTTCTTGCACTTTTCCCTGTCATGGCTCGCTTTGCCTGAACTGAAACCGATCCGACGCCGGTTGTCACTGTTGTCGAAACGGAACCGTTTTTAAACATGATGCCTTCGCCGTCGATGCTGTAATCAACGCTGTTTTCGGTCAATTTCGTGCGCCCTCCGACAATATTCCACACAACGCCCGAAACTGACTGACTTTCGAACGCAGGATAATCACTATAGCTGTTCGACGCGCTGCCTATTCCTTCAAACGTTTCTGTATAAGAATCGCTAGCTTTTTTAACTTCGATTTCAATCGATTTTTCTTCGGCAGTCTCTCCGTCCGCAACTTTTGTTTTTGCCGTCACTTTGACTTTCGTGCCCTCGGCGGCCGTTGCCGGCGCCGTAAGCGTGGCCGTTCCGGTTTTCTCATCCTTGCCGATCTCAATCGATGTCGGATTCAGCGTAAAATCATCATTGTCG
>CAVGZQ010000078.1:0-11869 GCA_963633515.1 Bacteroidaceae bacterium
GCGCTCAGCAGGCTGTGCGGCTGTTTCGACGTTCAAACCGTCGAGCGCATGCTGTGCGATCCCGACGCCTCGGTTCGGATTGCCGTCGTGCGAAGCCTCGCGGCGCGCGGCGACGTTTCGGCGAACACATTGCTCGTCGCGCTCATTTTGCTCAAAGATCGCAACGAAAAAGTCAACGAAGCCGTCGTCAAACTTTGCGCCAAGATAAACGCGTACCCCGAAATCGTTCTGCCGCAGGTTCTGCCGCTTTTGCCGAGCGCCGGCCGCGAACTGCGCGAAGCGATTGCCGACTTGCTGCGCACCTATGCCGACGATGCCGTCGAGCCCGTCATGAGCGCGCTCGACGATACGCGCGAGACGATGTTCGATGCCGCCGTGCAGGCGATTTCGCTCTCTCCGCAACGATATACCGATGCATTGCTTGCAGCCTTGCAAAGCACGCGCACGCGCGAATTCGTCCGCACGCGCGCGGCGCAAATTCTGCGCCATCATCGCGACGCATCGCGCCAAGGCGATATTTCTGCCGCCCTCGGGCTTTACGAACAAACGCCGTCCGACGAATATCCGCAATGGCAGCCGCCAAAAAACCAAGTCCGATACGCGCCGAGCGCAACCGACAATGCCGATTTCTACAAACGCCTGCTGACCGACGAAGAATTGGCTGAGTTTTCAAAGAGTTGCGACGAATCGGCCGTTTTGCGGCTCATGGCCGATGCCTCGGAATTTGCCCAAATCAACGCCCTGAAAGCCGCCCGTCTGCGCGGCGAAGTCTCGGCCGTCGCCCTCGAAAATATTGCCGTCTGGCTTCGGGGCGAAAATACAGAAATCGCTCAAACCGCCGCCGATACTTGGTTTGCCGTCCATCCCGACAAAGTCGCCGCCGTCGGCGTCATCCTCGACGCTCTCCAACGCATCGGCGCGCAAGACATACAAAAATACTACCTCGAAAAAATCCGCAGCGATCAAGCGCTTGCCGACGCCCTCTTCGAAATATACTTCCTGCGTCCCCGCATTGCCGCGCCCGCCGTCCGCTACCTGCTCTCGCACGATCCCTCCCCAAAAACCGCCGAGAACTTGTGCGCCGGAATACGCCGCGAGCAAACGGTCGCATGCATTGCCGAAACGATCGATTTGCTCGCAAAATTCAAGCTGCCTGCCGACAACCGAAAATTGCGTCCGATGCTCGTTTCTTTGCTCAAAGATCCTGTCTCGTTCGGGCAATACGGGCTCGTTGTCCGCCTGCGCGCCATCGCGCTTTTGCAAAAGTATCTCAAAGCCGACGGCGATCCCGGCAGCGACCGCGAAACGGTTTCGGCGCTTCAGGCACTGTGCAAAACGGGCAAAAATTCCGAAATCCGCAATCGCATCAAAGAACTCCTCAAATCCGTCGGCGAAGAAATCTTCGATTTCGACGACGAAGACGACGATTTCGAAGATCTCGGCGATGACGATTGATTGATTTTGGGTGGCTTCGGCTATTTCGCCTTCGGCTCAATACGCCTTCGCTGCCTGCCTATTTCGCCTTCGGCTCAATACGGCAGGCCGGCCGCGCGCATCGGCTTTGCCGATACGCGCGGCTTGGCGCGGCTATGTTCTCGCAGGGGGGGGGGCTGCGAGCATACGCCGCGCTTTTTTTTTCGAGATTTTGCGCATCGGCTGCGGCCGCCGCCCGGGCGGCAAAAACGGGGACGGCACGTCAAAATAAAAGCGCAAAAAGCGTTCAAAAGCAAAGCGCCTAAAGAGCTTAGGCGCCTTGAACTGCCGAGGATCGGAAACGAACCGATACGGGGTTGCCCCCTCCGGATTTTGAGCCGGGCGCGTCGGCCGGTTTCGCCGGCACGGCAAAAAGCAGTCATAAAAAAAGCGCCCAAAGAGCTTAGGCGCCTTGAAATGCCGAGGATCGGAATCGAACCGATGCGGGGCTGCCTCCCCAGGATTTTGAGCCGGGCGCGTCGCCGGTTTCGCCGGCACGGCAAAAAGCAGTCAAAAAAAAAGCGCCTAAAGCGCTTAGGCGCTTTGAACTGCCGAGGATCGGAATCGAACCGATACGGGGTTGCCCCCTCCGGATTTTGAGCCGGGCGCGTCGGCCGGTTCCGCCGGCACGGCAAGAAGCAGTCAAAAAAAAAGCGCCTAAAGAGCTTAGGCGCTTTGAAATACCGAGGATCGGAATCGAACCGATACGGGGTTGCCCCCGCCAGATTTTGAGTCTGGTGCGTCTACCAGTTCCGCCACCCCGGCTGAACGTGCGAGCTTATGGCATAAACGATTATTTTTGTCAACCGAAAAATCAGAAATTATCTGCATAAAACGATTGGAGAATAGGGGCATGGCGCGCGGCAATGTTTGCGGCGCGCGCCGTCTTGCACAGCGTGAGCATGTTCGGATCGTCTTCGATTGATAACGGAATGACGGCGAATTTTCGGATCGATTCGTACGGCGCCCGCGTCAGATTGCATGCTTGGACAATGGCGCGGACATGTTCGTAGATTTTGGGATTTTTTGCATACTCTTCGAACGGCGCCTGCGGCAATTTGAGTTGAGCGGCAACGGCGCGCGCGGCATCGGGGCACAAATAGACGAGCGCCGTCAAAAAAGGCATGCCGTCGCCGAAGATGAACGCATTTTCGATGACGGCGCTGCGCCGGAGCGCATCGCGCAGCGGCGACGTGTCGACCGCGCGCCCCGATGCCAATGTCACCAAAGCATTCGGACGCGTGCAAAGCCCGCAGCGCGCGTCTTCGAAAACGAGATCGCGCATGTCGGCAAACGCCGATGCGGCTTTTTTATGGCGAATGCACAGATTGCCATTTTTGATTTTCGCTTCGATCGACTTCAAAAATGATCCTTCGCCTTTGAATGCATGCATATGGACGATGCCGAATTCGGCGACGGCATAGGCGTTATAGACCGGGATGTCGAGAAAACTCAGAAGCTCGGCGTCTTTCGGCGCAAAGTGATTGCCGTACGAAACGATCGCTTCGATGTGCGGGAAAAAACGCTCTTTGATGGGGCGCGTGCATGCCGATCGAATGATCGGATGCGACCAATTCAGCAGTTTGTTTGTGTTGCGCGTTTTAAACTTTCCGACGCGCAAACATAAATTGCGCCATTTGCTGCGCAGCGCGCCTGCATCGGGCGATTGTATCCGGCGCATGATGCCGCTCAAGATATGCGGGCGCAAAAAGGCATGGCTCGGTTTGAGCGCCGCAAGCGCATCGGCGATGACGCGGCACTCGTTTTGATCGCGCATGTCGGACGGCGGCAGGGCAACGGCAAATTGCGCGCCCGACAAAAATGCCGCCGACATAACGGAAAGAAGCATGGTGTGAATGGCGGGAAAATCGCAAAACACGACAGATTCTTTCGTGAGATTGAGCGTTTCTGAAATTTCCTGCGCCTGCGATTCGATAACGGCGTTTGAAATTTCAATTGCCCGCATGGTTCCGCCGGTGCCTTGGGAGTAGGTAACGGCGATGGGCGTGTCGGCGGCGATGCGCCGGGTTTCGCGATATCCGTCATATAATTCGATGGCGCGGCCAAAAGACGTTATGGGGATTTTCGCTGCGGCTTCGGGCGAAGCGACGGCGATATCGTCGTCCGGCGGCGTTTGATCCGGCATGTCGTCGATATAGACGATGGCAGAGACGGGAAGGTTCAGCGTGAGTATGGCTGCATTTCGGATGAGCCGCGACAGCGCCGAAACGGCCAAAACAGGCGTTCCGTTTTCTTCGCTTGCGGCGCGGACCGCTTCCCGGGCGGTTTGGGCATCGCGATCGATCGGCAAAAATACGGGGATTGCGCCGGCATAAAGAATGGCAGTCCAAATCGAAAAGATATCGGCGCAGACCGGGAGATCGACGATGACCTTATGACCTTCTTTGACGCCCGCTTCGCGGAGATAGGCGGCAAATTTGCGGGCAATTTGCGCAATTTGCCGATGCGTTCGGGAGAGAATGCGCGAACGGACGAAAGCCGATGCGGCAAGATGATCGCTGTCTTGCGCATCGCGAAGCGCGGCTTCATTTTCGGAGCGTTCGGCGGTTGCAATCGGCCACGGTTTGATGCGTCGGGAATTGTTCGGGGAATCACTTCTTTTTCGCGGTTTCATGGCTTGGAAATCTCCGTGCGATCGGTTTTGCCGCCAAAAGGCGAATCATGCGGCTTCGGAGAGGGGGGAACATGGCGTCCGAAAAACTTGCATCGGTTCGGCAATCGGCGCAGCAGAGAATACAACAATTGCGGCGTTGCGACAAATTGCGATTTGCGCAGCGGCGGGGCTTTGCCGAAAAGAACAAAAAAAAGCGCCTCGCAGGCGGGGCGCTTTGGAGAGAATATCGAACCGATCAGAAGTTTGCGCCGACTTTGACGCCCACGCTCATGACTTGCGTGCCGAATTCGCCTTCGACGCCGAAAACGAAAAAGTCGCCTTTGAGTTCGACGCCGACAAAACCGCGCGAATTGTAGTGCGTGACGCGCCGGAAAACGTCTTCGATGCTGCGGCCGGCAGAATCGGTGCCCAACTGAATGGGACGGCTCGAGGCCCATGTCGTGAGGAGCGAATAGCCGGCATAGGGGGTGATGGCGACGATGCCGCCCAAGCCCCAAGTATACGACAGGGCAATGTCCATATTGACGTTGATGAGGCTGATTTCGGGCGCGCCGATAATCGTGCCGACGTGGGCGCGCACGCTGATGTCGGGCATAAACCACCAGCCTTCGGTGAACGCCCATTTGAGACCCGCGCCGACGTAGAAGATTTCGGAATTGGCGAGCCAGTTAAAGACGCCTTCGAGCTCGAAGGAGAAGGGCAAGCCTTTGCGCATGCTGAGCTGAACGGTGGCAAAAAGATCGGGCGCGCTGTATTTGCCTTCGGAATCGGCGGAAGCATCGTCATTTTTGTTGGTCGCTTTCCAATAAGAGGCATCTTCTGTTGCGAAGCTCATTTTCGATTCGACGCCGATTTCGAAGCCCTCCTGCCCGAGCGAAGAGGCCGGCTGGAAGTGCATCGGCGCCAAAATCGAAGCATAAGCTTTCGATAAGTTTTTGAAGTCGCTGATGCTTTGTTCGGAAGCGCAACTCGTGCCCGAACATAAATCTTCGAGTTTAAAGTCGTTATTGCCTGCAAAGGCTGCGGAGGAAGTCATGAAGAAAACGGCAACCATTGCTGCAAACGATAAATAAAATCTGCGAAATGCCAAAAGTTTGTGTTTCATAGAAATTCCATACAGTGAAATGGTTCTGACCGAAAAAAAGGCGGCATACACGGTCGCAAATTATAGCATGCCCGACGCCGATCGTCAAGAATGGCCGCAAGCCGCAGACAGGCGATGAAGATTATCGGGATTTGATGCGAAACGAAGAGCGGTCAGCGTTCGGAGCTCTGAGCTGAGTCGGCAATCGGCGGGATAAAGAGCGAAGCGCAATCGGCACAGCGCGTTGAACGGACGGCGCATCGGCGCAAAATAACGAAAAAAAAAGCGCGCGTATGCCCGCACCTGCCGTCGGTCTGCCGCAGGCAGGCAAGGCAGGGCGAACATAGCGCGCTTGGCGCGGCGTATTGAGCCCGACGGGCGAAAAGACGCGCCGCGAAGGCGTATTGAGCCCAACGGGCGAAATAGCCGAAGCCCCCCCAAAAAAAAACTGTGACGCAGAAACGGCGCATTTGCGTGCGAAAATTGCATGCAACGCAGCGCATCGGAAGCAGAAAGCGCGTTTTGCTTCGGGCAAAATGCGGGCGCGAATGTGGCAGAAGCGAGAAAAAAAAGCTAAAATAAGCTTTTTGTTTGCGGATATACTGTTTGGACAATGAGGAGCGGCGATGAATAAAACTGAAATGATATGCAGGTTTGCCGCCGTATTGTCGGCGGCGGCGCTGGCATGCGGCGGGTGTTCGGACGATGCGGGCGGGGGAGGCAATTACAGTTTGGGCGAAGCGTGCGGCGGCGACGAAGAATGCACGGATCCGATGCAATGCGTGGCGGGCAAGTGTTCGCGGCAGCTTCGCGACGGGAGCGCGTGCGGGACGGAACGCGACTGCCTGTCGCAGCGGTGTTTGGACGGCGTGTGCGTGTCGCGCGATTACGACCCCGATAAGATTTGCAGGACGCATGAGCAGTGCAAAACGGGGTACTGCATCGGCAATGTTTGCAATGCGCTTGCGGGCGCCTTTTGCAACACGGCGGCCGATTGCGGCGACGGTTTGTCGTGCCGTCGGTCGGCGTGCGTCATCGAAGTTGCGCAAGGCGGCGCGTGCGAAAATAACGCGGCATATTATTGTCTGACCGGCGCGTGCGAAGGCGGGCGGTGCGTGCTTTCGGAGCAATACAAAGACAGCGACGGCGATACGATTGCCGATATTTACGAAGGCCGCAACTTTTCGGACGATGATGCAAGCGTCGATACCGACGGCGATACGGTGCCCGATTATCTCGATTTTGACAGCGACGGCGATACGATCCCCGACAGCGTCGAGGCGGGAACCGACGGCAATCCGGTTTTCGAACCGATCGACAGCGACGGCGATACGGTGCCCGATTTTCGCGATGCCGACAGCGACGGAAACGGCTTGCCCGATATGTACGAAGGCTGTCCTTCGGCGGAATTCGTCTATCGCGGCGCCGATTCGCCCAAGAAAGACAAAAACAATCCGGCGCATGCATGTTTGACGCCGATCGATACCGACGGCGACGGCGTTCCCGATTGGCGTTCTCGCGACAACGACGGCGACGGCGCGCCGGATGAGGACGAAATGCAGGGCATTTTGGTCGGAATCGGCGGCGTGAACGTGCCCGGGCGGCATTGCGGCGGACAGCCGTGCCCGCCGGGGTCGGCCGCGGATCCGTGGGACAGCGACGGCGACACGGTGCCCGATTATCTCGATTTTGACAGCGACGGCGATACGATCCCCGATCTTTACGAAGGGTATGCCGACAGCGACGGCGACGGGATTTTGGATCGGTATTCGCTTGACAGCGACGGCGACACGATCCCCGATCGCGACGAACGCGGCGCAAACGGCGATTTGCTCGTTTATGTTTCGCCCGCCGGCGTCAAAACTTATTGCTTTCAGTCGAAAGATTGCGACGGCGACGGCATCCCCGATGCCCAAGAGCCGACGTGCGGCGGCGTGTCGGGGATCAATTTGCCCGATACCGACGGCGACGGGTTTATGGATCCGTCGGAAATTGCCGCCGGCGAATACGCGGCTGTGAACGGATTGCTTGACGGGCGGAAGATAACGCGCGCCGATGCGATCGTGTGCGATCCGAATCTTACGGTCAAAGACGTCTTCGATTTTTATTTCGAATTGCCGTATGAAGGAGAAGAAAAAGACGATACGCTCGAATTTATCCCAAAAGTTTCGAAGTTGGATCTCGTTTTCAACATCGACACGACGGCATCGATGTCGGCGGCAATCGCCAATGTCAAAGAAAATATCGGCAACACGACAGAACGCGTTCGGGCGATGGTGCCCGATTCGGGGTTTGCGCTGTCGAATTTCGACGATTATCCGGTCACGTCGCATAAGATCGACCTGACGACGCCGTCCGGCGGCACGATCCCCGGATTTTTTATTCACGGCGATTCGGCGTACGGCGATTTGCCGTTTCGCGTGCTCGGGAAAGTTTCGACGTCGCCCGAAACCGTCAAGGCATATACGCAAAGCAGCCTGTTTGCGACGCGCAGCGGCGCCGACGGTCCGGAAAGCGGCATAGAGGCGCTCTATCATATCGCGACGGGGAAAGGGACGCGATGGGACGGCGGATCGATAACGGGCGTGGCGATCCGATCGATAGCGTCGGACGGGAGTGTCACGGGCACGCAAGGAACGTTTTCTTGGACGGCCGGATCGATCGCCGACAACGTCAACGAACCCGGGACGTGGGGGGGCGTCGATTTCCGCGACGGCGTTTTGCCGGTCGTCGTCCATGCGACCGATGTGTATGCGCACGATGCGGACGGTCAGCATGTGCAGGGGCTGTCGGAGCTGTTGAAATACAACGTCGGCATGTCGGTCATCGACAATCCGCATACGACCGATGATCTCATTGCCGCGCTGAAACAAACGGGCATCCGCGTGATGACGTTTGGCGTTCCGAGTCAAGACGGCACGTGTTATGCCGATCGTTTCGGACAAATGACGGCATGGTCGCGCGAATCGAATGCCGTCGTGCCGGCATGCGCATTCGAATCGAAGTGCGGCGCAAATCGTTGCTGCCTGGGCACGACGCAGTCGGATCCGGTCACGGCAAACGGCCGCGAAAATCAATGCATCCTGTACTATACGGCAGAGCAGAACGATGTTTCGGAAGCGATAACCGACGGCGTGGCGGCGCTCGTCAAGTACGGGACGTATGAAGTTTCGACGCGCGCCGAGGGCGAGCCGATTGCGGGGACCGACAAGACGACGGCATGCTTTATCAAGCGCGTCGAAGCGGAGGCCTATTTGCCGCCGCCCGCCGAACCGGAGCGATCGTGCAACCCGAAGGCCGTTCCCGGCAAAATGGACGGCGCCGATTACGATAACGGATTTTCGAATTTTGCCCCCGGCACGGCCGATCCGGCAAAAGACGGCGCGCGTCTGCATTTCAAGGTCATCGCCCAAAACGGCGATTGCGTGAAACCGACCGAAAAAGCGCAGATTTTCAAGGCCTATATCGACGTGATTAACCCGACGACGGGGCTCGTGTTCGGGCGCCGTCAAGTATCGATTATCGTGCCTGCCGGGAATGCCGATGTTGTGAATTAGCCGAATTCATGGTATCGTTTCCCGGTTTGAAAAATGCCGGCGGCAAAAAAATGCGCGCCCGGCGCAATCGGGCGCGGCGCGATCGCGATATTTGACAGGCAAACGATTTTGGGGTTTACTGACGCTTGCTTTTGGGCGCGAAGCATTGCCCGTTCCATGAACTGAAGATTTAGGTGGGTCACTCATGTCCTTTTTTAATTACACGACCAGAGAAATCGTCCTCAAGATTGTCTATTACGGACCGGGATTGTGTGGGAAAACCACCAACGTCAAACATATATATTCTGCGACAAATGACGATACGCGCGGCAAACTCATCAGCCTCGAAACTCAGCAGGAACGCACGCTTTATTTCGACTTTTTGCCGATCGAATTGCCCGAAATCCGCGGTTTCAAGACGCGCCTTCATCTCTATACGGTGCCCGGTCAGCTGTTCTATGCCAACAGCCGGCGTTTGATCATGAAAGGCGCCGACGGCGTCGTGTTCGTGGCCGACAGCCAAGCCGAACGTCTCGAAGCCAATCTCATTTCGATGGACGACTTGCTCGACAACCTCGAAGCCTACAGCTACGACGTCGAAAAGATTCCGTTCGTCATCCAATACAACAAACGCGATTTGCCCAACGCATTGCCCGTCGAAATGCTTCGCAGCGAATTGAATCGCTGGTATCCGAAAGTGCCCGATTTCGAAGCATGCGCGGCCGACGGCACGGGGGTTTTCGAATGCCTCAAAGCCGTCACGAAGATGATTCTCATGGATCTCAAAAAGACGGGCAAGTAATTGCGTTTGCGTTGCGGTTCGGGCGCAAGCGCCGTTTGCCGGGCGTGATTTCGGATTGTGCGGGTCTGCATCTTTGCAGACCTTTTTTTTGTGCCGCTTGCGCCGATATTTTGCGGTTTGCGCCGATATTCCGGCGCCGGCATGCGATGATTATCGGCCGGCGCGCCGTCTGTGCCGAAAGCTCTAAATGCCGCTTGTTGAATTTTTCATTTTGTCAAGAATTATTTTTAAAGCGAAGTAAATTTTTTTCGGCGAAAACGGTATATTTCGTCTTCGCCGGAGCATTTTTTTTGTTTGCCGGGGATTATCCATCCGTCAAATATGGATAACCGATTGCCGGGGAGAAGGCGATGAAAAACGAATGGCATATGACTGCCGGCGATATCCGGTACGAAGACGATGCGATTATGGTCGCAGAGAAGCCCTATGGTTTGCCGAGTCAGCCGACGCTCGATCCGACTCGGGACAATGCTTATGCCGCGGCGATTCGATACGTTTCGCAATGCGCCGCGCAGCGAACGGGCGGCGGAAACGCCGCCCCGGAGGCGGTTTATGTCGGGCTTCATCATCGCCTCGATGCGCTGACGAGCGGCGTTTTGCTCTTTTCGAAGTCGAAAGCGGCGAATCCGTCGCTTTCGCGGCAGTTCCAAAATCACTCCGTGCGCAAGACGTATGTCGCCGTGTGCGTCATGCCTGCGCATATCGATGCGCAGTACCGAACGCCCGGCGCGGCGTGGATCATCGATGCGCCGATCGGCGAAGCAAAACGCGGTTCAAACGCGGCGCAGGGGCGCTGCGCCGGGCAATCGGGCAAATCGGCGGCGAAAATGCAGATGTTTTCGACGGCCGGGAATCATCGGAAACCCGCAAAAACGCGCGTGACATGCGAACGCATCGTGCCGTTTCGCAGCGGTTTTGCCGGCGTTTATCGCTGCGAACCGATTACGGGGCGGACGCATCAAATTCGCGTGCATTTGTCTTCGATCGAACTTTATATTCTCGAAGATCCGCTTTACGGAATGACATTCCGCGATCTCCAATCGATTTTGCCCGGGCGGATGTGTTTGCATGCCGAATCGATCGCATTTGAGCACCCGATAACGGGCGCGCCGACGGAAGTTTCATGTCCGCGTCCGGCGGCATTTGAACGGTTCATGGATCGCGCCGAAAAAATGGCGCGCAATGTCTGAAAAACGCGTTTTTCGCCGATCCTCCCGGCACGGCGCAAACCTTTCTGCGCCGCCGCCCGACAGGATGATTGCGCGAAAGGATTAAAAAGCTTGCGTTTTTCGCAGTTTTTGGCGTTTTTCCGTTGCGCGCGCCGATGCCCCGGGGGCTTTTGACAATCGAACGGCCGAAGGCGTCCAAACCGCTTGTCAAGCATAAATAATTGACCGCTGCGATATTCTTTGGTAAGAGCGGGCGGCGTTTTTTTGCCAAAGCCGCTTAAAAAAGCGGCTTTGGCGTTTTATGAGTCGTTTTTTGTCCGAAGCGAGGCATTGTATATATGGATCAGAGTTGGGGCTCCGTCGCATTTATCGTTATCATGATTGCCGTGTTTTATTTTATGCTCATTCTGCCGCAAAAGAATCAGCAAAAGAGGCGCGCGGCAATGCTTCAGGCGATTAAAGCGGGCGACAAAATCGAGACGGTTGCGCGCCAGATGGGCGTTGTTTGCGAAATCGACGGCGAATATGCCGTCGTCGATTTGGGCGCAAACGGCGATCGAAATCGCGTCAGAATGCATTTGGAAGGCATTGCCCGCACGGTCGGCGATGCCGAAAAGACCGCCGACAAACAGGAAAATGCGGCGAAAAGCGCATAATAAGCGGCTCGGCGGCGCCGAGCCGTTGCGCATGCAATTGAAATCGTTCATAGGCGCAGATGCGCGGACCGGTTGCGGGTTTTGGCGGCCGAAGCGGCGCATTTGCCTGTCATGGCATTTATAGAAAATGAGGTTACGCGATGTCGCGAAGCTGGTGGGCAAAAGCCGCCCTATTGGTGTTCTTATTAATCGTATCGTGCG
The DNA here is from genome assembly GCA_963633515.1 of Bacteroidaceae bacterium. Classification (GTDB taxonomy): domain Bacteria; phylum Myxococcota_A; class Bradymonadia; order UBA4248; family UBA4248; genus UBA4248. Next base: position 11,557 of record CAVGZQ010000078.1, read on the forward strand.
TTATTCTCATGCCGACGATCGTCGAAATGGCGCTCTATCCCGAGTCAAAAGACGAAGTCATCGGGCAGGAAGAAGAGAATGCCGCGCGCAATCCTCCGCTGCCCGATTGGTATCTGAATTTGCCGTCGTGGCTTAAGTCGAATACGCTTTCGCTCGGTCTCGACCTCCAGGGCGGGCTGATGTTGCGTTATTCGGTCGATATCGATTCGGCCATCGACGACAAATTGGCGTCGAACGCGGCGAGCATCCGCAGCGCTTTTGCAAATAAAGGCGTTTCGCTGACATACAAAATCGATCGCGATCTCAACCGCAT
>CAVGZQ010000079.1:0-506 GCA_963633515.1 Bacteroidaceae bacterium
TCGCGGGGCTTGCCCGCAGGCAAGCCCCCGATAGCCGAAGCATCGGCATTATTTTATCGAATACTGCCCGAAAGATATCATTCGCCGTCGCCGATCGGCGCATGTTTGCCGCGCGTCCGCCTGAAATTGCGTTCTTGATAACGCGGCGAACGTTGCATTTCGCGGTCGATGTCGGCGTCGATTTGGCGGAGTTTATTGTCGAGATTGACGTTGCCGGTTTTGGGGGCGTTGAGAAGTTCGGGGTGCTTGCGGGCTTGTTCGGGGGGGATTCGGGCGGCGTCGAACGGCCCTCGGCCGGGGGCTAATTCATTGAGTTTTTTTTTTCTCCGACGGTCGGTCTTACGGGCATGGCGCGTCCGCGAACCGGTTTGGGCTTTTCGGCGTCATCGCCGCCGTCTTTGGCTTTTTCTTCGTCGCGGGCATGCTTGGCGGTTTCTTTCGGCGCGGGCGCGGAGGCGGCTTTTTGTTCGTCGCGGGGTTCGTCGGCGTTTTGCGGCGTTTCGGCG
>CAVGZQ010000079.1:516-1256 GCA_963633515.1 Bacteroidaceae bacterium
GTGCCGCAATCGTGTCGGATTTTTTTCGTTGTGCCGCGCAAACTCAGCTTGATGCTGCCGTCGTCGAGTTTTTCGCAGACCTGATAAATGACGTTCATCCCGTTGTCTTCGACCCACTGCTGCGACGGTTTGATTTCGGCGTCGAGGTTGAGGCGGATGTCGGACGATTTTCCCGATTTCAGCATGATATCGCCCGTGACTTTTAGCTCGATGTCGGGACCGTCCGACGTCAATTCGTTGATGATGAGTTTGTCGCTGACGATTTCGATGTCGGCGGAAATGTTGCCGAACACGGTAAACGGCATTTCGATAAACGGAATGCCGGGGACGTTGAGTTTAATCCGTTTTGGGCACATCGCCGTGTTGACGGATTTCATTTTGAGCGCGAGTTCGGCGAGTTTTCCGGCATTTGCTGCGGCGCGCAAGTCGAATTGAAGCATGCCGTAGAGCTGCGTTTTGGTGAAATTCGACAAGAGCGCAAATTCGTTGAGCGATATCGAACCGCCGGCAGCGGTGATTTGCATTTTCTTGTCGTTCGACTTGATATCGCCTTCGATTGTTCCGTCTTGAATTTGAAGTTTGAATTTTCCTTCGGGTTTTTTCGATATGAGCGAAGAAATTTTCGGATTCACAAAGATGCTGCCGACGGCAAATGCCTGTTCTTCGACATAGGGCGCGCAATAAACCCCGCCAAACGTTCCGCCGTCGGTTGCGAGCGCAGGATCCGAAGACGAAACGGC
>CAVGZQ010000079.1:1266-5086 GCA_963633515.1 Bacteroidaceae bacterium
GTTGTTTTTCGATCGTTTTTTTTTTTTTTTTACGGATGGCATCGGCGGGAAGCATCCAAAAGACAGCGCCTGCGAAAGCGATGACAAACAGGACGACGATGCCCGGAATGAGCAATAATTTACGTCGCATTTTGTTCCTTGAGTCGATAGGACATGAGCGTGATGGAAACGGTCATGCGGGTGTCTTCGTTTGAGAGCGCGCTTGTGCGGTTCATATTGAGATGACGCACGTAGATGGGTGTTTCCAGCTTATGGATTTGGACGAGATACTCGATGAATTTGCCGTATTCGACGTTTTTGAGCGTCACCTCGATTTCTTGCTCTTCGGCGCCGGAATCGTCGGATGTTTTGTGGGGATCTTTGGGCGTGACGGTGACGTCGAAACCGAGCGACGAGGCCATCGTCGTCAATTTGCTGACGACTTTGGAGTCGGCATCGATCAATTTTTGCCGCATGGCTTCTTTTTTGGCGCGGTCGGTCTGATAACTCAGCCGGTTATCGGCCAAGTAGTTGAGCGCTTTGCGGTAATTTTCGGTTTCGGCCGTTTGCGCATCCATTTTTTTGAACGATGCATTGAACAGCATAAACACGGCCATGATGACGATGGCGACGGTTGCGCCGAATAAGAGCGCGCGTTCGCGCGGCTGCAGCGCGTTGTATTTTTCTGCGGCTTTTTCTTCGAAAGCGATGAGTGCTTGCGGTTTATTCACGCTCACCTCCGGCATCGGCCGATATTGTTTTCGGGATAAGATGATTCATTGCAGGATATTCGTTTGAATTAAGTAAACTTGAATATTATTCGCCGTCGCCGCCCGAAGCGCATTGCGTTGCTTCGACGCGCAGCGTAAACGAGACGCGATCTTTTGATTTCGACGTCTTCGGTTCTTGTATTTCGTTCGGAAAACATTCGTATTGTTCGAGCAATTGCATGAATTTGGGCAACCCTTCATCGCCCGAAACTTCGCCGCGGAACGTCACGATTTTGCGTTGCGTGTCGATATCGAGGGAATTCAAATCCATATCGACGTCGGAGAGGTTATCGTTGACTTGGCTCGAAATCCAAGCAAAGTGCGTGAATGCCGTGCGATCGGGAATGAAGGCATAGCCTCTGCTGTCGGCGATTTCGCGCTCGATTTGCGCATAAGACAGGAGTTTTTTTCCGAAGACGTCTTGGGTTGCGGTTTCGAGCGCGGCGCGCAGGCGGTCGTGTTCGGTTTGGACGGCTTTCGACTTCGTCGCCGTCATGGCGATGAGCGCGATGAGAATCAAGACAGCCAGCGCCGCCAAGATCCATTTTTTTTCTTGGATTACGGCCAAGCTGCCTTTATGGGCGAGATCGCCGCGGCGCAGATTGAGGGGGCATTTGCCGTCGATATTTTTTAGCGCGCAGACGGCGGCGGCGGCGGCGCCGATCGAAAGCGACGCAGCCGCGTCGGGCCTTTGGCCGTGCAAAGCTTCGGGCTTGAGCGGAAAGCCTCGGCGGCATGCGACGCCGAAGCTCTGCGACAGCCATGCATCGAGCCCGATGAGGTTTGAGCCGCCGCCGATGAGGCATATTTGCGTCGGATCGATCCGGTATTTGCGGACATTTTGCATGATCATTTGGCGAATGCCCGAGAGCAAAACCGATACGGCTTGCGCCGTGACGGCGGCGAGTTTTGCGGCATCGATATCCCATGGCTGAATTTGATGATTCTGCAAAAGCGCTTCATAAACTTGCAATTCTGTGCCGGGGGCGGCCAAAAAAGCCGTATCTTCTTTCATTTTGCGCGCATCGGCTATCGGCATATCGAACGCTTGCGCAAGGGCATGGTCGATCGTTGTTCCGCCGACTTTAAAGGCGCGCGACGCCAAAACATCCGTGCCCCGGCAAATATGGAGCTCCGTGCGGTCGGCGCCGATATCGAGAAGGCACCATGCGGTTTGTTCGGGGACTTGGGCAAGAACGGGCAAAGCAAGCGCCATCGCATTGAGCGTGGTCATGATGACGTGCGGGTCGATTTGATGCGCTTTGAGCCGGGCGATTTCTGCCTGCAAAACGTCTTTGGGATAGTTCACCGCATGGATGAGGTAGCCGCCTTCTTTGAGACCGTCTTCGGCATCGGTTTGGGCGTCTTTGACAAATTCCCCGACTTCGAAGGCGATTTGCGAATTGGCGTCGATTTTCCAAGTATCGGAAAGGCTTTGGGGCAGGGTTTGTTCCAAAAGCCGCAGATCGGCGAACGGCATGAGTTTATGCGCCGAAAGCTCAAGAAGCGGATCGACGCACAGCCCGATGGCGTCGAGCGGCATTTTGCGATACGGCGCCATGATCCGGTTCATCGTCTCAATCGCATCGTTGCGATCGGGATCGCCCGTTGCGTCGGCGGGCGCGCCGACGGGGACGGTTCCGAATGCGCGGATTTCCGTTTTTTTGTCGTCGGTGACGCAAAGCGCATAGCGCAGCGCGCTTGTGCCTATTTCCAAACCTATTGTCGTTTTGTTTGCCATATTTCTCTGTGTCCGCGGCGGCAATGCGCCGATTGCCCGCATTTTTCGGCATCGGCGCCGATAACGCCGATTGCCGCGTTTCTCAATATTCGCGCCAATAAAGGTATTTGCCGCCCGTCGTGTTAAAATCGATGACGGTCGTCAGCGTCCGCTTCGTTCCGCCGTATTCGCCCACCGCAACGACGCGGAATATCCGCGGACTCGCCGTCGTGATGTTGGCGTATAATTGAGTTGTGTTAAACGTCAAGCTTGAAAGACCGAGTCCGGCCGAAGTCATCGTCAGGATGCGGTCGCCGAACATTAAATACGCCGTGGGCGAATAGAGCAAGAATTTGGGCAATTGCTCCGAATCGTCGATGAGCGCTTTGAGGACTTTGTAGAACTCGGAAACCGTCCGAAACGGCACGACCGTGCCGTTGGGCACGACGCCCGGGATAACCGACGTCTGATTTTCGACCGTGTAGAGATAGAGCAGATTCATCGGGTTGGACACAAACTGCTGATATCCCTCGAGCGCCATCGCCAGCGCAAAGAGCTGCGTCCCGATCGTTTTGTCGGCGCATGCCCAAATTTTATTTTCGGAATTGCCCGATTTTTCGGTTTCGACGGCATTGCAAAGCGCCGAATAGAGCACTTTTGCCGACGCCAGATTGACGTTTATCTTTTCGACCGGGTAGACGGTGAACGTCTCGCCGAAAGCTTCCATAAAATCGTCGCCGATGCCCGCAACTTCGTAGAGCTCGTCGAGCGTCGTGAATTTGGCATTTTTGACTTTGTATTTTTTGCGCTGATCGACGTACAGGCTCGATTCGTCGCCGCTCGACTCTTCGAGCACGCATTCGTTGTTGATAAACGTCTTTTCGCTGTCGGCATCGACCCAATCGATAATCGCAGCCAAAACTTCCATCCGCGACAGCCCCGCCGATTTCACGCTTCGGGCGTTAAAAAGATCGTCGTACTCGGAGCTGGCGAGCATCATGCAGATTTCGTAGAGATCTTTTTGTTTTGCGCCGCTGCTGAATTTGTTCAGATTGATGCGCCCTGCCTCGGGGTAAACTTTGACGTTGTAATCGCCCGTTTCGTCGCCCATCGCGTCGACGCCCGCATCTTTGAGATTGTAGCTCGCTATCGTATGCCCGGCATTGGGCACGTCGACGCTCACGATGCCCGTTTTGAACGGCGTCATGAGCAAATCCATGATTTGGTAGAGCTGAAAATTCGAACGCTTGATGCGCTGACCGAAAAACTCGTCCTGTTCCAATTCGTATTGATACGTCAGCATGAGCCGTCCCAAATTGAGCACGCTCTTCGCTTTGTAGTAGGCTTTGAG
>CAVGZQ010000079.1:5096-11734 GCA_963633515.1 Bacteroidaceae bacterium
GGCTTTGAGATCGTCGCGGACATTGGCCGAAATCGAAAAACTGACTTGGCTGTTCATAAATCCCGACAAAATCGTCGCCGTCATGACGGCGATATACGTCAGGACGAGCAGCAGGGCGACGCCTCGGCGGCGGCGCGGCGTTTTTTCTTCGGCGATGCGGCAGGACAAAACGTGCCAAAATTTATGCAACAATCGCGCAAATCGTTGATATTTGGGTATCTTTCGAGACTCTCGATTCATATGCGCCTTAAAAACTCAGCTGTTCCGTCAAATGAATTTGAGCCTGCGTCGAAATGAGCATCGGTCGGTCGCTCCCCAACGGGTCTTCGATTTCGATTTCTATTTTGACGCGCGACGGCAAGCGTCCCGAATAATCGGAATGTTCGGTATCCCATTCGTCGACCCAGCCGTCGTCGCCCAGCGTCCGATCGGCTTTGGAATCGTCCCAATACGACAATTTAAAACTCAAGACGTGATCGAGCAACGGCAATATCGTGCCGCCGCGCGTAAAATCGTCGTTGATGGGCGCCTGTTCGCGGCGCACCAAATACGTCTCCAAATCGCCGCCGTCATTGCGCATCTTCTTCAAATAGTACGATATCTCGCTTTGATCGCCGACTTTTTCGTTGCGAAACATTCGGACATACCCCATGCTCGTAAAATCGACGCGGTCATGCGTGCCCAAAAATCCCGTCTGATACCGGATTTCCGTTTGCGAATCGTCGTCGCCGTGCGACGTGATGAACGCCGTCGACATGTCGCGCACGATGCGGTTGACCGCCTGTTCGACGCCGTGAAGCCGCTCGTTGATTTCCTGCATGCGCTGCTGGTGCGATGTCGCAACGGCATACGACCCCCATCCGGCCGCCATGACGGCGGCCAATATCGCGACCGCAACCATCACTTCGATGAGCGTCATGCCGCGGCGAAATCGCCGTTTGACCGAATTTTCGTCGGGGGTTTTCGAAAAAGATCGCATTTTCATTTATTTGCTGCGCTTTGAAGTGCTTTTTGAGCTTGTGTCGGAAACTTCTCCCGCCGCTTCGGAGTCTTTGCCGTCGGCCGACGTATTGCCCGAAACCGACGAACCGCTCGCGCTTGCCGAATCTCCGACGTCGAGAATGACGACGAATTGCGAAACGGTCAGCGTCTGTTCTATGCCCAAATAATCCCACGACGTCGTCAGCGTGATTTTTCGGATGCGCTGACCGAGCTGGTTGATAATCGTCGGCATAAAACTGACCATGAGCGGCAAAAATTGCGTAATCGTCGTATTGCCGCTCAGCGTGCCGCCTTCGTCGCCCGTCCCGTAGAGCTGATTGGTGACGCTTTCGACGAAATCGTTCGATGCTTCGTCGGTCAATTCGATCGACTGTATCAGCGCCGTCCACGTGATGTCGTCGTAGCCCTGATCGCCGAAATCGCCGCTCAATTCTTCGACATAATTGTCTTTGACGCCTTCTTCTTTGATCGTTTGCTGCACGTCGTACTCGATGTCTTGCATCTTGGACCGCGTCAGCATCGTCACGACCGACGTGTTGTTGGCATATCCCATCAGCCGCATCGACGTCGACTCCGTGCCCAAAAGAACGGCGACCGCCATCGCCAAGATAAAGACGGCGATCATGAGCTCGAGCAAAGTAAAACCGCGCCGCTTCAATCGTCTTCCTCCTCTTCAAAAAACGACGAAGAAATCTCGACGCGTCCGGGTTCGGCCGACGATTGACCGGTCAGCGGATTGACCGCTATCGTATACACAACCCCTTCTTCGAGCCCGTCGCGCGCGGCCTCATCGCCCAAATAAATCACGCTGCGTTCGACAAATCCGTTCGCAAAAAAGTTTATCGTTCCGACGCCGTCGGTCTGTATTTCGTCGTGGTGAGACGTCATGAGACCGATGAAATACACCCCCGAACCGAGCTTGGCATCTTCGCCCGAAATGAACATATCGTCGACCGGAGTTCGGGTAACCGACCCGAATTTCGAATCTTCTTCGTCCAAACGGCTTGCGCGCGAATTGTTATACTTCCGTTCGGCGTCGCCCGAGCTTTCCGATTTGTACGTCGTCCCTCTGAGCGCCTCTTCGCTCAGTCCGCCGCGAACGTCGAGCTTTTCGACCAAAAAAGTCTGCGCGTCAAAGTCGAGTTTCATTTGCAGCGTTGTGTTCGTCGTCGCCGCCGACGTAAACGTGTACCGAATCGCCGCGCTCAGCCTCAGCGCTTCGCCGCCGACATCCGATTGCCCGACAATGCCCAGCCCGTACGCCGCCACCGTCATCATGCCCGCTATCAGCACGATGACAATCATTATCTCGATGAGCGTCATCCCTTTTTTCAACGTCTGCGACATACGCCAAACCCGGCAAAAAACCTCAATGCGCCATAACGCAACCCAAACGCGTTTTCATTCGCATCGCTTGCATCCGCAGCGCATTATTTTTTATTTTTATTTTCCGAAATCGTTATTTTTTATTTTTTTTTTTGTAACGTCGCCTATCGGGCATTCGCCCGATACGGCTCCGTGCTCCGCCTATCGGGCATTCGCCCGATACGGCTTCGCAGTTTCGGCGGCAAGCGCCGAAACATTTTTTTGCACTTTAGCCGATGCTAGAACGAATACCCAATATTTAAACTGAAATTTCCGAGCGGATCGCCGCGGCGCCGATTGAGGATAAAGCCGTAATCGATGACGATCGGGGGGATGGAATCGCTGAAGTGCCAGCGAAGCCCGAGACCTGCCGTGTAACGCATTTCGTCGGCAAACATTTCTTTGAAAAATTGCCGCGCCGAACCGTCGGTCGGTTGGCTTTGCGTCAGCGCGCCCATATCGGCGAACACCGCCCCGTAAAGCCCGATGCTGCGCCAAATCGGATAACGCATCTCGGCCGTGAAATTGAACATCGACACGCCGCCGGCCGCTTCGTTCGTCGCAACGCCCGGTTTGGCGGCGTCGTAAAGACGCGGTCCCAAGGCATCGTTGCCGTAGCCGCGCATATTCAGCCCGCCCAAGAAATATCGATCGATCAGCGGAATCGACGAACCCGATTTGTGAAAACCCAATCCGACCCGAAGATTAAACGCTGCCGTGAAATAGTTCAGGAATGTGACGAGATACGATGCGCGCGCTTCGGGCAGGGCATAGACGCCGTTTGCGTTGGAATAAGCGAGTTTGACTTTGGCTTCGGCATAGAAGCCGTTTTTGGGGACAATGGGGGAGTCGCGGCCGTCGAACGATACGCGCGGCGAAAGCGAGACCGTAAAATCTTGTTTGTCCGAAGAAAACGGGCACGTCATAAAAAAGGTGACCGGATAACATGCGTTGTATGCGTTCAGATCGGTGCCGACGTCGACGCCGAACGACGACGTGTTCGACGATTCCAATTCAAAGGCAAGCGCCGAATACAGCGATTTGTTCACGTTCCATTGCAATTCCAGAAGCCAGCCGTATTCTTCTTTGTTCGTTTCGGTAATGTAGCGCAAATCGTAAAAGAGCTGCGAAACGAGGTTCAGGCCTTTGGCCGGCGCGATGGGAACCGACAGCGTCAGCAGCGAAAAAAAGTTTTGATTGAATTTTTGCGTAAAGACGAATTCATTGGCGGAATTGACAAAACGCGCCTCGGGCATGATCAGAAAGCGCAATTCCCAGCCCGTGCCGAATAAATTGGCTTCGACGTATTCCGCTTCGCCCGACAGGACCCAATCGCCGCCCGTGAGCGAAACGCCGACGGCGAAATCGAACCACCGCCGTTCGCCTTCTTCGATGTCGGCGACGAGCGGCACCGAACGTTCGCCCAGCGATGTCGAATCGGCGTTTTCCGCCGATTGGACGAGACCGTCGTCGACGCCTATCGCGTTGAGCGATGCCGATCGGTAAATCGATCGGCGGCGCAAAAGGCTGCGCGCGTCGATAAGCCGGTTGATGTCGAATATTTCCCCCGATTTAAACGGGATATCTTGTTTGACGACCCAATCGCGCGTTACGACGTTGCCGTGAATAAAAGTATCGCCGAAGACGAAACGCGGACCGAGCGTCACTTCGTATGTCACGTCGACTTGCGTCCCCGTAATTCCATTTTTCAATTTGCATTCGGGTTCGCCCGCAATGCCGTATTCGGTGTCGTAATGGCGTTTGCATTGTTCCGTCGTTCCGCTGCGCGTTTCGATTGTTCGGCACAGGGTTTCGGCGTCGTCGGGCATGCAAGATGCCGGAAATTCGGCGATTTCGCACGTCGACTCCGACGCAACCGCGCCGTCGGACGTATACGACGTGCACGTCGCCGCCGCCGAAACCGTCGCATGGCCGCGCGCGCGCAGCTGCTTCGATATCGCCGCGCGCTCGGCGCGAAACGTGTAATCGCTGAACACGTCGTTTGCGGGTTTGTCGATGAGAACGTCGAATTCGTCGTACATTTCGCGATCGGCATAGCGCAGCAAACGGCGCGAAAAGCGCGATACTTCGCCTTCATGCACGAAAAACGTCAGTTTGAGGCGTCCGGTTTGGTCGGCCGCCGACAAACTCCACCCGGTCACGTCGGCGCCGAGATAGCCGCGCTCGCGGTAAGCATCGACGATTTTTGCCGCATCGTCGGCGATCATCGCCCGCTGCGGATACGCGCCCGACCCAAGCGCCGAATATTCGTGGCTGCTGATGACGTCCAGCAGCTCCGAACGCGAAAAAACGCTTGCCCCGTCGAATTCGATTTCTCCGATTTCGACGCGCCGCCCCTCGTCGATGCGGAAAATAATGCTGTGCGCGTCGCCCGCGCCGTGGCGCAATATTTCGCCCGTCACGGCGGCATAATAATAACCGGCCGACACATAAGCCGCTCGGATCGCTTCGGCCGACGAAGTCAATTCGCCGTTATCGACATATCCCGACGAAAGAAATGTGACCGATTGCATGAGCTCTTTCGCTTTGAGCGAATCGTTGCCTTCGAATTCGATCGTCCATTTGTCGCCTTCGGTCAGATCCAAAAAAATATCTATCGATCGCGTCTCTTTGACGCGGCGCGAAACGTAATCGAGCTTCGCTTGGTAATAGCCTGCGGCGCGGTAGTCGGCGATGAGCGCCGCGACGGCGTCTTCGATGTCGGTCTTTTTTACGTAACTGAAAAAACTGAAGTAAGAACGAAAAAGCGACTCGATTTGCGCATAAGATCGCGCTTTGTGGCCGCGAACGTAAATTTTCCCCAAGGCGTAGCCGTCGGCATCCGATACGTTCACATGAAGATCGGCGAGATTGGGCGCGATTTCTTCGAGCGTGACCGAAACGTCGGCATCGAAATAACCTTCTTTGACGTAGAGCCGGCGCAGGCTGTCGGCCTGATCTTCGAGCGCCATGGCGATGAGCGCCGATTTCTCTTCGGCGTCGGGATTTTTGCCTTTCAGAAGCGCCGACCGCGGATAAATCGCGCTCCCGGCGCGGATCATCATCTTTTTTTTGAGGTCCGACGGATAAATGGCGCCGCTTTCGTCGATGACGATGCGGCGCGCGACTGTGTGCGGCTCGGCATGAAACGTTACGGCAACGCGGTCGCCGCTGATGCTGAGCTCTTGCGCGATGCGGCAAAAATACCCCGTCTTGCGAAGCCTTTCGGTCGCGATTTTCAAATCGCTTTGGGTCGTTTCGTGCCCCAAAGTCAGCCCGGTCGCGCGCAAAAGCGCGTCGATGTTTTCGGGATCGGCGCAATGCGGATGCGAACAGTCCAGAATGAGATCCGACACCCTGTATCGTTTTTCTTCGGGGGATGAATCGTCTGCATTTTGTGCGGCAGGTTTGGAATTGATCGAATTTTCTTCGGCATTTTCGCCGCTTGCCAACCCCGAACCGGCAGGCATGGCGCCGCCGCCGCCGCCGCCGCGGGGATCGTTTCGATCCGATTGCGCCGACGCGCCTTCGACGTGTCCCGAAGCCACGATATTGGATGCATCGCGAAACGCAAAATCGAAATACGCCGATCCGCTCAGGTTTTCGAACGTTTCGTCCGAAGACGCCGTTTGCGCATATGCGTCGGCGAAATGCGCCGCAAAAAAGACGCATATCGCGCAAAATAACCCGAATTTCCGACGCAAACGCTCACCCGACACGGCCGACTCCCATTCCGACGCATCCGAAATCGCGCGTATCTATCACATTCGCAAACGTTTTGGTGCGATTTATTGCCCGATTGCCCCGAAACGCATGCCGACGCGGCGGACGCGCAAGCGGCTGAAGTTTTGCCGGCAAGAACAAAAAAAAAAAGCGCGCCGCGGCGCGCCGCGAAGGCGTATTGCGCGGCGTCGGCCGGTTACGCCGCCGCCGATGCAACAGCCGGAGCCAAAGCCCGTATTGCGCCGACGCGCAATAGGGCGCAAGCGAAGCGTATTTTGCGCCGCCCGTCCGGGCGGCGCAAAATAGCGAAGCCGCTCCCGAAAAAACGCAAAAATAAAAACGGAGAAACCGACTTTTCGTTTCGAAACTTCTGCGCATTTCGCGATCTTGCCAAGCGCGCCGGCGTCATGTATTAAACGGGCGTTTTTTTGCGAATTGTCGCATTGACGGAAGATTAAGGCGTTTTAGGAGGTTGAAATGGTAGAGGAGTTTTTGGCCGATTTGAAATCGGGGTACGAACAGGCGGTTGCATCGTTGCGCCGCGAGGC
>CAVGZQ010000080.1:0-5897 GCA_963633515.1 Bacteroidaceae bacterium
CCCGAGAACATAGCCGCGCCTGCCTGCCGTATTTGCAAAGCAAATAGGCAGGCGGCGAAGGCGAATTGCCCCGACCGGGGCAATAGCCGAAGCATGTAAAAAAACCGGCGTCGGAAAACCGGAAGCCGGCGCTTAGCCCGGCGTTTTTGCGCTCGGATGACGGCTCTTGACGAAATGCAGGGCATCCCTAATTTTGCCGCGCGCGGCGTCGGGAAAACAGAGGCGATCGACTTGCGATCGGACTTTCGTGAGCATGTCGACGATGGGGCTTGCATCTTGGATGGAAACGACCGACCCGTCGGGTTGGCAAATGCGGATATCGGCATTTGGATGGCGGCGCCGGTCCGACGGGATAAACGGCAGGAGGGGTGCCGCCGGAGGGGCATAGGGCGCAAAAGCGCGGTTTACCGTCGTATCGAGCGAAAGATTGTATTTGGGATCGAATCCGCACGACCGCACAATGTCTTCGAGACTGCCCCAATTGTCGGCGATGAGACGGCGGCAATCGTCGGGGATTTCGACGGTTTTGAAGAATTGACGCCGCATAAGGCGATGCGCAAGATCCGAAAGGACGGGATCGGGGCTGTCTTGCCATGCATCGATCGCGGCCCACGCGTGGGCATCGCAGACCTTGACGCTGAGCGCGGGATCGACGGCGCCGCGTTTGACGATATCGCGCAGCAAATCCCCCAAACGCCCGACATCAAACACATCGGCATGCCCTTGCACGCTTAAATCGGCGACGCGCCGGAAGATGGCTTCGAGCAATTTTTCGGCGCCGCGCACTGTTTTGTGGTGATAGACTTGGCGGTACATGTGGTAGCGGCTGATCAAATACGTTTCGACGGCATGAATGGCGCGATATTCGACGATGAGCCCTTCTTCGTCGAAATCGAGCATTTCCATGATGCGATCGAGGTCGTAGAGGTAATTTCGGATGCCTGTCATATAGCCGTCGCGCAAGATGTAATCCATGCGGTCGGCGTCGAGCTGACTCGAAATAATCGGATGATACCAGGCGTGCGTTTCTTGCGCGATGCAGCTCACCACGCGTTCGGGCATGCGCGGGTCGAAATCGCGCAAAATTCGATAAACGTCGCCGTCTTCGCGAAGAATATACGCGCATGTCATGGATTCATGGTCGAAGCTGCATATTTTCGAAATGCCCGCCTCGAAAGCGTGGCTGAAGGCGGCATGCCCGATATCGTGAAGCAGCGCAGCCGCTCGCGCGACGGCGCGCTCGAACGGATCGCCGTTCGGGTTGGCGCTGTCGAACATGCGTTTGGCGACGTGCTGCGTGCCGACGGAATGGCCGAACCGCGAGTGTTCGGCGCCGTGATAGACGAAATGGGCCAATCCCAGCTGACCGATGCGGCGCAGCCGCTGAACGGCATCGGCATCGACAAGCGCAAACAGCATGCGGTCGGTTTCGTCGGACATGTCGAACGAAATGACGTTGTGAATGGGATCGCGGAACAATTTTTCATGGCGTTTGTCGTGCATCGTTACCCTGACTTTGTGCGAAAGAAATATTGCGCCATTGCGGACGCCGGCGCGGCGAAGCGGCGGAAAACGCCGCATCATTCGCATCATTTGATCGCTTGCGGATGTTGTCAACCGAACAAATAATTGCTAGACATGCGCCCGTTTGAGGCGGTTTTATGTGTGCATATGTCGCACCGCATGAAACGGCTGCGCAATCGGACGGCATTGAACCGCCGCAGTCGGTCGGGCAATTTGCCGTTCGTTAAAGGATAAAATATGAAAAAACATATCGCGATATGCGCCGTTTCGGCGCTTTGTTGCCTCGGATTGTCATCGTGCGGCGGATCCGACGATGATGCCGGCAAAACCAAACTCGAAAACGGCGCGGCATGTGCCCAAAGTTCCGATTGCAAGAGCGATTTTTGCGGCACCGACAACAAATGCGCCGCAAAACCGACGACAGATTCGAAGAAATCTAACGGCGCCGATTGTCAAGAAAATTCGGACTGCGAGAGCGATTTTTGCGGCACCGACAACAAATGCGCCGAAAAGCAAACGGACGGCGAAAAAGCGGAAAACGGCGCCGCTTGCGAAACCGACGCCGATTGCAAGAGCGAATTTTGCGGCGCGGACAACAAATGCGCCGAAAAGCAAACGGACGGCGAGAAAGGCGAAATCGGCGCGATGTGCGAAGCCGATTCCGAATGCGCGAGCAATTATTGCAGCGGCGGCGTTTGCGCCCAAAAAGTCGTCGTCGAAGAAAAATTGCCCAACGGAACGCAATGCGCGGAAAATGACGAATGCACAAGCGGTTATTGCGGCGAAACGTCGAAAACGTGCGAAGCCAAAAGCCTGAAAAACAACGGCGAATCGTGCGTGATCGGCGCAGAATGCGCGAGCGGCATTTGCCATGGCGGCGTTTGCGCCGACAAAACGACGGGACAAACCGAAAACGGCGAAAAGTGCTCGACCGATTCCAATTGCCAAAGCGGATATTGCAAAAAGCGCCGTTTGTGCGGCGACAACGTCACATCGTGCAAGACGAATGCCGATTGCTCGGATGGCAGCTGCCGCGATGCCTATTCTTGCGCCGAACTTGCGGCAGAAGGCACCGCTTGCGAAACCGACGCCGATTGCGAATCGGCCTACTGCGCGACGGACGGCAAGTGCAAAACGAAAAAAGCAAACGGCGAAACGTGCGAATCTTCTCTCGATTGTCTGAGCGCCTCGTGCAGCGAAAAGAAACAATGCATCGCAAGCGCGTTCCCGTCGGCCGAACAATACGACACAATGACTTGCTCAACGGATTTGGCAAAGGTTTGCCTTGCCGATAACTACGTCGGAGAATGCCAAGTTTGGGAAACGGGCACGGGGCGTTATTACATTTCGAAGTGCTCAAACAATACGATTTGCGCGGCATTCGGCGACTACGCCGGATGTTACGCGCCTTGCTCGGCCGATGACGCCGGCAAGAAGCATTACCGCTGCGACCCCGACTATACGGACGAAGGTTTCTCGATCGGCTATCTGACGTATCAATGCAGCAAAGTCGGCAATACCTATGTTTATGCGCTAATCGCCGAATCGGCGTGCGGTTTCAGCAGCGGCAAAGGGAGCGGCTATTTCTGCGAAGAAACCGGCACTTCGGCCGAGAATTACGACATCGTTTGCGGCAATTGACCGATTGCGCATCAGTCTGCGCGGCAAAAGCCGCGCAGCCGCTTGCGACGGTTTGCGCAAAAATCGCTTTTGGCGTCAAGCATCGCCGAAAGCGCTCATGCGCGGCAAATGCCGCGCAGAAAAATCGATGCCGGATTGCGGTTTCCGGCGTTCTGAAAGATCGGCGCCTGCAGCGCCGGCGGAGAAAAAAGAGATGAAGTGTTTTCCAATGGCTCTGATGGCTATTTTCGTCAGCGCGGCGGCTTGCGGATCGAATTCCGACATCGCATGCGATGCAAATTCCGACTGCGCGTCGGGTTACATATGCCGCGACAAGCGATGCGCCGAACCCGAATGTTCGGCGTCGAATCCGTGCGCATCTTCCGACAAACGCTGCGACGCCGGCACATGCGTCGACAAGACGGCGCAAAAAGCGATCGGCGAAGCATGTCTTGCCCACAGCGATTGCAAAAGCAACTATTGCAGTGCCGCGCTTATTTGCGATACCGCGCCCGAATGCTCGGAGTCCGTGCCTTGCGAAAATATCTCAAAGATGTGTCAGAACGGCAAATGCGTCGGCAAAAAAGAGAACAGCGCGCCATGTTCATCGCATAATGATTGCAAAAGCGGCTATTGCGACGAACAAAATGCATGCGCAACAAAGCCCGAGTGTTCGGCATCGGTCCCCTGCGCCGGCAGCAATCAGATTTGCCAAGACGGCAAATGCATCGATAAACCGGAATGCGATGCGGACACGCCGTGCAGCGGCGATAACATGATATGCCAAAACGGCAAATGCATTGCGCAAGCCGAATGTTCATCGACCAATCCTTGCGCCGACGCGTCTCAAATGTGCCAAAACGGCAAATGCGCATCAAAACCCGAACAATGCGTCAGCGATTCCGAATGCGGCGACGGCAAAGCATGCGACAGCAAACGCTGCGTCGACGCCGCATCATGCTCGCTTACCCGCACATGCGCCGACGGCAAAATATGCAGCAACGGCGCATGCATCGACAAAACGCGCACCGAATGCGACAGCCAAAAAGCGTGCGCCGATGCGTCGCAAACATGCATTGCGGGAAAATGCGTGACATGCGCATGCGAAGCGGGGCAAATCTGCGCCGCCGACGGTCGGTGCATCGATGCAAACACGTCGAAACTGAAAAACGTCAAAGTCGGCGACACGTGCACGTGGAGCGCCGATTATTCATTTTGCGACGAAAACCGTTTTTTTACGTGCACGAAAGCTTCGGGCGAAGAGAATTTCACCGTCAAAATGCGCAATTGCGGCGCCGGAATATGCGCAAATTCCCCGACCGACGATTGGAATTGCTACGATCCGTGTCCGACCGAAGGCGATGTATACGGCACATGTTATGACGACTACAATTCTTCCGAAGGGACATCGCGTGCATTATCGTTTAAGACGCAATGCACAAGAACCGACCAAGGTCTGATTTGGACGTTTACGGAAGGATATGAAACGTGTTCGGCGATGTGCGTCGACGGGAGCTGCGTCAACGTGCCGAGCGCCTACGGGACGGTGTGTTACAAATTGACGTTTACCGATACGTGCCAAGGCGATTGGAGTTTATGGTGCGAGGCCGAAAACAACGATGCCGGCGTCGTTGCGGGCGAAGATTGCATATACGGCTATGCAAACGATGCGAACAGTTTTTATTGCGCCGTCTCGGATAGTTCGGGCAGCGAATGCGTGACGGCTTGCGAAAATGAAGGCGAAACGCGTCAGTTTTGTCATGACAACGGCTACGGAACGACGATGAGCGACACGCGGAAGTGCCGAAAAACGACCGACGGAAATCTGGCATTTTTCTTGGAATCGTATCAAACGTGCGCCAAAGGGTGCAACGCATCGACCGGTTTATGCCGATAAGTTGTATTTATCGGCGGCGGCAGGGCGCTTCATCCGTCCGATTGCGATCGGCTTGCCGCGATCATCGAAATTTCGGACGGATAGGGCTTTTATTTTGATTTCGCGCCGTTTTGCGCCGGTTATATTGCGGCGGAATTCGCATTCGGACAGGGAGCAAGCCGTGAACGGCAGACGCAAAACGACAGTTATTATCGGTCTTATCGCGGCTATGGCGATGGGGTTTCTTTTCGGCGCCGCGACCGTCGGGCAAAGTTATGCGCAAAAAAGAGACGGCAATCCCTACGAACGGCTCGATATCTTTGCTCAAGTTCTCAGCGTCATCGAGCGCAATTATGTCGATTCGGCCGATCGGACGGCGATGATCGACGGCGCCATAAAAGGGATGATTCGGGCGCTCGATCCGCATTCTTCGTTTATGACGGGCGAAGAGCGCGCAGAATTTGAGCGCCGAACCGACGGAAAATTCGTCGGAATCGGCGTCGAACTCGGCATTCGCGGCGACGAACTGCGGGTGATTGCGGCATTTTACGGAGGGCCTGCGCAAAAAGCGGGGATTGAATCGGGCGATATCATCGTGTCGATAGACGGCAAAGACGTTTCGTCGATGAGTCTCGACGATCTTTTCGATGCATTGCGGGGCACGCCGCAATCGACGGTTCGCCTGACCGTTCGGCGCGCCGGGCGATTATCGCTCAAAACGTTTGATATCGAGCGCGCGGTCGTTTCGCTCGACCTCGTTCGGACGCAAATCGTGTCGGACGATTTTGGCTATATCGCGCTGAGATCGTTCGGAAACGGCGCGGCCGAAAAAGTCAAAGAAGCGATCGAACGGCTCAAGACGTATGCGCCCGGCGGC
>CAVGZQ010000080.1:5907-11704 GCA_963633515.1 Bacteroidaceae bacterium
CTGAACGGAATTATTCTCGATTTGCGCAAGAATCCGGGGGGATTTGTCCACGAGGGCGTTGCGGTCGCCAATCTTTTCGTGAAATCGGGCAATATTGTGACGACGCGCGGGCGCGGCGGCGTTTTAATCAAGTCGTACGACGCGACGCGATCGGGCTATGCATACGATTATCCGCTTGCCGTTCTCATCGACGAAGGGACGGCATCGGCCGCCGAAATCGTCGCCGGCGCGCTTCAGGATCATCGCCGCGCCATTATCGTCGGTCAGACGTCGTTCGGCAAAGCGAGCATTCAAAGCCTTTTTTCTCTTTCGGACGGATCGACGGTAAAACTGACGATAGGGCGTTATTACACGCCGTCGGGCAACTGCATCCAAGCGCGCGGGATAACGCCCGATGTCGAAGTCGAAGACCTGATTTTGCAAAGGAAGCCGCGATCGATCACGCGCGAAAAAGACTTGGAACATGCGCTGTCGGCTTCAGAGGGAACGAAAACGGCGCCCGGCGGCGCTTCGCAGCCGCCGAATTCAACTGCGGATCAAACACCGGCCGCGCCGGCATTTGATCCCGAAGAGCCGCTCCCATCGATCGACGATCTTCAGCTTTTTACGGCTATTCAGCAATTGCGTGCGCGAAGATTTTATCTTCCGGAGGCTTAAACGCATTTAAAACGGTTATTGTCGGGAATGATACGGCGATTGCGGCGTTATAACTTTGCAGAGCCGGGGTCTTGGGGGGGCGTTGCGGGGTCTCCCCGCAGAGGGGGTCGCGGCGTATGGGGCGCTGCCGCGCGCCATAGACGCGCAGGGGGAGACTTCCCCCTCATAAAATAAATAAATAAAATTCATCTACAAACCGTATAAGCCGAAGATAATGCAAACCGAATCGAACAATCCGCCGTTCCGCGGAAAGACATGTCATGCCTGTTTGGCGTCGATAGCCTCGGACGCGCGCCGTTGCCCATACTGCGGAGAACGCCAGCTTTCGGCGTGGGAGTATCGGATAGAGCAAAAGCTGATGGCGTTTGGCCGCCGCATTCATCCGGCATCGCGATTTTTGTTTGTTTCGATAATCGCGGTGTTTGCCGCGATGGTCATCGACATATTGACGACGCCCGGGTACGGTTTGAAAGAGGCATTTTTGTCGCCGCCGGGGACTTTGATTTACCGTTGGGGCGCGCATTTGCGGGGCGATCTCGTTTGGTGGCGGCTTATAACGGCGAATTTTATTCACATTGGCATCATACATATTGTATTTAATGCATATGCACTTCGTTATGTGTCGCCCTATGTGGAGCGTTCGTATGGGTCGTCGCTGACGATCGTGAGTTTCCTGCTTACGGGCACGGCATCGATGCTTTGCTCGAATATATTCGGGGCGCCGGGTCTGGTGGCGGGTGCCAGCGGCGGTTTGATGGGCTTTATCGGTCTTGCGGCGGTTTCGGCGCATCGTGAGCACACGGCGCTTTCGATCGAAGTGCGCAACAGCATGCTGAAGTGGGCGGCATCGGTGATGGTATTGGGGCTGGTTGTGTCGCGTCTGACGCCGATGGGGATTGACAACATTGCGCATGCGTCGGGATTTGCGATGGGCGCGTTTTTGGGCTGCGTGTTGCCGACGCAATCGACGACGGGATTCACGCATGTTCGCACGATACGTCTTGCGCGGATTGCGCTTGCATGCGCGTTGCTATTAACCGTTGCATCGTTTGCATTCATGGCATCGGCGAGCATCTCGGATCGGTATCAAAATGCATGCATTGCCGAAATCAAATTAAAAACGTACCGGCAGGCGCAGACGTCGTGCGCGATTGCTTATAAGACCGACAAGAGCCAAATCATAACGTATCACAATTATATATTGGTGAGCATTATCAACGGGGATCGCGACAAAGCGAGGTCGTTGTGCGCCGAAGGGCGAAAGCGGTTTAAATCAAAACCGCAGCCGCTTTCTTTCGATGAAATGTGCAAATCCGTCGAAAACTGACGATGCGCGCCGATATAATAAATACTGTTTTTTATTGACTTTGCATGCGCAATAAGATTTCCGGACAGTCGGCGGCATAACATTTCAATTATTTTTATTGCATATTTGATTGCATCGAATGCTGGATTGATTCGATGCAATCTTTTATCACGCCGTCATTATATGCGCATTTGCATTATATGCGCATGCATCGATTCGCCGCAGAATATCCCGACATGAAAAGGATAACGCCCGAAGCAAAACCTTCGCTTGCAAGCGCCGAATAATTATCAACAAAGTCCCCGCAACACTTGCGATCGCTCAAGAAGCCAAGACAAAACAAAGCCCCCCCCCCGACCCAAACGCCGGCTCAAAAGCCAAGCCCTTGCGCAAGCGCCGCCGAGCCTGCTCCAAAACAAAGGCGATTGCGCGCTGCTGCTGTGCCGAAGAGATCAATCGCCTTTTTTGGGGGGCGGGGGAGGACGTCCCCCCGCACAAAGTAAAAAACAAAAAAACTAACAGGGCGCGCCGTCGAAGAGGGTTTGCGCCAGGAGGTTATTGAGGCGGATGCCGGCGGGCGTTGTGCGGCAGATATCGTCGGGAGAGAGCGTTTCGGGCGTTGCTATGCCGTTTGACGCAGGGGATGATGCCGAAGACAAAGAGAGCCAACCTTTTCGGACGGCGGCGAGGATTGGCCGGATATAGGGGGTTAAATCGGCATTTATCGATTGCGCGATATGGAACGGCGACCAAGCGAAGCGCGTTCTTGCGGCGCAAATGAGCCGTTCGGCCAAATGCATTTGCGGCGGCAACGTTTCGGCAAAGCCCGGTTCGGCGATACCTTTTGACGCCAAGTAATTGCGGATATTATGGGTGTTTGCGCGCCGTCGGATATCGGGCAAATCGATGCAAAGGCTATGCGCGCCGGGACCTATGCCCAGATACGGCAAACCGGCCCAGCAAGAAACGTTATGCGCCGATAAATAGCCGCTGCGGCTGTAATTTGAAACTTCATACGCTTTCATGCCGAGCTTATTGGGAATCATCGACATCATTTCGGCGATTGTCTCATCGTCTTCGGCGATGCGATCGCCGTGTTTTGTCGCCGTCCAAAGGGGCGTATGCGGTTCGAGGGTGAGCTCATAGCATGAAACGTGAGCGGGAGACAGGCTGCGGGCAATCGCGAGTGTTTGTTTCCATGCATTCAGCGCATTTCGGCGCGATTGAGATCGTTCTTTGCGTCCGGGCGGGGCATTTTGGGCGTTATTTGCGTTGCGGACGACGCGGGCGCCGTAAATCAAATCGATGCTGATTTCGCCGAATCCGGCCGATTGAAGCACGGAAACCGCATCGATTGCCATTTTGGCGGTATGTTTTCGTCCCAAAAAGGAGAGCATTTCGTCGTCGAACGACTGAATTCCGAGCGAAATCCGGGTAAATCCTGCGCTTTTCCAAGCGCCGGCGCGTTCTTTTGTGACGTGTTCGGGATTTGCTTCGAGGGTCAGTTCGGCGGCATCGCCGAACGTGCGGACGATTTCATCGACAATCTCGGACAACTGCCTGTCAGGGAGCATGGTCGGCGTGCCGCCGCCGAAATAAATGCTCAAGAGCCGCCGATTGCGATAAGCCGCAGCGCGCGAAGCCAATTCCCGCATCAATGCATCGGCATAATCGCGGGCGGGCACCGTGCGGCAAACCGAAGAGAGAAATGCGCAATAGCGGCATCGGCGCAAACAAAAAGGGACGTGAATGTAGATTCCGAAACGATTTCGGAACCAATCATCGAGACGTCCCTTTTCCAAAAAGTCGGCGCAATGCAACGGTCAACGCCGATTACTTAATTTTGGCCTCTTTGAACCAAACATGCGCATGAGCTTTGGGATCGTATTTTTTCATGCGAAGTTTATCGGGCGTTTTTTTACGATTTTTTGTCGTCGTATAGAAATACCCGGTACCTGCTTCAGAAACGAGACGAATTTTTTCGCGTACGGCTGCCATCTTAAACCTCTTAAATGGAATGAATGCGTAAGAAATATAAACCGCTGTAAAACGTGAGCGCCAATTTCTGCACGAACATACGCCCAGCAGGATTCGAACCTGCGACCCACGGCTTAGAAGGCCGTTGCTCTATCCAACTGAGCTATGGGCGCATAACACATCGGGGCGATAGGATTCGAACCTACGGCTTTCTGCTCCCAAAGCAGACGCGCTACCAGGCTGCGCCACGCCCCGAAACGGCGAGCCTTTTAGCCGAATCCTTCGCCAAAAGCAAGCTTTTTGTTCACGCCGGGCATGCTGCCGAGACCGCCGCATATCAACTTTTGACGTTTGCAATGCGCCGTTCTTTTGCTGCCCGACCGCGCATTTAGCGCCCGACCGCGCGTTTATCGCGCGTTTAGCGCCCGACCGCGCGTTTAGCGCCCGACCGCGCGTTTAGCGCCCGACAATTCGCGCAATTCGATTGTTTCCGTAGCCGAACGGTCATATTTTTTCGGGTGCAAGGCGCGATCGATGAGTCCCGCATGGACGATATAAGCTTGCGTATGCGTCGGAACCGGTCCGACGCTCAGCCCGACGAGTTCGCCGTTGCGCGCAAACATCGGGTATCCGTTTCGCGCCGCATGATTTGACGTTGCATACGCATGATGCTGCGTCAAAGCCAAGGCGTGAGCCGTCATTCGGCGGTATGCCGAATTGGGCTGAAGCAACAAGAAGGCTGCGCCGGGCAAAGCATTGCCGTTTCCCTCAAAATCATAGATCGCAGCCGGTTCGATTGCCGGGTCGCGTTCGGTCGACAAGACGGCGACATTTTGGGCATCGTCGCGATATTCGATGCGCGCCTCGATTTCGCGCCTGCCGGCCGAAACCGTTACTCTTTGCGCGCCGGTCAGCCAATCGGCCGTTGTCAGATAATACTGCCGCTTGGCTTGCTTATGCCCGGGTTTTGCGTCATTTTGCGCAAACGGACTCGATGCGCGCCGATAGCTGCCGTCAAAAAACGAGCTGCTTCGGGCGTCGTCGGTTTTATCCTCGCAAGGTTCGAATTCGGGCGTCGCGATATCAGCAACATCGGACGCAAAAACGGCGGCGGCGGCGCCGTCAAACGTGCGTTTTCCGCGTACCGGCAGATGGTTTTGCGCCGACTCGGCATAGACGGCGACGACCGACCGGGCGAGCTTTTGCTCCAACGCCTTTTGTTCGCCGAAGGATAGCGCCAAATCGCCGACCTTCGTCTGCCCTATGCCCGGTTTTCCCGCGACGGGCGCCGGCAAATCGGCATAAACCGACGCGCTCCCCAACATCAAACACGCGCTCAAAACCGCGCGCCCGCATCTTGCTTTAACGTCCACACCGCACCTCGCTGCGCAATCCGACCCAAACGCCCCACTGTCATTATTAGACGCATCTTCGCCGGACGGCAAGTTTAAGCATTTGCGCGCCGGCATCGGTCTTTGTCGGAGAAGCCGAAAGCTAAAAACTCAGCGTCTGCGCTTTTGACGGTTTGAATGCAGCGCTTCGCATTTAAACCGCCCGACTCATAAGGCGTTTGCAAAGGGCTTCGGCTATTTCGCGCTTTGCGCTCAATACGCCTTCGCGGCCTGCCTATTTGCTTGCGCAAATACGGCAGGCTGCCCGAGCTATTGCCCTGCGGGGCAATACGCTCGGGGCGCGGCTATGTTCTCCCTGCCTTGCCTGCCTGCCTGCCTGCGGCAGGCAGGCGGCAGGTGCGAGCATACGCCGCGCTTTTTTCGATTTTTTGCGCCGACCGACAACCGCTGACAGCTCATTGCTCATTGCTCATTGCTCATTGCTCATTGCTCATTGCTCATTGCT
>CAVGZQ010000081.1:0-4196 GCA_963633515.1 Bacteroidaceae bacterium
GAAAAAAAAAGGGGGGCACGGGGGGACATTGTCCCCCCGAAAAAAAAAGGGGGGCACGGGGGGACATTGTCCCCCCGAAAAAAAAACGCGCGAAGCGCGAAAAGGCGCGCGTATGCTCGCAGGGGCGCAGCCCGAGAACATAGCGCGCCCGGCGCGGCGTATCGGCATCGCCGACAGCCGCGCAAGCTGCGGCGTATGCTCGCAGGGGCGCAGCCCGAGAACATAGCCGCGCCTGCCTGCCGGCAGGCAGGCAAGCCTGCGCGCATTGCCCGGCGGGCAAAAGCGCGGCAGACAAAAGAAAATTGCCGGAGAAGGTCAATTTTCGCGTTTTTTGTTGGGAACATTTTTGTAATGCGCGCGCAGGGGGTCGGGTTCGTCGTTGCCGTAGGCGAAGGCGACGGTCAGCGTTTTGGGACCTGCAGGTGCGAGCGATTCGCCCAAGAGACTGTTGTTTTTTCGGCGGAATTCGAGTTTTTGCTGATATTCGATTTGGAATTGCGCCTGAACTTCGGTTAATTCTGTGAGGGTTGAGGGAAGTTCGCGTTTGAATTTTTCGAGCAGCGAATAGAAGACATACCCTGTAGCTTCGGCGTCGTTGCAAGCGCGGTGGGCGCCTTCGAGCGAAATGCCCAAGCGTTCGGCGACGAGTCCGAGTTTATTGCGCTGTCCGGGATAAAAATGCTGCGCAAAAATGAGCGGATCGAACCAAGGGTTGGCGGCGGGCCACGATAATCCCAAGTCTTGCAATTTTGTTTTGAGAAAAGTGCGGTCGAAATCGATGTTGTATGCGACGATGCCGCGGCCGTCAAACACGCTGAGAACGTCTTGGGCAATGTCGCGAAACGTCGGCTTTCCGTCGACGTCGGATTGTTCGATATGGGTCAATTTTACGATTTCGTCGGGGATGCGGCATTGCGGGTCGACGAGCCAATTGTAAGATTTTTCGCATTGTCCGCGATAAAACTGCACCATGCCGATTTCGATGATTTGACATGCGTGCGGATCGAAACCGGTCGTTTCGAGATCGAAGACGGTGAGCGGCAAATCGAACCATTGCGTCGGCCATTGGGGTTCGGACATTTTTGCACTCCTTTGTTAGCATTGAGCTGCGGGGCAATCGGTCGGCAGCCGGGGGGGGTACGGCGTTTTTACTCAGATGGCGGGCAATTGGGCAATCGATCGTAGGGGAACCCCTTGGCGATCGTCAGATCCATGATATCGTTTGACGTTTTGCCGTCGCCGGCCGCGATTGCGTTGCAGACGACGGAATCGATGAAATCGACGAGGTCGGTTCCGGTCACGGTCCGGAGTTTTCCTTCGCCGTCGTAATTGTATGTGCTCGGCTTCAGATAACGCACGCTGTTGATGCCTTCGAAGATGCCTTTTTCGCCCAGAGCGACGTTATCTTTTTGCGTTTTGACATCGGGTATTTCTTTGCCGTCGAAGAATGCCCACAAAAGATGCGAGACCCATCCTTCGCCCAAATTTTGTTTCATGCCGTCTTCATGGGTCGGCGAGGGTTTGGGGATGATGAGGGATCCGGCGCCCGATGCGTCGTAAATCTTGGCGTAATCGATCCAAAAACTGCCGCTGCCCAAAATTCTCCAATAAGTCGAGATTGGCGTATTTTCTTCGCGACTTTGCGCCATTAACGCATAAAATGTTGCAAACCCTTCGCTCCACGCGAGTTTTGGATCGGCCGAAGCATTGAGATAGTGGATGCCGCCTTCTGTATCGTCTTTTCTTTGAAACAGGACATAATGCCCGAATTCGTGCAGCAATGTGGGGTATCCCCACGCCGATTCATCGTTTAAGCTTCCGCCGACTTCCATCGTTTTTTCGAGCTGAATGTAAGACGAACCTTTTTTTATCCGCAATCCCTGAGTTTTCTGATTCAAAAAGCACGTGCCGCATTCCCAGATGAGCCCGGGTTTCCATATGACGCCCATCGACGGGAGTTTGGCGACCGTTTTTCCGAAGCTCATCGTTGCCAAGTCTTCGTATGCGCGTTTTAAGGTCATGTAGATAAAGAGCGCGCCCGACGACATATCGGTTGTGATGCGGACGTTTCCGACGTTGCCGGGGTCGTCGGTTTTGGCAAACTTGGACAATCTGACGGTCCATTGCCAAAGATCGTTTGTTTCCTTGACCTCGGTATCGGCGACAAACATTGCCAATTTGACGGAGTCTTCGCCCGATTGATTTTTTGCGCGCCAAACGGGGAGGATGGATATCCAATCGGAGGCGTAGGGCAAACGGCTGAGAGGAAAATCGAAGCATCCGCCGGCGTCGGTTTCGCCCGAAGCGAGTTCGGTGCCGGCGGCGTCATAGAGCGTTAAGGGCAAAAAAGCGCCGGGTTCGTCGATTTTTTTATCGAATTTCGGCAAAGTGACCGAATCGTAATAGACGGTTTGCGTTTGGACGAGGATGCACCCTTTGACGCGGTGCGGCATGCATTGTCCTGCCGATTCGTTGCACGTGAAGCCGCCGTTGCAGCTTCCGCACGAACCGCCGCAGCCGTCGGCGCCGCATTGGCGGCCCGAACAATACGGCACGCATGTTTCGGGATCGCACAAGCCCTGCGCGTTGCAGACATATCCGGACGAGCACGATCCGCACGAACCGCCGCAGCCGTCGGATCCGCACATTTTTGATATGCATTGCCGCTCGCACTGCGACGCATCGACGCATATCCCGTCGGAGGAACAAACTTCGCCGTCATTGCACGCGCCGCACGAGCCGCCGCAGCCGTCGGATCCGCACATTTTTTCCCCGCACTGCGGTTCGCAGAGCGACGCATCGACGCATATCCCGTCGGAGGAACAAACTTCGCCGTCATTGCACGCGCCGCACGAACCGCCGCAGCCGTCGGCGCCGCACATTTTTTCCCCGCACTGCGGTTCGCAGAGCGACGAAACGGGCAAGCACGCGTAATTGCTGCAAATTGTCCCGGCTTGGCAGCTTCCGCACGAGCCGCCGCAGCCGTCGGGACCGCATTGGCGGGCGTCGCATTGCGCTTCGCACGCCGAAACCGATTCGTCGGAGCACGATGCCGCGCCCAACGCAACGATACAAATTGCTGCAAGCTGCAGCGAAATGCTTTTAAAGCCCGTCATGAATCATGCCCTGTCTGCGCCGAGTCTTCGCATGCCCGCCGTCATGCATGCGATTGATCCGATTTTCATACTGTTTTGCCCCGCGTCAATCAACTTTTAATCATGCGTCGCGATGCGTTCTGTCTTTGAGGCGGCTGCCGCAAAGCCGGAACGGCAGATTTTTGCGCATTTTTTCCGAAAAAACGGTTTTGGCGGGAAAACGCAGTTGCCGATCGACCGCCGGCGGCAAAAATGATATTCACCGCCGTCATCGTTGTTTTGACTTATTCCGACTCCGCAGCGCGCTTCATATTATGTTTTGGCAAAGAATGATATTCAAAGGGCATATCAAAGTTTATGCTCAAGTCGACGAAATCGGCGATCCGCTTGAAAATGGATATGGTTTTGTCAAGTTTCGTTACTCCGACAGCCCCGATGCGCCGCTCTACCAAACGAAGGCGCAGGCGCTTTCTCCGATTTGCGGCGCAGAAATCATCGACGATGCGCAAGTTCCCGAGGGCAACGAAGCGTTGCCCGATGCGCCGCAAAACGCGCCCATGCCCGACCGCAGCGGGCATCGGTCGGCGGCGCCCATTCCCATTCCGCCCAAAACGATAGTCGTCTATACCGACGGAGGGGCGTGTCCGAATCCCGGACCTGCGGGGAGCGGAGTTTTGCTCATTTACGAAGATACGATGCTTGAGATCTGGGAATATCTCGGGAAATCGACGAACAACGTCGCCGAATTGACGGCCATACGCATCGCGCTGAGCAACATCAAGATCAAAACGCTTCCGATTCTGCTCTATTCCGACTCGCAATACGCCATAGATGTTTTGACGGGCGCCAAAACTGCCAAAAAAAACAAAGAACTTATTGCCGAAGTTCGCGCCGAGATGGCAAAATGCCCGCAGCTGAAGTTGCATAAAGTGCGCGCGCACATCGGCATAGCCCATAACGAACACGTCGACAAACTCGTTGCCTTGGCGCGCGATACGAAGCAATCGGGGTCGCGGCGGTCGCGCGCAAACCGGGAATAGGCGTCTTTGCCGCAAGTCGGCGGAATCGCGTTTTCGCCGCCAAGCGGCGCGGGATTTGCGC
>CAVGZQ010000081.1:4206-11699 GCA_963633515.1 Bacteroidaceae bacterium
TTGCCTTGCGGTTTTTTTTTTCATTTTTCCGCGCCGAACTTGCGCGTTTTTCATAACCGGCGGTCTTTGCACACATTACAAGGCCACGCAACACGAGGAGATTGAGCCATGACATGTCATTGCGATTTCAGAGAAGATTGCTGTTGTCAGGAAGAAGTCCGGATGCCGTACAGATATTGCTGCAAAGTGTTATGCATTGCGGGCGGCTGTCTTTTAATCGGCATCGCGGCGATCGTCGCCGCGCATCGTCTGATGAAGCGCTGAATCGCCGAAGGCGCATCATTTGGAGCCGTTGAACTTTGCGCATCGCGCATCGCGCTTTGGCTGCATTTTGCGCCGCATTATCCGCATTTATGCCGCGATCGGGCGCCGGCAAATCCGGACGGGGCGTCAGACGCTTTTTTTTTCATCGGGCGGATTTCGGACGGCGCCGCCGCGTTTCGGGGCGCGCGAGCCGTCATCGTCGGGCAAATGCGCCCCAAAAATCGCATCGTCCGAATCCGATAGCCCGAAAATGTGCCAACTCGGCAAAAGTCGTCTATAAGCCGTTTGTCGTTTGCTTTATGTCTTTTCGCGCAGGAGAAACGCAAACATGCGGTTGTTGATCTTTTTTGGGCTGATAGTTGCGCTGAGCGGCTGCGCAACGCAAAGCGGCGATCTGAACGCTCGCGATGCCGCGCTCATGCAAAGCCGCATAGACGATTTGGAAGCCCAATCGATCCGCCAAAAGACGAAAACCGCATCGCTCGAAAAGCAGCTTTCGCAGCTCGAAGAGCGCGTGACGATGCTCACGCGGCGGACGTCGATCGACGCGCGCGAGGTCGTGAAAATCGCGCCCGAAAGCGGGGTATCGTCGCATTTCGAACGGTCGGCGGCAGCCGGCGGCGACGACGTCTATCAGGAAATCGTCATTTCGGAAGAAAAGAAGCGATCGTATTTCGGGAGTCCGAAGAGCAAATCGTCTTCGGCGCAGCAAAGCCGCCTTCAGCCTTACGAAAACGTCGTCACGAACGACCGCTTGCCGTCCAAATCCGACGCAAACGACGCAAACGCGGCGGCGTCATCCTCGGCATCGGCGCTATCGCCGATGCAATTCTACCAGGAAGGGATCGATCTGTATCGCCAAGGCAACTACGAAGCGGCGCGAACGCAGTTTGAAAAATTCTTAGCCACGCGCCCGGAAGAGTCTTATATCGATAATGCGCTTTATTGGATCGGCGAATGCTTTTACGGCGCGGGGCTTTATCACGAAGCTGCGGGTTATTTCCACAAAGTCATACAGGAATACCCCAATGCCAACAAAGTGCCCGATGCGTTGCTCAAAGTTTCGCTGACATACCAAAAATTGGGCAAAAATGATTCGGCGCGCGATATGCTTCGCTACCTGATGGAAGCGTATCCGGGGACGGAAGCGGCGCGCATCGGGAAAGAAAAATACGAAGCGATGCGTCTTTCCGATTCCTGATATTATTGATTTGCATCTATCCGATCACCATCCACGACATCCGATCCGGGCGCGCGGCCGAGAGCCGTCCGGCGCCGGGGCGGCAGAAACGCATGCGGAGCGAAAAGAAAATGATCCGAAAATACCGATTGTCCATGATCTTAACGGCATTGTTGCCGGCACTTCCCGCGACATCTTTTGCGCAATCGGGCAACGAACCGTCTGCCGACGGCGCAAGCGCCGGCGTGTCTCAATCCGATCGGATTGCGCGCGTGCAAGGTCAAAACACTTCGTTTGTCAAAAAAGCCGAACCGCAGCAAGCCCGTCAGCCGCAGACGCGGTCGCATCAAGTCGTTGCCGGCGACACGCTTTGGCAATTGAGCAGCGAATATCTGTCCGACCCGTTTATGTGGCCGGCGCTCTGGTCGTATAACCCGCAAGTCACGAATCCGCATTGGATATATCCGGGCGACACGATTTATCTCGAACCTCATGCCGACGCTGCGGCGCTCACGACGGCGCCGCAGGAAACGAAAAAAACGGAATTCGTCGCGACGGCGTCGGTCGGATCGGGGTCTTTCTTCGTGCCGGGCTTTTACATCGACAAACTCCCCGATTCTGTCGGGCATATCCTCTACTCCGATCAAGAAAAGCACATGATCGCGCCGGGGGACGACGTCCAAGTCGATTGGGTCGATATCGAAATGCGGAAAAAAGTCAAAAACGGTCAGCGATTTACCGTATTTTCGCAGTCCAAACCCGTCATCAACGAAGACGGCGACGAAATGGCATACAAACTCATCCGCCAGGGGACGATCGAAATCGTCGACCGGCGCGACGATACGCTTTCGACGGCGCGCGTTGTGCAAGCGTCGCGCGAAATCGAACGCGGCATGATCATCATTCCCAACGAAGATCTCGCCTTTTCCGTCGTCAAAACGCCGAATGCGAAGAGCCAAGAAGGGCGCGTCATCGATACGATCGATATCATCACGCAAATCGCGACGGAACAATTTGTCATCATCAACCGGGGACGCAACGAAGGCGTCGTGCCCGGAAACCGTTGGGTCGTGTTTGAGCAGCGCGAAGGTTTGAGCTTGCTCAAACGCGGAAAAGCGACGCAAACGCAATATGCCGAAGCGGAAGAAGACAAAAACGATCTCAGAAACGGCAAAATTTACCGCGAAGACGAGCAAAGCTGGGTATTGGGACGCGAAGTCGAGATGCATATCTTCCCGGAGCGCGACGATCTTTCCGATATTTACGGCGACCGCGACTATACGACATCCGACTTGCCGCTGAAAAAAATCGGAGAAATCCTCGTCGTCGATTCGCGCGACAAATTCAGCACCGGTCTCATCATTTCGAGCGCGCGCGAAGTCGGAATCGATACGCGCGTCGTCATGATCAAAGGGTATTAGCCGTCGGATCAGAGCTTAGAGCTTAGATCTCAGAGCTTAGTCTGCGGAGAGCAGCGCATTGACGATGCCGATGCGCAAAATATCGGCAAAAGCGCGGCGTATGCTCGCAAAGCGGCGCGCGCCGCCGCTGAGAACATAGCCGCGCCCCGAGCGCATTGCCCCGGGGGGCAAAAGCTCGGGCAGCCTGCCGTATTTGCCCCGGCAAATAGGCAGGCCGCGAAGGCGCATCGCGCCGAAGCCCCCTGCAAGCAATGCGCATTATGCAAAGATCCTTGCGGTTTGAAAGCGAAGCTTTTGCATTCCGACCGCCAAACGCGCAACGCATCGCTCTGAAATCAGCTCTGCGTCATTCTGCGGCCGCATATCGCCGGCTCAGCGCCGGACGCCGTCCGAAACGGCATCGGTTCTGCGAAAATCTCTTTTTGATTCCGACGCATAAAGGAATTGACGAGATTATGCGCTTATGCAAAAAGGCGCGCGCTCACGCAAGGCGTGTGAGTTTCACGTTTTGATGATGCCGGAGGAATGGATGATAGAGGATAATTACGAAGACGAGCGCGACGGCGCGCAAGACGATCGCGAAGCTTACGGCGAAGACGACGACGAATCATACGGCGCAGACGCCGACAGCGATATCATGGAGTGGTGCCCGAATTGCAACGACATCAAACCGCATATCCAAGTCGGAGAAGGCGGCGTAAAAATCAAATGCCTCGAATGCAATCTCGAACATTTGCGCGACGATGCCCAAGATGCGTTTCCCGATCCGCAGCCCGAAGAAGAAGACTTATCGACCGAAGAATCGCGCATTGCGGCTTGGACGCGCCGCACAAACGTCGACGAAACAGACATGAAACCGTATTCCATTCGGATAACCCCAGCCGTGGGCGATGTAATCAAACACGCCAAATTCGGCATCGGCGTCGTCGTCAAACTGAGCGACGCGACGCGCGCGGAAGTTCTCTTCCGCGACGGAATCCGCCGGTTGGTATGCGGAAAGCAAAGCGTTTCTTGACGGTTTTTGCCTGTCGTGCCATAAAAGCCGGGCGCTGAATTGCGCGATCGGGGAAATTATGTCAAACATGAACAAACATAACCGCGCCGTGCGGCGCATCGGGCTGGCATTTGCCGCAACGGCATGGATGAGCGCCTGCGGATCGAACGATCCTTGCTTGAGCGATGACCCGCGAGACGTCGTCAAACACTATTTATCGCAGCTCGACGCGCAAAATGAAGCCGGCGCTTTCGAATGTCTGTCCCGGCAAGCCCAAGACGCGCTGACGCTGCGCGCCGATGCATTCAATGCCGCCAACCCCGGTTCCGAGCGCAAGCCGTCGGAAATGTTGCGCGCAGGACACGTCATCGCTTCGACGCGCGAGTACAAAAAATTCGAAATCCAAAGCCAAGACGGCGCGCAAGCCGCCGTCGGGATCATCATGCAAGACGGATCGAAAATCCCCGTTTTATTGCGCCGCGACGGAACGCGATGGGCAGTCGATCTCGCCGTTCCTAACGTCAATTTACCGCTTGATCGAGGCAATTCGCGACGGATTGCCGATTAACCGCTGTCGGGCAGAAACTCATGGATCTAAATTATCGGGTTGGAGATCTCATCGCCGATCGCCTCGAAATCGAAGCGATCATGGCACAAACGGCGCTCGGAACGTTGGCGCTTGTCAAGGATTCGTCATGCGGCGAGCAGCGTCTCGTCTATTTTCTCGCCGTCGAATGCGACGAGAGCCGAGCCGACGAAATCCGCCAAGTCGCCGCGCGCGTCCGTCCGCTCCGGCACAAGAGCATGGCAGAGCTCAAAGATTTCGAAATCATCGCCGGCGCGCCGTGCGTCGTCATGGAACCCGTGCAAGGCGAAACGCTGAGCGAACATCTCGCCGAACGCCGCGGCCGCGGCCAAATCTTGGGCTTAAAAGTCGCTTACAGCTTTTTGGCGCACATTTGTTTGGGTCTCGACATTCTCCATCAAAACGGTTTTTATTGGGGTTCGTTGTCGACGCAATCGATATTCGTGACGAATCAGGGGCGCATCCGCGTTTGCAATTATCTGTGCGCCCGAATTGCCGAAGATTATCTCGAAGGCGAAGCCAAAACCCGATATCTCGCATCGCCGTTTATTGCGCCCGAAGTCCGCGAGGGCGCTGCGCCCTGCGCGCAATCCGATATCTATTCGCTCGCCGTTCTCATGGCCGAATTGCTCAGCGGCGCGGCGATCGCCGATTTCAACGAAGGCACCGCCGAGTCGTTCATCGCGCGGATTCCCGGGGTATCGTCGTCGGTTCGCGATGCCCTTATCCGCGGCGCACAAGACGACCCGTCGGCACGTTTTTCATCGCTTGCCGAGTTCAAAGATACGCTCAAAATCGCCGTCGATGCCCCGGCCGACAACGATTTGTCGTCGATCGTCGTGGGCGTCAACGATTTGCGCGCGCTCATGGTCAGCGGCGAACATCCGGTCATCGACCCGCACGCGCCGATGCCCCGAAAACCCGATTTGTTCGACAAGTGTTCGAGCGGCGCCCGCCCGCGCGCGTCGCGCCAAGACGTCTGGATTTTCTCGCGCGACGGCGTCGATTACGGACCGTTCGACCATGCCGGCATCATGAAACGATTCCGCGACGACGAAATCAACGAATCGACCGGCATGTTCAACACGCAAACGAAGAAACGCCAAAACCTCGGTTCGATCGAAGAATTCAGGCAGGAAATTCAAGATTATCTCCCGACGCGCGACGCAATGCGCGCGCAAAAAGCGGCGCAAATCCAAAAGCAGCAGCGCCGCGCCAAGACTTTGGGCTTCGGCACGGTCGTCATCATCCTCGGCGCCGTCGCCGCCGTCATTCTTATCCCCATCATACTCATGGCGCTTCTGCCCGATCCGAAACCGCTCAATCTCGCCGACGCGTTCGCGCCGTTCGACAAAACGTTCGAAGCGCCCAAGATCGAAGAAATATCGCTCAATATGGATGCCGGACAGGCCAAAGCGTTGTTCGATCCGAAGGCAACGGCCGAAGAACGCGAAAAAGCGCTCGCGGCATGGGAAGCCGAACACCGCAAAAAGTACGCCGGAAAACGCAAAACAGGCGGCGCCGGTTCAAACAATCCGTTTGGCGAAGAAATCGACACGTTCGTCTTCACCGGCAAAGACGGCGAAGAGCTCGAACCGCTCGCCGATTGGGAAATCGAAGAGCAAGTCATGAACCCGCGCGTCTACCGAAAGCAATCGGAATGCTTCGAAAAGTACGCCGGCGGCCGCGACGTATCGGGCAAAATCGATTTCGTCATCAATCAAACCGGAACGACGCGCAGTTTCTCGTCGTCGATTTCGGGCGAACTCGGTTCGTGTTTGATTTCGTCGCTCTCATCGCTTAAATTCCGCCCGTTCGGCGGCACCGTCAAACGCGTTTCGTTGCCCGTTTCTTACGGCCGGTAACCCGCGCCGTTCGCGCATCATTCGCCCTCAAAACGGCGCGCCGCGGGCATTTCCATTCCTTTGCGCAGGTTTTCATGGATTCTTTGTCGGACGAACAGCTCGTCGTCAAATTGCAAGCGGGCGACAAAGCCGCTTTCGAACAAATCTATTGGCGATACAAAGATCGCATCATTGCAATCGTCTACGGAATCGTGCGCAATCGCGAAGACGCCTGCGAACTGACGCAGGAAGTCTTTGCGCGCATCTATCAGCACATCGGCAAATACCAACTCGGCACGAGTTTTTCGACTTGGGCTTTCCGCATCGCCAACAATTTGGCCATCGACAAATACCGCCGCAAAAAAACCGCATCCGAAACCGAATTCGACAGCGAATTTCAAGCCAATTACGCCGCAGGCGAAGGCGTTCTGCTGTCCCCCGTCGGGCTCAATCCCGAACGCGCATGCCAATGCGCCGAACTGCGCAGCCAAATCGCCGCCGCGCTCGATACCCTGAGCGAAAAGCAACGCGCCGCCATCACGCTCTGCGACATCGACGGTCTCTCGTACAAAGAAATCGCCGACGTGCTCAACATCCAAATCGGCACCGTCATGAGCCGGCTTCACTATGCGCGCATCAACTTGCAAACCGCCCTGCGCCGCTACGTCGAAAATAAAGACATCGAATCGAAGTAACGATGCCGGCATGGCTTCGGCTATTGCGCCCCGCGAGGCGCGGCGCAATACGCCTTCGCGGCCTGCCTGTTTGCCGGGGGCAAATACGGCAGGCAGGTCTGCCTATTTGCCGGGGGCAAATACGGCAGACTTGCCGCGCTATGTTCTCCCTGCCTTGCCTGCCTGCGGCAGGCAGACGGCAGGGGCGAGCATGCGCGCGGCGGCGCGGCTATGTTCTCAGCGGCGGCGGCGCGCCGCTTTGCGAGCATACGCCGCGCTTTTTCGATCTGATGCGCATCGGCATCGTCAATCCGGGAAACAGAACACAGATCTTAGATCTTAGCTCTTAGATCTTAGAAATTGACAAACTCAATTCAAAGCTTCGGACGCAAACTGCAACGAACAACTCTGACCGAATTCCCGGAGCTTAGCTCTAAGCTCTAAGCTCTTAGCTCTTAGCTCTAAGCTCTAAGCACTTAGCTCTTAGATCTTAGAAATTGACAAACTCAATTCAAAGCTTCGGACGCAAA
>CAVGZQ010000082.1:0-5877 GCA_963633515.1 Bacteroidaceae bacterium
ACGTTGTTCCGGTTGCGAAGCTCTGCCGGTTCGTCATCCTTAGTCAGCGAACGCGCCGGCGAGCGGATTTCCGACTCAAAACCGCGCTTGCCTTTGCGGCTTGCGCGAAGCCGGTTGCGTTTCGTGTTTTCAGGCAAATTAAGCTCCGGCAAGCCTTGTTTTGACCATTCTCAAAAGCCGGCTTGACGGCTTGAGTTTTAGACGCACAGTCATAACGATTTCTTTTGTTCATAGACACCACGCCTTCGGAGCTTTGCGATTCAGCAAATGCCTTGAGAATAATGCGTCAACTTTTTTGTACAGGATCAAACGTTGCCGCATGCTCGCAGGTATGATGTCCGGTTGCGCGGTTTTATTCTCATTTGCAAAATTTCTTCGCCAATATCAATCGTTTGCAATCAATTTCGCTGAAATTGAATATTCAACCGTCAGTTTTTTGACCGTTTATTCCATCTCGCGCAAGAACCGATTTGAACGCAGCAAATCCCGATTGGCATTTTGAACGCGTTCGCGCCGAGATAAACCGAAAAGCATGCAACCGGCGAAATTGGCGTAAAATTTTAACCACAGAACAAAATTAATTCACTAAATTCAATAACTTGCATTACATTGTGCAGAATTATTGCCATCTTGCGTTCACTCTTTGTTTTCTGCATCCTCCTCGTTTAAGGAAAATGACTCAAGGATCGAAGAAATGGCGCTTAACGGACGATTGAGCGCGAAAACGCGATGCAGAGTTTGACGTATTTTGGTTGCACATCGATTTTTTTGTCTCAGCACACGCGAACGTCCGCCGTCTTTCGCAATATCTCGGACTGCGCTCCGATACATTTCGATATCGCCCCGGTGTCTTTCGCAGACCTTTTCAATCACTCTTTGTTCCCGCCGAACGTCATAGATGACATCAGGACGTTGCCGATAGGGATCGGGTGCCAGAAAAAACGGAACTTCCCGCGATGACTCCGTCGTCAAATTATCGTCCTCCTGACCGTTGCACTGCGACAAAATATACTGTTTCTGATCACATGCCAGTTGTTTGAGACGTCCCCAAATATAACGATACAAATACGTTGTCGCCTTTGCGTTGCGTTCCTTATCATAATGTTTCAAATACTCTATGGCCGTTAACATCCCATGAGAGACGAGTTCCTCATAATAATCGCCAATGTCATACATGCAGGAAAGCTGACGCGCAATGCGTTTCACGATACAGCAAACGTCGTGATGCGTTGTTCCGCAGTGTTCAAAAATATTGTCTGCCATTTTTCTCTCCTTTTTTCGCTTATCGAAGACAAGTGTATCCCCCCCCCCCGACCGATGCACAGAATTCGGTGCTTATATAAGTTGGCATTTTTCAAAAAAATGTCCGAAAAAATGAAAAATAATCAAAAAAACGCAGAATGACCGGGACAGTCAGAATAAAAAAAGCGCAGATAGCTCTGCGCCCATGCGTCGAACTCTGTTTCGGACAAAGCACGCCGAAAACGTTTTTCGTCTTCGACGCTGTTGAATTCCTGCCTGATTGCCTTCGATCGGAAATAAAAAAGGCGCCGATAACTCTGCGCCTATGCTTCAAACTCTGTTTCGGTCAAAAGTCACCGAAAACGTTTTTCGTCTTCGAGCCGTTGAATTCTAGCCCGATTGGCATCGATATCTGCCTGAATGGAACGAATGACGGACTCGTTATAAACGCAACGGTTGGCGACATAAACCGGAACCGAACTGCGGCAAAACTGATATTCATTTGCCGCACGCTCGCGTTCTGTCCGAAGCCGATCGAACAGCCGATTGTTTTCGGCATTTAACCGAGATATATCGCGTTCGATTTCATAAAGCGGACGGCGTTTTTCGACAACGACGACGGGAGGCGGAGGAACCGGAGCGGGAATCGGACGCGTCACAACAACCGGAGCCGGCGCAGGAACGGGCTTCGGAATCGGACGCGTCACAACAACCGGAGCCGGCTCAGGAGCGGGCTTCGGAATCGGACGCGTCACAACGGCCGGAGCCGGCGCAGGCTTAGCATGATGTCCTTTCGGAGGCGGCGCTTCATGCCCTCTGTTGCGCGGATTCCCGCGGCAGAATTGCGCACACTCCGGACGCGAGCAATCGATCTTTCCGTGACGGCTGCAATTTGCCTCAGGATCGCCGGGGCGCGCATCCGAAACTGTCGGAAGCATGCAAACCGACACCATCAATACACTTAAAATAAATCCGAATTTCATAGACCTCCCTCCTCTTATGAATTTAACGTTTTTCGTGCCATAAATATGCGAAATCCGTTAAGCGTCCGAACTAATCCAAGCACATTTTATGCCAAATGATTTGTTTTTAAATCGATTGCGCCGATTCATCGATTATAAAGCAAATCTTCGACGTTGCAACGTCATAATCGACCTTGACGTTTCCGCCCGATTTGAGACGTCCAAACAGAATTTCTTCCGACAACGGAACCGAAATCTCTTTCTGGATGAGACGCGCCATCGGACGCGCGCCGAATTGCGGATCGTATCCATGTTCGGCAAACCATTGCGTCGCACGGGAGGTAATATCAATGACAACACTGCGCTGCGACAGCAAAACCGACAAATCGCCCACCATGCGTCGGACAATGCATTCCATCGATTCGGGCGAAAGCGGGTTGAACAAAATGACTTCGTCGAGACGGTTTCTGAACTCGGGCGAAAATGTTTTTTCGATTTCTTTCAGCCCGTTTGTCACATCAATTTTGCTGTCAAAACCTATACTTCTGCGCTCCATGTCGGCGCTGCCGGAATTCGACGTCATAATCAGCGTGACATTTCTGAAATCGGCTGTCTTTCCCGTATTGTCTGTAAGCGATGCAGCATCCATGACTTGGAGCAAAAGATCGAAAATGGCGCTGTGGGCTTTTTCGATTTCGTCGAGCAATAACACGCAATTCGGCTTTGCTCGCACGGCTTCGGTCAACAAACCGCCGCGTTCGTACCCCACATATCCGGGCGACGATCCGATGAATTTCGAAACCGAATACTCTTCCCGGTACTCGCTCATATCGAATCGGACAAACGGCAAATTCAGGGCTTTGGCAAATTGCCGCGCAACTTCTGTCTTGCCGACGCCCGTCGGACCGGCAAAAAGCAAATTTGCGACCGGTTTATGCTCGGCACGGATCCCCGCTCGCGACAATTTAATGAGGCGGACGAGCGTTTCAATGCCGGCATCTTGACCAAAAACTGCCGATTTCATGCAACGTTCGGCATTTTGAAGCAATTCGCCTTCATCGCTCGAAACCTGCAAATCGGGAATGCGCGCGACTTTGGCTACGATCTTCTCGATATCTCCGAGCCCGATGACTTTCGTTTCGTTTTCAGAGGCTTGCCCGGAACACGTCATGCGATGGGCTGCGCCCGCTTCGTCGATAATATCGATCGCTTTATCGGGGAACCGTCTTTCGGGCATATGTTTGGCCGTCAGAGCTACGGCTGCCGTAAGCGCTTCGTCGGTATAACCGACATTGTGAAACTGTTCGTAATGCGGTTTGAGCGCTTCGATAATATAACGCGTCGTCTCTTCGTTCGGTTCTTCGATATCGAGTTTATGAAATCGCCTGACAAGCGCCGAATCATTCGAAATGCTGCGGCGGTAATCCTCGTATGTCGCCGTTCCGATGACTTTTATCGAACCCGATGCCAATCTCGGCTTGAGATACGTCATAATCTCCTGAGCGCCGCTTCCGCGTTCGGCGCCCGATGCGCTTTGAATTTCATCGATAAACAGCACCGCAGGCATATGCGTTTCGACGTAACGGACAACAGATTTCAGGCGTTCTTCCATTTCGCCGCGAAACTTTGTCCCGGCCATCAGCGCCGAAACATCGAGGGCGTAAATTTCGAAATCTTGCAAAGCTTTTGGGACTTCTCCGCGCGCTATTGCGCGCGCCAACCCCTCAACGATCGCCGTCTTTCCGACGCCCGCTTCTCCGACAATCAAAACATTGCTCTTCGTCCGCCGCAAAAGCGCCAAACAACACGTCTCGATTTCTTTGTCGCGTCCGACGACCGGATCGATGCCGCCTCGGCGCGCTTTGTCGACCAATCTTGTCACAAATCCCCGAATGCGGCGAAATGCTGCATGATCCTCGCGGCGGCGCGATGCGCGTTTTTGCGACCCCATGCGTTCCGCCGGCGAACCGGCATCGCCCTCGTCAGATTCGCGTTCTTCGCGCTCCGCATTCTCTTCCCGAGATACGTCTTCGGGATTTGATGCGTCGTGTGAATCTCTTTGCATAAAATGAATTTTGACGTTGCCGTCGTTGCCGTTCATCACGGCGTTTTTCAAAATTTGCTTTATTCTGTCGATGCCGAACAACCCCCCGGGGGGCAGAAAACCGTCTACAATCGCCAAGACCGAGTTCGGCATGCGAGGACGACCGCTCTCCGCATCATCATCATCTCCGTCATCTCCGTCTTCGTCTTCATCTTCATCATCGCCGGCCTCGAAATCCGCGTCATCTGCGTCTTCTTCATTGCCGTCTTCAAAATCATCGTCATCATCATCTTCTTCGCCGTCATCGATGCCGTCGGCAGGCTTCATCGAGCCGACGCGCTTTCGCGTCATATCGTCGATCGGATGACTTGCCGCCCATTCCATAAACTCAAGACTGCTGTGATGCGTAGCGTCAAACATCGCCCGAACGAACGAATACTTATCGTCGCCCAACGCTATGATAAAATCGATGGCTCGCGGGAAATCTCGTCCGGAACTCAGCGCTTGCATCAAGACGCGCGATACGATGCCTTGCAACGTATCGGTCATCTTGCCCAGTTCTTCGGCAGAAACATCATCTGCGGCGCGATCCAAATTATGCCTGAAATAGTGTTCCAGCTGCTTGCGCACAAAGGGAATCGGGATATCCATGTCGCGAAATGCGCGAATGACTTCGCGATCGCTCAAAAGCGCCGCAAAAAGATGCTCGCTCGTCAAATACTCGTGGCGATATTGAATTGCGATTTGACGTGCCTTGTCCAAATAACTGTCAAATTGATGAGATTCCATGACTTCCCAAATAAGAAAACGCCTTCCGTCGGCTCCCCGGACACAAAGCGGCGACGACGC
This sequence comes from Bacteroidaceae bacterium, assembly GCA_963633515.1. GTDB lineage: Bacteria > Myxococcota_A > Bradymonadia > UBA4248 > UBA4248 > UBA4248. The sequence goes on from CAVGZQ010000082.1 coordinate 5,098, forward strand.
AGACTTTGCCGGGGACGGCATGTAAACACGATTGCGCAAAAGGTAAACCGGCACTGCCAAAAAATATCTTTGCTGCGAAGATTTTTGAGCTTCCTATTCAATGCCCGCACGCAGCGGATATCCGGCTTTTCGTGCCGCTTCATGAACGCTTTTTACCTTCATTTCGGCGACTTCTTTGGAATACGTCCCCGCAATGCCTTTGCCCTTTTGATGGATATGCATCGTTATCCGTTCGGCGGCGGCGGCCGTGTGATGAAAAACATAGACGAGCAATTCGGTGACAAACTCGAACGTTGTATAGTCATCGTTGTAGAGCACGACATGGAATTTTGGAATCTCGATGTCGATGACATCGACTGCTTCTTGCCGGCGGCCGTCTTTTTGATTTAATCCGGACATATCATAAAACCCTCACCTTGCTGTTGACGAAACGGTTACGATTCGGGGATGCAAACATTGTCTTTGTTGCAGACCATGCCGGCGGAACACCGGTTTTCCGAGAGGCATGAACGCAAATCGAGTTGCCGTTTGCTTGCGCCGTCAACCCCTTGGGGACCGGATTCTTCGGCGCCGCCGACGCCGCCTTGACCGCCGGTTCCGCCGCGAGATGCCGCATCGTCGTAGGCAAAAGCATTCGTTTCGACGAGTTTCTGCGACGTCACGTTAAAGCCCAAGATATCGAAAGCCGGACCGCCGGCGCCGCCGGCGCCGCCTCCGCCGCGGCCGCCGGTCCCGCCGGCTCCGCCGCTGCCTGCGCGTGTCGAAATCCAATAACCGGCG
>CAVGZQ010000082.1:5887-11671 GCA_963633515.1 Bacteroidaceae bacterium
CCGGCGATGCCGCCCTGTCCGCCGACGCCCCCGGCTCCGCCGGCGCCGCCGACGCCGCCGGCGCCTCCCGCGCCGCCGCGGCCTCGGACAAACAAATTCCCTTTAACAGTCGGGAGTTCATCTTCGAAGCGGGCGTTGGATATATACAAACCGATGCCGGCGCCGCCGGCACCGCCTCCTCCGCCGCCTTTTCCGCCGCAGCCGCCGGCTCCGCCGCCTCCGCCGCTCGGTCCCATCTCGAACAGGCTGCAATCGCCCGACGATTTGTAGAAGTACGCAACGCCGCCTCCGCCGCCTCCGCCGCCTCCGGCAGCGCCGTCTGCGCCGGCAGTTCCCGATCCTGCTGCCGCAGCAGCTTGCCATCGGCCGCTCACTACCGTTCCGTAAGCATCGGACGCAGCGCTTCCGGCATGACCGTTTGCGCCGTTTGCCCCGTCACGGCCATTTTCTCCGACATCGTTCAAAATCATCGTCGGAAATCCCGATTCCGTCGCATGCGTGCAACCCGATCCGGAAATCGTGTCAAAAGAGCTGTCGTATCCGCCCAAACCGCGATTGAGCGTCGAAGTTCCGTAAGCTGCGCGTCCGCCCATGTGCGTCGACCAATCGTATGTCGGACATACGGTATAACCGCCCGCCGTCGCGTTCGCTCCGGAACAGGCTTTGTTCACGCCGCCGGCGCCGCCCTCGCTGCGCCGCCCCGAACACGGACCGGCAAACCGCTCGGAAACTTTCCCCGACGCGCCGTTGAGCGCATAATCTTCTTTGCTCCCGACGCCGGCTTTGCCGCCGGCCCCGGCCAAGCCGGCGCCGCCGACGCCGCCGACGATCTTGTTCGCATAGAGCGACACTTGCGCCGTATTTTGTATCCATACGGCAATCGACCCGACGCCGGGTTCCGTGCGCGTCGCCCCTTCGATGACAAACCCGGAAATGACCGCAGGCTTCGAAAGCCGAACGGCATGAACCGCCGCAGCTGCCGAAACGCCGCGTATCGTCGACGCATGAAGCACCAAATCGCGTTCGCGGAAATTCACGCTGTAACCGCCGTGCATGACGGCGCCGTTGGGAATCGAAAGATCTTCCTCGTATAAGCCCTCCGACACGAGGATATATTTTTTTCCGCTCTTGCTCCATGCCGCAAGCGCTTCGCCGATGCGCCGAAACGGCTTCGAAAGCGTTCCGTCGCCGCCCTCTGCCGCCGACTGCGAAACAAAAAGCGCATCGCCGACGACGCCGTCTATGCCGTCGCAATTTTCATCAACAAAATCAAAGCCTGACGCATAAGTTTCGGGAATTTCCGGATCGTCTTTCGACGTGTTGCCTTTCACCCGGCGGCACTCACACCCGTTGCTGTCGATGCCGTCGGTATTGACCCATTCATAAGTCACGCCGCCGACCGTTTCCGTCTGACACGGTCCCATCCCGCACGACGCCGTCCCCGACGTCACGAGGCACACGCCTTCGACGTGATGAATCTCCGGCTTGTAATACTGCGAACAATCGTTAAAACAATATCCGCAATGTTCGCGCGACGTATACAGCCCCGTAGCGGGATCGCGCATTCCTTCGTCGATTATGCCGTCGCAGTTGTTGTCGATGCCGTCGCAAACCTCTATGTTATAGGGTTCCGTTTCGCATGACGACCACACATAAGCATCCCCCGAACGCTCGCACCGTTCAAAGCCCTCGCACGTTTCGCGTTTGCACGAACGCGCGCTCCCCTGATTGTCGGCATTGCACACGCATGTGCCCGAGACCGGAATGCATTGACGGTAGCTGCCGCGAACCGTCTGACACGCATACCCCGACGGGCACGCGCCGTAAGGCGACGCGTCGGAGCAATCGCGGCCGCAAAATGCTTCGGTGCCCGTATCGATGCAAAGACTGTCGGGACCGACGCAATCGCTGTCTTGCGAGCAAAATGCGCACAGATTGTCGGGCAATGCAAGACACGCCGCACCCTCCTGATACACGAAATACCCCTCTTCGCACGCCAATGCCCGGCATTGCGCCCGGCCGTCGGCAATCGCGCATGCCGTTTCTGATGCGTGCGCCATGAGCAAATCGCAATTGTGTCCGCATCCGCCGCAATGCAATTTGGTATGATAAATCCCGTTTTCGTTGACGAAATCTTCGTCGATTTCGCCGTCGCAATCGTCGTCATAGCCGTTGCAAATTTCTTGGGCGGCTGTCTGACCGTAACACATCATCCCTTCGCCGCCCGCGCAAAGCGCAATCCCCTTGCATGTGCCGAATTCGTTCGAAACATCGCACGCGCCCCCGTCCAAATCTTCGTCGATGAAACCGTCGCAATCGTTGTCGATGCCGTCGCAAACCTCGGCCGACGGCGTCTGCGCATTGCATGATGCCCATTCGCCCCCGCTTGAACATATTTCCTGACCGTAGCACGTTCCGAATTCATTCGTGTTCGCGCATCCGCGAACCTGTCCGATGCTCTTTTCGTCGCAAATGCATCCGCCCGACGTCGGCACGCATTGACGTCCGGCCGTGCCGTCGGCGTTCGTCGCGTCTTCGCACGAATACCCCGACGGACAGCTTTGATACGTGCAATCCTGCGAGCAATATTGACCGTTCGAAAACGTCATGCACCAATTCGAATTGTTATAACCGCATGCATTGCTGTCGGCGCACGGCATGCAAAGCTGCTGCTCGACGCGCGTGCAAAGCGATACGCGTCCCGAACCGTGCGGATTGTCCATCGCAACGCATGTCCAGCCGTCCGGACATCCGTTCTCGCACGTCTGCGTGCAAAAACTCCCTTGCGCGAACGATAAGCAATACGTGCTCTCGCACTCCTCGTGCTGCACGCAGATTTCGCCGAATTTCCTGTATTCAAACGACGTATCCGGACTCACGCTCACGCCGATTAAATCGCAACCCGCCAGCGACAGCGCCGATAACAATGCCAACCAATGCCTTGCGTTCCTCATAGATTATCTCCCGGCATCAATAAAAAACAACGCCCGAAACATAGAGCTTTTTGAACGCCTTTTCAAACTCTTTGCCAAAAACGCCTTTTTCTTGCCGATTAAGCGCATTTATCGCACGATTTCTGTCTTTTGCGGCGATAGATTTGTTAAAAAGACAAACGATATTTTCGTTGCATTTTTATTTTCGCTTATTCTGCAACGAATTTATCGCTGCTTTTTTTTCTTCGCTGAAAAAAAACGAAAAACAGCCCCTGCCGCACGCTTTGCGTCTTTCGCCGCAATCGCGTCCGAGTCATTTTTGCTCCGATGCAACGTAAAACGCCCGAACAGCTTCGCGATCGTCAAAATGATGCTTTTCCGTCCCGATTATCTGATAATCTTCGTGACCTTTTCCGGCAATGACGACAACATCATTGTCTCTCGCAGATTCAAGCGCCCGATCGATTGCCTTTTTTCGATCGATTTCGGCGATGTAACCGTGCTGCGCATGCCGGGCAGAAAAGCCGCCGTCCGTCATGCCCGACACGATTTGATCGATAATGCCGCCGGGCGGCTCCGTGCGCGGATTGTCGCTTGTCACGATCGAAAAATCCGCGATTTCGAGCGATATCTTTCCCATCGTCGGGCGTTTCGACGGATCTCTGTCGCCGCCTGCCCCGAACACGCAAATCAGCCGGCCGCCGTCCGGCACGCATCCGCGCGCGGCCGTCAGCGCATTGCGCAAAGCCTCGGGCGTATGCGCAAAATCGACGATGACGAGCGGCCGGCGATGAACGCATTCCATGCGGCCCGGAATTTGATCCGCATGCCGCAAGGCCCCGACAACGCGCGCGGCGTCATATCCCAAAGCAACCAACGCCGCCAGAGCCCCGGCGGCGTTGGCCAAATTATACGTTCCGACCAACGGCAGCGATCCTTCAAATGCCCTGCCGGCCGCATGCGCGCAAAACGTCTGACGATCGCCGGTCCAAGCTCCGGGCGATAGCCAAACATCGGCTTGGGGAGCCGCCGCGCCGTCCGAAACGGCAAACGGCACCATTCTCCCCCCCCAGCATTCGGGATTGGCCGATCGCAAAAGCCGCATCACCTCCGCATCTGCGGCATTGCCTGCGGCCGCCGGCGACTTTCCGCCCTCGAAGCTGCGCGCCAAATACGTATCGAACAGCCGCCTTTTTGCCAGCCCGTAAGCTTCCCGCGTCTTGTGAAAATCGAGATGATCCGTTCCCAAATTCGTCCAAATCGCGGCATCGAACAAAACGCCGTCGATGCGCCCCTGCATAATCCCGTGGCTCGACACTTCCATCGCCGCGATCCGGCATCCGGCATCTGCCATTTGCCGAAGCAAACGCCGAAGTTTAAGCGTCCCGGGCGTCGTGTTCGCCGACGCCTCTTCATACCCCGGATACCGATGCGAAATCGTCCCCAAAACTCCGACTTTCAGCCCCATCGCCCGCGCAACCGACTCGATGAGATACGTCGTCGTCGTCTTTCCGTTTGTTCCCGTCACCGCAATCACCTGCATCTCGCGCGACGGATCGCCCCAAAATGCCTCGGCCAGCGCATTGAGATGCAAATGCGGCCGCGAAAGCGGCAAAAACGGCAACGCCGCGCCGGAGCAAAGATCCCGTTCGCCGATAACGGCTCGCGCCCCCGCCGCATGCGCCTGCGCGCACAATTTCGCCGCAATCTCGGGACCGATCGGCGACGCCCCGCGGCGAAGCACAAATAGGTCGCCCGCTTGCAAATCTCGGGTGTCATCGCTCAGTTTGCAGCCTTGCGCCCGCGCTTGAACAAAATATTCCGATGCGGCAATCGATGCCAATTCTTCGCCAACGTTCATGCTGTTCCTTATGCTATTCTGCGGTTTTCGGATTATTTCGAATATTCTTTTTTTATGCGGCGCTTGCGGCTATTTCGCGGCGCCCGAAGGGCGCCCCGGCTCAATACGCCGCAAGCCGCGCGCTATTTCGCGGCGCCCTTCGGGCGCCCCGGCTCAATACGCGCGCGCAGCGCGCCTATGTGCTCGCATGCCTCCGCCGCGGCGGCGGCACGCTGCGCGCATACGGCGCGCCTTCTATCATTTTTATGGGCGCGCATGCGCAATTCTTTATCTTTTCTTTCGGCGCGCCGTTCAAAAACGCCGCTGCGGCTTGCGCCGCATTTGCTTGTCATATCGCCCCGGTTGTGCTAAATGCGGCGCGCTCGCGGCGAGATTATCGTTTTGGCGGCGAGTCTGAAATTTGATTCTCAGAGGGAAAACATGGCACGTGCAGATGCAGCGAACAAGACGCATGATACGGCGTCGTCGCTTATCGTCGTAGGATCGATTGCGCTCGATACGGTTTCCACGCCCGATGCGCGCGATCACTTGGGTTTGGGCGGTTCGGCTACGTATTTTTCGGCGGCTGCCGGGCTCCTGTGCTGCCCCCAAATCATCGCCGTTTTGGGCGAAGATTTCGACCGTTCGCAGCTCGATTTCCTCGCCGAACGCGGCGTCGACTTATCGAAAGTCTATACAAAAAAAGGCAAAACGTTCCGATGGCAGGGAACGTACGGCGACGATTTGGCCGATGCCACGACGCTGCGGACAGACCTCAACGTCTTTGCCGATTTTGAACCCAATCTCAGCGACGATCAAAAAAACTGCGATTTCCTCTTCTTGGCCAACATCATCCCCCATCTCCAGCTCAAGGTCGTCGAACAGGCCGACGCAAAGTTCGTCGCAGCCGACACGATGAATCTCTGGATCAACACGGCAAACGCCGACCTCAAGCGCGTTTTGTCGAAAATCGACATGCTCGTTCTGAATGAATGCGAAGCGCGTTTGCTC